>CAYLZS010000437.1:0-34955 GCA_964388065.1 uncultured Granulosicoccaceae bacterium
GAGCCTTGCAAAGTGAAATTTGCCTGTGCTGTGGCCGGGTCGAAAATGCTGTCGATACCAGCCAGTGGCAAACTTGCATTGCCTTACTGGAAGCAGCTGGATCTGCACACCGGTTATAACCGACTAATTATTCCCTATGCCGACCTGAGGTCGGTTGTAGAGTCCGGATTACCCTACAACGTATCGTTTACACCGGAGCAGGAGTCAGGTACACAGCTGGTGTTTATATCCGCCGACTTTGTGGCGGTTGATGATCCCGATTCATTCCTTTCAGAACCGGTGGCATCGATACCGTTGGGTTCTACAAAAGAACAGCCGGCTGTAAAGTGTGTTGTATTCGATCTCGATAATACCCTGTGGGATGGTGTGCTGATTGAAGGCGAGGTCGCTCTTAAGCCATCAGTGCCGGCACTATTTAAAACCTTAGATGAACGCGGCATCCTGATCAGTGTTGCCAGCAAGAACAATGAAGAGGAAGCGCTGGCACATCTTGCCAAACTCGGACTGGCTGAGTATTTAATTCATCCGGTGATCAACTGGAATCAGAAGTCTGAAAATATCAATTGGCTGGCTGACAAAATCAGTATTGGCACTGACACACTGGTTTTTATCGATGACTCTCCGTTTGAGCGAGAAGAAGTATCTGCATCTGTTGATGGTATCGAAGTATTGCCGGAAACTGAACTCGACAACCTGCTGCAACACCCGAGACTACAGGGAGGCACGACCACTGAGTCCGGCAACAGACGCATCATGTATCAGCAACAAGCGAAACGTAGTGAAGCTGCCATTGAATTTGGTGAGGATTATGTAGCGTTCCTTAAAGCCTGCGATATTGTCGTGAATATTGGTCCTGTGGCAGAGGAGCAATACCCGCGGGTCGCTGAGCTGCTGCAACGTACTAACCAGTTGAATTTTTCCGGCATCAAGTACGCAAGGGATGCGATCGATGAGCTATTGCAGGCCACACATACCGATAAACATGTTATTCACTGTAGTGATAAATACGGTGACTATGGTTTGGTAGGGTTCGCGATTACCGAAACTAAAGCAGACAGCCAGGGACAGAAAACAATAGTTGTTAAAGATTTTATGCTGTCCTGTCGGGTGCAGGGTAAGTTGGTTGAGAAGGCGTTTTTCAGCTATCTGGTTAATAAGTACACTGACGGTAATGCTGCGCTGGATGTGAATTTTGTTTCCACTAAAAGAAATGCGCTGGCGAAATCGGTGTTGCGGGAAATTGGCTTTTCAATGGATGCCAATAGTTCTGCAACACTCAGTGTTGTACCGGGCCAGCTCGATGTTGATTTTCTGGATTTAAGAGTGGATGGTGAATAGATATCGTCTGTGGGTAATACCAGGACGAATTTGATTGGGATTACTGGCTGCTTTGGTATCGATTCAGTTGCTGCTGCCACCAGTTATTCCACGACTGCTTTGATCCCTTCCATTCGTTCTGATCGACAGGCAGGAAACTCACTTCTTCACCGGGTTTGAGTCCGAGGGATCGGTTCTCCCGTGTGACGACCTGTAGTTGTATGTTGTCTGCTTCGGTGTGGAAATACTCAGCAAGACTATTGCGCAAAGTATCTATTCCGGTATCTGTAAAGTGGTACTGATCGCGCTCCGAAGGTTCAAAAACTTCGGTTTCCAAATTGTTCTGGGTGTTGGATATGACAAATACGGTATCAGCAGGGTCGAGCGCTGAAAATTGATCACACAGGAAACACCAGCGCCTAAGTTCCCGTTCGAAGGTTGCGTCTATATTTATAGATCGGGCGCTTTTTTCTGTGACCAAAAAACTATGCCAGAAATAGATATTAAAATCTGACCAGTAGGGGCGGCCTTTGTATATATCAATGCTGTTTCTGGTGAATTGGGGAAACCGTTTGTTTAATAGTTCGACGGCACTGGCTGCGGGGCAGATTAGCCAGTCAAACAGACTGGGTAGTACTTCTACTTCAGAAGAGATAACTGCATCTGGTTGTGAGCTCTCCAGCCGGCGCAACTGATGAGCAGTCTGGCAGGATATGCCCAGACTAACCATTCTCTTGCAATTAACTTCACCCACTGCGTTGTCACCAGATGCACTTGTTAAAACAGTGTATTGCCTTGAGTACTTTCCGGCAAGCAGGTTTGATTCTCGTGACGCTTTTGTTCGTTGTCTGTACGACTCTCTGTGTCCGGTTGATTTTAGAGAAAAATCGATGAGTTATGTTAGTTTCACAATGGACGCAGGCTGATAAAGTTCTACAAGTGTAATTTAAAGTTGTTCTATTTCAAACGGAGGCATTTGAATATAGTAAACTGGAAAATACAAGTGGTTCTGGGGATGGAAGGTCGTATTGATGCCACAAAGGCTTCAGATTATCGGTCGGTCGGACTCAGCCTTGATTCAGTGAATAATGTATAGAGGTTCACGGCGTTAACGCAAAGCAACGCTTGTACTTATATTAAGTACTAAAGAGGTGCTTATGCCACTCAAACTTTATAGTACATGCGATACCACTCTACAAAAGCTGCAATACCCGTTTCAACTGTGGTGGCAGGCTTGTAGTCTACAGCTTTCACCAGATCAGTCACGTCAGCGTAGGTGTCCGGTACATCACCTGGCTGCAACGGCAGTAAGTTTTTCTCAGCTTTTTTACCGAGACACTCTTCCAGCACTTCGATATATCTCATTAGATTTACCGGATTGTTATTACCGATATTGTAGACCCGATAAGGTGCGGCGCTTGAGGCTGAGCCCGGCTCGTCACTATTCCAGTCCGGATTTGGAACGGCTACCTGATCCAGTGTTCTAATGACGCCTTCAACAATATCGTCAATATAGGTGAAGTCGCGTCGGTGATTGCCGTGGTTGAAGACATCAATGGGTTCTCCGGCCAGAATCTTTTTGGTGAAAGAAAACAATGCCATATCCGGTCGACCCCACGGACCATAGACGGTAAAGAATCTTAGTCCGGTTGTTGGAACTTCAAACAGGTGGCTGTATGTATGTGCCATCAGTTCATTGGATTTCTTAGTGGCGGCATACAGACTGACCGGATGATCTACGTGGTCGTGAATAGAGAATGGCATGTTGGTGTGTGCGCCGTACACCGAACTTGTCGAAGCATAAACAAGATGGCCAACCTTGTGATGCCTGCAATTCTCAAGGATATTTATGAAACCATAAATATTGGAATCTATGTAGGCATACGGATTCTCGATTGAGTATCGAACACCGGCCTGAGCTGCCAGATTCACCACCCGCTCCGGTTTGTATTCAGCAAACGTGCTGTCCATTGCTTCTTTGTCTTCGATCGAAATTTTTACTTCCGTGAAGTTTTCATGTTCGGTCAGTGGTTTGAGCCGTGCAAGCTTAAGGGTTGGATCGTAGTAGTCATTGACGTTGTCTACTCCAATCACCTGGTCACCGCGGTCGAGAAGCTTTCGGGAGAGGGTCGAACCGATAAATCCGGCCGAACCGGTGACTAGAATTTTCATTTAACAGACTCAACTGGTGAAGTAGGGATTATAAACGGTTTAGCTGCGTTCTCTCTGATTTTTAAAATGTATCGGATTGCAAAATTGCTAGATTTTTCATTGCAGTGAGGTTTTATGCAAGATGTGGGCTCCAATTTCTTCAACTGATTTTTTTCGTAGTGTTTACATAGGACACAGCGTTGCTTCGATAATATGCCTCGGTTTGTGCTACCTCGAACTGACATGTTTGGACCGAGGCTTAGGTATCGCCTGTGCAGCGGACGGGCCCGTCCGATCATCCTGACCTTGCAAAGTGGTTGATGGAGTGGGGAGTTAGCATCAGCAGCGTATCACTGAACCGGATACCGTCATTGAGACGTGGTTGTTTATTGCAGGCCAGGAAGTCTGACTAAGTTTGGTATCGGGGACTTATGTTTGTTCTTCGAGCTCTCTAAAGTACTCATCAGTGCGCCGACGTATCTCGTCTTTGGTGAGCTTTTCTATTTCCTGAGAGATGATCCAAATGTGTCCGTACGGGTCACATAGCCTGCCTGCACGATGCCCGTAAAACTGATCTTCTATTGGCGACTCTAACTTAGCCCCTGCAGTTTGCGCGCGACTTGCCGTGCCGTGCGCATCTTCTACCTGAAGATTGATGCGAACACTTGTACCACGCAGTGACTTCGGTCCCTTGTTGCCAAACTGTGGCATCTCTTCAGACAACATGATTGTACTGTCGCCAAACTTTAGTTCGGTATGGATAATATTGCCCTGATTGTCTTCCAGCCGCGGACCTATTTCTTCAAAACCAAAAGCAGCTTCATAGAAGGTGATGGCCTCGTCAGCCCGATTTACTGTCAGATAAGGGGTAATAGTCGCTTGCACAGACATGATTGCTCCGGGAGTTTCAGTTTTGATACAAGTTGCAGGCTTGCTAAAAAGTTCTGCGAATCTGTTGAATACTACCCGAAAAAATCTAATCAAGCCCGATTTCAAGAGATACTGCCTGATGGACAAAATTTGCAGGTACTTCGAGATCTTTTGCGATTTCAGTAAGGACTTTGATTTCTGTATCGCTTACTTTTTTATCGGCGCGTGCAACGGTTGCGAGGTCTCTGACTATTTGCATGCGCTGAGCGACGGTTGCAGTTGAGTTAACCTGGGCGATGCGATCTTTTAAATCTTCGGCCAGACGCTCAAGGTTTAGATCTTCGTTGAACGCACGCTTGCCGAAGAACTTTTCAAACACAGCGATTTCTTTATCGGATATTTTTCCGTTCGCGTTAGCTACAGACAATGCGGCTGCGAACAATAAGCGACGCATGTTTTCTGCGGTATCTGTGCGACCTTCGAGGTAGCTGGGTTCCATTATAGTCATCAGTACCTGCACGCCGGCTTCCAGTTCATCAATGCTGTTGCCACCTTCTTTGGCCAGCACCGAAGAGTCGTATAGTCGCAGGGCGCGGACACGCAGCGGGCTAAACGGGTGTGTCATGAACCAGTCTTCCTGAGGTGCTCCCTGACCGGGCTCGGCATCTTCGGTTTGCATTTCATCCACTTGTTGCATGAATTCGTCAATGTTGAATTTAACCAGCTTGCTGCTCAATCCTGAGGCAAGTTTAAACAGCGAACGTGCAACACCTTCCGGGTCTTGCGCGCAGTGTGCACCGGCCCGGTCTGCAGATACCTCTGCAAAGCGCGACCAGCTGGTTAGCTGCAGTGCAAGCTTGGGGTTGGGTCTGGCCTTGCCGTTTAACAGGTAACCAATGGGTATGTCGTGGTGGCCGTATAGGTAGTGTCCCAGTTCATGGCCAACAACGAAACGCAGCTCCGATCCCTCAAACGATTCCAGCAGGCTCGATGAAAACATAATGAACAAGCGGCCGTCTTCGGGCTTAACACACGCAGCGTTATAAGAGGGGCTGGCGTAGACATAGAGCTCAGTGGGAATTTTAACACCGAGTTTCTCAATGCAATCGTCAGCCATTTCGTGGAGCCAGGGAGCCATATTGCGGCTGAGGCGCACCGAGGTTGCGAGCAGACGACGTCTGGTGCCCATGGGTCCCTGTTCTTCGCGCTTCTCGATCATCTCGTTGATGCGCCTGACTTCGGCAGTTTCCATCAACTGGCGGGCGATCTCGCGGTCTTGTCGGGATCTGAGTTCTTCTGCGTTCATTTTTATTCTCCATTGCAAAGAGGGCTTTGCACACAATCTGATTTATAGCGTCAGTGTATCTTAAAAAAATAGCGTGCAGCTATAACCGCTTAAATTGCTTGTTTTGAATAGTGTCTCAGAGGCACGGTTTATCTGTAGTGGAAGACACTGGCTGGCAAACTGACACGGTGGTCAGACAAACTTAAAGTATTTTTGCGCAGTGATCTCGCGTCCGTTTGCTTGGCGGATCGGGACGGGAGTGCTGCCACGGCTGCGGTTATCTTGCCGCAGCCGGGCTTATTGTAACGGCCTTGGGAACTGGCCTTGGGAACTGGCGTGAGAGGTGGTCTGTAAATTGGCTAATGCGCGCGTTTTTTAAGCTCTGCTTTAATCGCATCGATTTGCCTGTCGACATTGACCAGCACTTCACTGGTGACTTCCAGTTCGCGGTCTTCATAGACATCCTTATCCGGATATTTGTTACTCCAGTCTTCCACTGACTCATCGCGCTTAACTATCAGTTCTTCGATTTGTGGTCTGAACAAGCGCATTGTTTCTGTGATCCAGATATTGACCGGCCAGGACGGATAGAGCATATCCATTTCGAAGTGATCGAGCATGGTAATAACATCCTGCGCTTTATACCAGGTCTCACCGGTTACCCATCTGTTGGTTGAGAACAGACCGATTGGATAGCCTTTGGGGTCCATTGAAATGGCAATCAGGTGGCTGAGTGCATCAGTGCCGGCAGGCCAGGCAACAGTGCCATCGTAAGGTGCAGGCTTCGGTTTGCCGGGCATTCCTTTGGCACGCAGGAAAGTATGAAAGTGACCATTTTCACCTTCTATGCCACGATGTGCATGATAAAAATACTGTGAGAATGAATCACTGTCGTGTACATCACCTTTGGGGTAGTGCTCGAGCTCATAGAAAGTGCCCTGGTCCCGAAGAACTTCACGCACGACATTGCCATACGTTTCATTCTTTTGTAACAGCCGATAACAGTCGTTAATTCTGTCACCGGAAGTAAGCATTGCCTGCAATTTACTGTCCGAGAGTGCTGCCAGTTGCTCTGGGAGATTTTTCGAATGGCGAGCTTTGTCTGATAATTGTGTCATTGTGTTCTGACCAGTCTGAAGCCTACTAATATATGTTTTATTGGTTTAGGTCTGCTGTGTCGAGCGGCGGGACGGCAAACTCCGCAACCCTGATCGTCCCAGGAGCCGCCTTTAACCCATGCTCTTTGTGCGCCGGGGGTGGATATCCATTCAAAGACTTGTCCCGCACCATCCAGCAAACCGAAAGGACCAGGTGTAGAACGTGAGCCGACTGCAACGGTATCGAATGGGCCGGCATCATGGCTGTTTAAATTATCGCGGTTGAAATCGTTTCCCCAGGGGAAATAATTTCCGTCTGTGCCTCTTACTGCTTTTTCCCACTCATCTTCTGTTGGCAGGCGCCAGACTTCATCGCGACTCTCCGACAACCATGCAGCGTATGCTTGAGCATCATCATAACTGACCATCACAACCGGGTGTTGTTCCCGGTTTGTTGGCAGTTGATTGTTCTGCCATGCGTGTCTTCTGGTCCGTTCGTACGGGTGAACCAGCCCATAGCCTCGCCAGGTCGCCTCATCAACTTCCGGAACAGGGTGATTCGTTGCGTTAACAAACACCTGGTATTGTTCGTTGGTGATCGGTGTAACGGTAATTTCGTAAGCACCTGTTGTTGCAGACGCGCGTACTCTTTCCCGATCGTACCAGCCACCAGTTCTGGTGCGTGAGTGACCATAGGCTGCTTCGTCCAGTTGGTAGCCAAATTCACGCTCCTGCTGATCGGATCCCGCAATGTATGAGCCTGCAGGAATTGCCGCGGTATCCGGTGCGGTCGTTGGCTCACCGGATGAGACGGCCTCTACAATCGTCGTGACGGGTTGAGATGACGGTAAGCCCGATGTTTTGCTGTTACCGGCGCAAGCTGTGATTGTCAGCAAAGCACAAGTCAAAAAAAGAGCCCGACAAGCGGGCTCTCCTTTTACAGCTGTCACGAGAGTGATCAGTTTTTGGCAGCGCATGGGTTGCACGGGTTACATGGATTGCAGGGGTTACAGGCTTTCGCTGCACATGGATTACAAGGGTTGCAAGGGTTACAGGCTTTTGCAGCACACGGGTTGCAGGGATTACACGGGTTGCAAGGGTTACAGGCCTTTGCAGCACACGGGTTGCAAGGATTACATGGGTTGCAAGGGTTACAGGCATTTGCAGCGCATGGGTTACAAGGGTTGCAAGGATTACATGCATTAGCTTTTGCAGCACATGGATTGAAGCTCGCCTGTAATTCAAGTGAATAACCAGCCAGAGCAGTAAGCTCTTCTGAGCCCCACGCAAGTGGATCTGTCTGCATTGGTGCCAGCATACAGAAGTTGACCATCTCATCTATGTGGATAGCACCAACACCTGCTTGCTGTGTGGGCATTGCAACTTCATGTGGATAGTCTTCCGCGAAAGTAGCGTTAAGCAATGCACCACCGGCATGGCAGGAGTTACACGCAAGACCGTTTGAGCTAAGAGAAGTATCGTTCCAAAGCTCTGCACCTCGGGAAGCTAATGCAGCCGCGGCTGCAACGTCAAATGAGGCGCTTGATGGGCGGATGAAATCTGATGCTTTGATGTTGCCACCACCAGCTGCACACGGGTTGCAGGGATTGCATGGGTTGCAGGCATTTGCAGCGCAAGGGTTGCAGGGATTACATGGGTTGCAGGCTTTTGCAGCACATGGGTTGCATGGATTACACGGGTTGCAGGCATTTGCCGCACACGGGTTGCATGGATTGCAAGGGTTACAGGCATTTGCCGCACACGGGTTGCAGGGATTACATGGGTTGCACGGGTTTACAGCAGCGATTTCTTTCTTCGCAGCAGGAACGGCTTCGTCCAGCTTGGGTGTGCTCTCGCAAGCACTAAGTGCAGCGACCATGCCTCCTGTCATTAGGGCCACATACAGCGGGTGGCGACGATTGATATGTTTTGGTAACTGACTCATTTTGTTAATTTCTCCGGAAAAAATAAGGGCAAATGCCCGTCAAATCGAAATAGCGATTACGGCACTGCTGCTGGGAAGCGCATTTACCCACTGTCGACGTGGATATTGTATAGATTCCTTGCTTCATTGCCTACCGTGCAACGGTATTTTTAGGTAAGAACATGTCAAATTTGGTATCACCCGGGAGATTGAGGCATGGCAAGAACGGAATTTCCTCGGACTTGCAGTCCCGGGCTGGCTTGTCCGTATTGCAGACATTTGCCTGGCGACTAAGCCCGCTATTGTTGTCTGAACAACCAGCGATAATTCCTGCTTCTGGGAGATGCGGGCAAACAGGCGAGCACCTGCAGCAGGCAACAAGCCCAATAGCTTGCGACTGACAGTAGTGATCCATAAACTTGGCACTGCATCCTTAAATAAATTGAGAACCGATGGCTGATATCCGAAAGCTCACTGAAGATCTGTCAGTAGCACCTCAGATCAGCACTGATGACGTAAGCAGTGTTGGCAAGAACTTCAAGTCTATCCTCTGCAACCGACCAGACCAGGAGGACGCAGATCAGCCTGCCTATGCAGAAATCGAAAAACTGGCCCGGGCGCAGGGGATTACGATTGAATTTCAGCCAGTCAATGGCAGCGCAATCACTGATGATGATATCGATGATTTCGCGCAGCACATCGAAGACCTGCCAAAGCCCGTTCTTGCCTACTGCAGATCAGGCACCCGCTGTACAGTATTGTGGGCATTGAGTCAGGCGGGTAAGCAGTCGCCTGATGACATTCTGCAAACCGCTGCAGCTGCCGGTTATTCACTCGATGCACTGAGGCCGAGGATTGCCGAAAGAGAAGAAGACTTGTAAGCCAACAGTGACCAGTCTGGTTATTTAACATCGACCTCTCGGCGAGTTCGCTGCTACTTTTTTTATTCGTAAGCGATAGTCTTGCAGTAACAACAGCACTAACGACAATTTTGGAGTAACTGGCAATGAACGCGACAGACATACTTGGACAACTTCTCGGTGCCGGGCAAAAGGGTGGTGGCTCACTCAACAGTGGTTCTGGCGCTAAAATGCTGGAAGATTTGCTGGGCGTTGGCACCGGCAGCAGCCAGCAGGGTGGTGGCACAGGGGGTGGAGTGTTTGGCGGAGGCCAAACCGGTGGCTCGACTTCAGGTGGAAATGCCGGTGGCACAATGGGACAGCAAAACACAGGTACTACAAGTGGAGGCGGTGGTCTTGGAGACTTGCTAGGCAAAGCACTGAAAGAGCTGGGACGCAACCAGGGAGCTGGTGGTCAGGCACAGGCTGGAAACAACAATCCGTTCGGACAAACTCCACAGGCACCGCAAATTAGCCAGAGCGAACAATCAGCGGTATACATACGCGGGATGATTCAGGCAGGTCTTTCTGATGGTCGACTTGATGAGCAGGAACAGCAGGCAATCGTGCAGAAAGTTGGCAATATGGGACAGGAAGAACAAAACTTCATTCGTGCTGAAATGGCAAAGGGAGCGGATGTTGCCGGTTTCATTCAATCCGTACCTCGTGGCATTGAAGAAGAAGTTTATGCAGTGTCGTTAATGGCAATTCAGCTGGACAATCGCAATGAAGCGCAGTTTCTGGATTCAATCGCCAAAGGGCTGCGTATAACACAGGAGCAATCGAACGCTATTCATGACCGCTTTGGTGTAAAGCGCTTGTACGGTTAGCGAGAAACTTCTGTAATGGCGCTGCAGATTAAAAGTAATTGAAAATTCGCGAATTTAAAATCGCCGACAGCGAAGAGGTTATTGCACTCTGGCAAGCGTGTGAGCTAACCAGGCCCTGGAATGATCCACAGCGAGATATTCAACGCAAACAGGATGTTAATGATGCGCTGTTTTTTGTAGGTGAACATAAAAATAAAATAATTGCCTCGGTAATGGGAGGCTATGATGGACACAGAGGCTGGATTTATTATCTTGCCGTATCCCCGGAGCATCAGCGTCAGGGGCTTGCAACTCAACTGGTCAGGTTCGTTGAAGGAAAGTTACTTGACTTAGGCTGCCCCAAGCTTAACCTGCAGATTCGTACAGACAATGTTGCTGTGCAGGCGTTTTATAAGCAACTCGGTTTCGGAACTGATGATGCAATTAGTATGGGTAAACGTCTGATACCGGATAACTGATTCACTATAAAGGTGTGCACTTAATGAGCCTGGATAACAACTGACGTGCAACGCAAAGATCACTATCGTGAGCTTATCGAAAAACAGTTGCAGGCATTAAATACGCAACTGGAAGATACGACTGGCGGAGCAGCTACGGTAGAGCTTGATCAAAGCAGAGTCGGCAGGTTATCCAGAATGGATGCTCTGCAATCACAGGCAATGCATACTGAATCATTAAACAGAGCACAACGTCAGGTTGTGGCACTGCAGCATGCGCTGTTACGGCTGGAGTCAGACGACTTCGGTTTTTGTGGCCGCTGTGACGAAGAGATTGCCGAAGCGCGTTTGCAGCATAACCCGGCTGCTGTTCTTTGTATCAGCTGTGCCGAGAAAAAAGAACTTGGCCTTTAGGTTTTTTTCTTTCTTTTATCGTTCTGGCTTGCCGTTGTTGTCGCTCTGGCTTGTTGTTCTGTCTTTACGAGTAGACTTGTTGCTTTGTCTTGTTTTGATCGTTATGTCGTGGCATGGATGCCACGCTTACTCGTAAAGTAAAGAGCACGCCTAAGCGTAAAGAAAAAACACTAAGCAACCATCAAATGATGCTCACAATGAACAGCCCGTGCAAAAGCACTGCACAAATCCACAAGACTTGAATCCTGCAGTCCGACAGGAAGATACATCCGGTACTGATGACCGTTGTCATCACAGCACGGCTCGCTGTTAAAAAACACCATCACCTCAATAGCGCTCAACGCGTCGGCGCATGGATCTACAGTTACCTCGAAAGTAAACCGGTCTACCTGTATTTGTTTTTCATGCATCTGATCACCTGTGTAGTTCGGCGTACAGAAAAGTATAGACGTCATTTGGCGAAATACATTTGCCGGGCCACAACCGCTGACAGAAGCTGGTCTGATGTTATGATGTTGTGTCCATAATGCCGGAAGACGCATGAATCCTAACACCCGTTACCGGTCTCAGGGTGTCGCACCCTATAGGCATATAGCGGCGTGACAGAAGAGACAGTCAAAGGTTTTATATTATCGCGACAGTGGCGCGATTTTTCTGCAGGTATCGAAATTTCCTTCTGGGCACAAACTGAAAAAGGCCCGTTGAGATTGACTGTCCCCGGCCAGAGTGCGGTCTGTTTTGTTGATCGCAGTCAGGCTTTGGGATTGCCAGCCAATGCTCAACGCAAAGAAGTGGCACTTAAATCGACTGCGGGGGAACCGGTTGATGCACTGTACTTTAAGGCGCAACGTGATTTAACAATGCTGCATCGTTCTGATGACTTTGGTGCTGTGTTGCATGAGGCGGATCTAAAACCCGCTGATCGATATTTAATGGAGCGTTTTATAAATGCCGGGTTTATCGCACAGGGGACAATAATACAGCGCGATGGTTACAGTGAAATTCGAAACCCGAAGCTAAAACCCTTTGCGTACGAACCGGCGCTCACCCTGATCTCAGTCGATATTGAAACGCGCGGTTTATCGCAACAGCTGTACTCCATCGCACTGCATAGTGGTGATACCCATGAGGTATTAATGGTCGGGGATGATGCATCGAATAAATTGAGTGACTTCGAGCTGCGTTTTTATGCAACAGAAAAAGAACTACTCGAAGGTTTCTTTGAGCGTCTGCATAAAATAGACCCTGATGTCATCATAGGCTGGAATGTCATTGGCTTTGATCTGGACTTCATCGCACGAAAGTGTGAGCAGCTAAATGTAACTTTTGATCTGGGACGTGGTGGAGATGCATCGGCGGTGTTGCAGGTTGGCAGTGGTGCTAATCCCGTTAAGCTTGCGCGGGTGCCGGGCAGAGCAGTGCTCGATGGTATTGAAATGCTGCGTTCGGCCTTCTGGTCTTTTGAAAGCTTTTCTCTTGAGAATGTCGGTCAGGAGTTACTGGGTCGCGGCAAGACAATCCAGAGCGGCAATAAAGTTGAAGAGATAAATCACCTTTATCAAACGAATAAGCCGGAGCTTGCAAGATACAACATTGAAGACTGCCGGCTGGTTACAGAAATATTTGCCAAAGCTGATCTGATTAACTTTGCCACTGAACGTGCCCGAATGACTGGTTTGCCGATAGATAAAATCGGTGGCGCAGTACAAACATTCGATAACCTCTATCTTCCCCGACTGCATCGCAAAGGGTATGTAGCGGCAGAGACTGCTTCCAGTGGCAACGGCAGTCCCGGGGGTTACGTGCTTGATTCAAAGCCCGGTTTGTACCGCAATGTAATAGTGCTTGATTTCAAAAGCCTGTACCCGAGCATCATCAGAACCTTCCTTATTGACCCTCTTGGTTTGTCTGTTGGTTTGGCTCAAAGCAAAAGCAAAGCTAGTGAAATTGATGGATTGCAGAAGAGTTCCTCTGTATCTGATGATCCGGTGCCTGGTTTCGAGGGAGCAAAATTTTCACGTGATGAGCACATACTGCCAGAACTTATTGAAGAACTCTGGGCCAGGCGTGATGAGGCCAAGGCTCAGAAAAATGCAGCACTTTCTCAAGCGATAAAGATCATTATGAATTCTTTGTACGGCGTACTCGGTTCTTCGTCCTGTCGTTTTCACAACCACCAGCTGGCAAGCAGTATTACCCGCCGCGGGCACGAAATTATTCAACTGAGCCAAAAATTCATTGAGCAATCCGGGCTGCAGGTAATTTACGGCGATACTGATTCTCTTTTTGTGCTGCTCGACGAAAACATTTCTCCGCAGCAGGCTAATGACGTTGGTGAAAAACTGCAATCTTCTTTAAATGATTACTGGCAGCAGCGACTACAGGATCAATTCCAGTTGCGTTCACACCTGGAAGTAGAGTTTGAAACTCTGTACACAAGATTTATTATGCCCACGGTTCGCGGTGCTCAGATGGGCACACTTGAGAATGCCGGCAGTAAAAAACGCTATGCCGGTCAAATAGTGAAAAGCGGCGGTGAGCCCGAGTTAATTTTTAAGGGACTGGAGGCCGTGCGCACAGACTGGACTCTGATGGCGCGCGAATTTCAGCGTGAGCTGTATGCCAGGGTATTTAACGACGAGCCGGTAGAAGATCTTATTCGCGAGACAACTAACCGACTACTTGTTGGTGAACTCGATGACAAACTCGTATACAGAAAACGTCTGCGGCGAAAACTGTCTGATTACCAGCGCAATGTGCCACCCCATGTGCAGGCTGCACGCAAGAGTGCAAATCCACAAAAATGGATTGACTACGTAATAACGGTACAGGGACCAGAGCCGAGTGACGAGAGGGTGGCAACTATTGATTATCAGCACTACGTCGACAAGCAACTGGTACCCGTTGCCGACGGTATCCTGCATTTTTTAAATACCAGCTACCACTCGATAATCAGCGAGCAGTCAGAGCTGTTTTAAAAGTCTGGTTACTTGTGGGTGGTTTAAGCGGCCAGTATGTTGGCTGGCGGTGTTTTTCCGGAGTTGAATTTCGCAGAGGCGGCTTGGTTTAGTCGTCGTTCTCGACGGTTGCCGCCATCTCGATGCCTTCAAGTAATTTGTCGTCCTGAATTGGCAGTGCTTCGGCGTCGTCACCAGC
The DNA here is from genome assembly GCA_964388065.1 of uncultured Granulosicoccaceae bacterium. Lineage (GTDB taxonomy): Bacteria > Pseudomonadota > Gammaproteobacteria > Granulosicoccales > Granulosicoccaceae. The sequence goes on from CAYLZS010000437.1 coordinate 14,381, forward strand.
CTTTTCTTTAAGGGCTTCGGCAACAGTGCGCAGCTTGCGGTACTGCTCTACCAGCTGGTTGCTCTGCTCAAGAAGCTTTTTGCGTTCTTCCAGTTGCTCGTTCAGTTCCTTGATTTCTTTCTTCTGAGTCCGAGACATCGCTTCCGCTGCCTTGCGGGCTGTGTTTTCTTCGAGCTTCTGCTTTTTTAGAGCTTTGAGCTTTTTAACGACATTTTCCGGCGTGTCGGCAAGAGCGGTATTAATGTTCTTTAACTCGCGTTCTTTTTTCGCCAGTTCTTCTTTTGCTTTCTTAACGGAACCTGAGTTTGATTCACGACCGGCGGACAGTGCATTCTCGGCGGATTTTCTTGCCGCGACCGCTTCATCGATTGCCCCTTCTGCTTTGAGTCGGGCTTTTTCAGACGCTTTTAATTCAGTGCGAATTTCGTTGATCGAGGCATCTGCTTTTTCTCGAGCGCTTTTGATATTGGTATCAGCGTGGTTGGCGCGATCGATTAGCTTGTTTAACGCTTCTTTTAGCTTAGCGGCAGTTGCCGTGGTATCCAGGTCGAGTGCTTTGATGACCTCGTTGGCCAGTAGTTGCTTGCTAAGTGCCAGATCTTTCCAGACCTGTAGTTGAATGTCTTCTGTCGTTTGACTCACACAGGGTTCTCTTGTGGTGGGTGCGGTAGTTTGGGCGCGAGAGTCTAGCATGGTGTTTTTAGCACTGATATCTCTCTGGTGTTTAGATCACCATATTCTGGCAGCACATCACATAACCATGGTTGTCCCTGCGGTTGCAGACACTGGAATGTAGTGGGCCAGAAAAAAGCGAGCAGCTCTGATCCCTTGCCGGAAGCTTTGAAAAGAATTTTGAAGTGTCGTTTCAAGAGTTTTCGATTGAGACTACGAGGCAGCTGTTCGCCGTTGTTTTTTACAGTGATTGTCCGGTACACGCCCTTGCGGGTGCTGCTAGCCGAACGGGGCATATTATAGGGATAATGCTGTGTTGTACAAGTCTTGGAGGCGTATTCAAGCGGCACGAAGGTGTAGCTTCTCCTGCTTTTTCTACTGTAGTCCACGGATAGCAGTTCTTGCATTCCGGTTATTTTACACGGGCTGGTTGATTATTTGTAAATCAGATGGGTGAATACCTGAGTATTTCCAGCGATTTAGTCGCCTTGCCGGTTTCAGTGTTGTCAGCAATTTTCTGGCCAGGAAGACTGGTTTTAACTTCCGGCCAGAAAATTATTTCTTATTGCTATGGCTGTCCTGTGTATAGGTCACCCGTTGTTTAGGCTGCCCGCTTCGGACCGTCAGGGCTGCGGCCATCGATGCCGTGCTGTACAGAGTGGCGAATCGAACCGCGGCTGATGCCAATGTCTCTCAGATCCTTGTCAGACATGCGCGACAACTCGCGAACAGCTTTGTTGATGTCCTGTGCCTTCATTCTGCCTGGCTGTGTAGTCAACCCTGTTTCGGCAATGGCATTCTCACGCCATGGCCAGCTCGCTACACCTTTATTTAACAGCGCGCGTGAAATACCAACATCTTCAAGTTGGCGGTCAGACATTTTTAGCAGCTCAGCTCGTGTTTTACGCAGAGCGTGGTTGTAGAGGTGGGTTTTAATTGTGTTGAACATCTTGCTTACTTCCATACTTGTGAATTATGGGCTTATAGTAAGCGTTAATTACGCCAGATCAACCCTTTATTTGTGCCTCACAGGAACAAGAACTATGAAGTTTCAAAGGAAGCAATTGGCTTTTACCGTTGTTTAACTGGTTCAATTGCGTGGGCTGATGCCACACCCGGGCTCTGCCAGAATCTGTTGAGGCTATTTGCGAGTGTTGCGTTGTCATTGCACGTTGTTGTATCCCAGTGGGTTGGGAAAAGGTCAGTGTAGAACCGTTGATTAAATCGCTGATCAACCAGCACGACCACTCCTCGGTCCGTCTCCGAGCGGATTACTCGTCCAGCGGTTTGCAATACGCGGGTGAATCCCGGGTAGCGGCTGGCATAGTCGAAGCCATTCCAGCCCTGAGTTTTATAATCGGCCTCGATTAATTGTTGGGTTAGATTAATTGAAGACAGGCCAGTACCGACTAATATTGACCCGATCAGCTGATCGCCTGTGTAGTCCACTGCCTCGCCAAATACTCCACCCATGATTGAAAACGCCAGCACGGAATTGTCACTGGAAAAGTGATTGAGGAATTGTTGCCGTTCATCCTCGCTGCTGCCGCGCTTTTGAATGATTGTCTGTATTTCAGGATGGGTCTCGGTAAATGCTGTAAACACGGATTCCATGAATGCGTACGATGGAAAGAATACCTGATAGTTACCACGCTTCGATCCATACACGGACATGATGATGTCAACGATTGGCTGCACCGCTTTTGTGCGGGCGTTGTATCTGGTGTCAATCCAGTCGCACAGCAGTGTACATTGCTGAGTTGGATTAAATGGTGAGTCGAGCGAGAGTGTGCGAGTGTCCTGTGGCAATCCAAGTGATGAAAAGTAAAACTGCTGTGGTCGCAGTGTGGCTGAGAAACTAACGCTGGTGCGAAACTGTTTATAGGTTTTCTGTAGCTGATCTGTAGCGTTCAGACACTGTAGATTGACTACCGTATTTTGATATTTACCGTTCTTTTGTTTTTGCGTAATACAGCGGTGGTGCTCGCCAAATAACTCTTCGATAACCGCGTAGCGAAAGATAGACTTACCGGCTTCAGCTGTTGACTCTGTTATTACCATGCGATTGTCGCTGTCATCCATCATTGTTTGCATGCAACGTTTAATTGCCCGGCTAATCGTTTTCGGTTTTTCGGTGTGTGCGGTTTCAGCTTCGGTGCATTCTTTACTCCATCGATCAATCGCACGGATCAGTGTTTGCAGGTTCTTTGCCTGCAGAGTGTTTTTGTTCAAGTCGGAAACTGCGCGCTTTAACTCACGCTTGTCGAGAGATGCTGAGTACATTGAGCGTGCACGGTCTGTCAGATTGTGTGCCTCATCAACCAGTAGTAACTGCTTGTTGGTGTTTTCTATAAGTGAGCTGAGACGCACCAGCGGATCAAATACATAATTAAAATCCCCAACTATAACCTGCACCCACGGCAGCATTTGCTGAATGAGTTCGAACGGACACAGCCTGTGCTTATGTGCAGCCTCGTCGATTGCGGCAGGTGTTATGATGCCGGAGCTTATAAGTTCCAGTCGTGCGTTCGGCAAGCGATCATAAAAGCCAATGGTCAGCGGGCAGCTTCCGTCTTCTGCATTGCGCTCGCAGGTGCCATTGCTGCAGTGGCAGGTTGTTTTTTTTGACGTGATGGTAATCGCTGAAATTTTAAGCCCGTCGTCTGCCAGTTGCGTTATACAGTCAGCAGCGGCTTGCTTGCCCGAATTTTTTGCCGTCAGATAAATTATCTGTTCAATGCTGCCGTTGCCGATTGCTTTCACTGCCGGAAAGAGTGCGCTCACGGTTTTGCCAATGCCCGTTGGTGCTTCACACATGACGTGAAATCCGTCGCGTGCACCCAGATACACAGTTGCTGCCATGTCTCGTTGACCGGCACGAAAATTTTTATGTGGAAATTCAAGCTTGGCGGCACTGTCCAGGGTGTCGGCAAATTGCCGATTAACCAGATCAATCCACTCTATATAGCGAGTTGCAGCCCCGGTGACATAAGACTCCAGTGTGTCAAAGTCGAATTGCTGTTCGTCTACAGTGACTTCATCAGCAATTATGTTGTACCAGATGAGTCGCAGCTTTATCTGACACACATCTTCGCTATTAATATTTGAATTTGCAGATCGGAGATCTTTTAGTACGCAGTAACCATATACCTTTAGTTGTGCCCAGTGCAGAGTGACAGCACTTAGAGGAATTCGGTGTGGTGGTGCGTAGCAGCTCTTTATTTCAGAAACACAAAGGTCTGCAGGATTTGAATTAAGCAAATCAACTCGACCGGACAATTTTAATTGTCTTGCGTTGGATTCTACTGTGCACTCAACCTTTACTTCGGCTTCTTCATCCGGTGATTTTTTTGCCTGCAAAACCTTATGGGCTTTCTGTCCTTCGGCTGCCGTAGGTCCCGCGGTACCTATTGATTCAAGGTCACCAGTCCGACAGGTAAAGTCGACAAACTTCTTTACAGAGCACTTTAACGGTGCTGTTTTTGACACCGTGATTTCAGGCAGGTGTGTTTTCCGATTGCCTGAGTCGGGATGTTGATCTGCAGATCGCTTGTTGACTTTAATTTTTTCAGCAGTGTTGTCTGCTGAAGACTGGTTGCTAATATCAGTCATCGAGCCACTCAACGTGAATCACCCTGTGCGGCATGTTTTGCTGCTCGAAAAACTTCATCCACCGCAGTTGGTTTTTTTGCAAAGTGTCACCGGGTGCTTTTACCTCCAGTAGCAGGTATCCACCTTCATCAGGGAAGTAGACAAGATCTGGCTGGCCGCTTTTAAAATTGCGTATGTCCGACAGTATCTGACAAAAAACTGCGTGCCAGTGAGCAGTGGGAATTTGTTTCAGGGCCAGGTCGAAGATATGTTTGCGGCACAGGGTCCAGTTGACCAGTGGGTTGCGAATAGCGCGCTTGTGGTAGAGGCAGGAGTTTACATAGTAGCTGAGCTTGCCATTACTTATTTCTGTTAGCCGATCTTCAATTAGTGAATTCCGTGTTAATGAAAATTCCGGCTCGTAGAAGTCTGCCGGGTGACTTTGAAATGGATGAAAGAATGCGCCGTTAACGGGTGCAAAAATAATGTCCCAGAATGCCAGTCCGAACATACCGGACAGCAGGTTGTTCTCCTGGTAGTAGCACTTGCCGGTTCTGGCGAAATGCAGTGCTACTGAAAACTCCACTGATAGATTGCTTCTTTCAAATGTAAGGTTTGTTTCTGGTGGCTTATAAGTAACCGTTTCAGGAAATTCGCGGTTTGTTTTTTTTGCAAGCCTTTGGCCAAACACTGATGCAAAATCCCGTTCATCACTGTCTCCGGGAGAGCTAAGAATTTGCCTGCAGATTTCCAGCGACTCATCTGTTTTTCCCTGCTTTTCTTTTATCCGTGCAAGTCTTTCTCTGGCTGGTGGATGAACGGCGTTGGCATAGATGACGGATGCTGAATCAAGCTCTGCCTCTCGCTCGAGTTGTCTGGCAATTCTATTGTTGAGCTTATCCAGTCTGCGGCATAATTTTTTGTCCGTTGTTATTTTAGCTGGCAACGAATGACTGAGGTCACACAGTGCATCACTGCCGGCCTGGCATGCATCATCAAAAAGTTCGGCACAGTGATAGTAGCCAAGATGTGCTTCAATTTGCTCTCTTGATTTGAATAACAAGGTGGTGTGATCAATGGTGTAGTCTTCATAGCGTTGATAACCGAGATCTCTGAGAACAAAACTGCTGAAGTCCTGGTGCAGATTGCCAAAAAAAAGCAAACGAAAGGTTATTACCAGCTCTTTGTGGTTTACCTCAAGAATTGTCTCATTGGACAATAGTTTTTTGGCCGGCGAGTCACCAAACAAGTCCGGGGTTGTCCATGCTGTCAGGTCGATATTGCCTGCGTTAGTGAGCGGACTACCCAATGCCTGACTGAGCTCGGTGCGGGTGAATAAATGCAGACAGGATTCTATGCAGTCAATGTCCGGATTTACAAAACCGTTATTGCTTAGCTCTGTCAGACCTTCCGATGTATTTATATCTGCATAGTTTATTTTACTGAGTCTAAGATACGCATGTGTACGGAGAACCAGCCGTACAAATAGTTGCCGGGCATTTTCAGTCAGGCTGGCATAAGAGTGACAAAACTGATGTTCTTCACTGGTGAATAGATGCGCATAGTGTTGTTTGACAAAGCCAATTAAATAATTGAAGTTGTCCAGATAGTATTTATCTGAGAGCAATCCGGTACCGGTTTCACTGGATGACTTGTGCGCTGCAGGCAGCTGCGGTGTTTGCTTTGCAGCGACTGAAGTTTTTTTTCGGTTAGCAATGGCGGTGTTGCTTACGAGCACGTAGCGATAATCCGTTCAGGTAATCAGATCAACCGGTGTGTTTAGCGTTGAGTCTGAACGCGAAAAACACAATAAAGGCACCCAGTTTGAGTCGCTATTATACAAGCTTGCTACAGCTGCAGTCTCCGATTATTAATCAGTGACACGGTAAATTAATAACCTGGTAACTGAATAATCAGGATGTTGTTTGTGTAGTGCTTTCATTGATTACTTTTTCTTCAGCGACCAGCTTGACCTGCAAAAGCTTGTTTGCAGAGCGCTTGCTGCCAACCAGGACCTCTGCTGTTCCGTTCTGCCTGCATGCTGCCAGCACAGTTTCAAGCTGCCGGGAAACCTGTAATAGAAATGCTTTTTGTTGTTTGTCCATCTGACTGCCTCACGGGGTTAAGAGGCCAGACTAACAGTATCTGTATGGATGTACAGTTACCAAATTCAGTGCTCGCCACGCGGGCGTACGGGCGTGATCTGCTGATTGTCGGGTCAGTAATTTTTATGCCGGCTTGCAGGGCGGAAATATTTTGTCCAGAAAATTTATAAACCAGGTAGTTTGAATCTGGTTGTACTTGTCATTGTCGGCGAATTGCTGTGAGGCAGGTTGTGCACCCGGGGTGGCATAAAACTCGTCTTTCCAGTCCGAGTTTTGCCACGCTATGAACATGGCATGATGTAACTCCGGGTGAAACTGGAAAGCAAATACATTGTGTTTGTACATAAAAGACTGGCACGGGAAGCTGTCGCCGGTTGCAAGCAATGTACAATCCGGTGGTAATGTGAACCCCTGAAAGTGAGCTTGCGCCATATACATAGTGCCGGTGAGCCAGTTTTGATTTGACGCACCCTTAGGGGTAATGTCAACCCCATGAACCGGTTCATAGCCAAACTCGCATATCCCGTCGCTATGTACATCAACTTTGCCACCCAGCGCATGGGCCAGCAGTTGCGATCCGAGGCAAATGCCAATCACGGGTAAATCTGCCTCGATGCATTTAAGAATCCAGTCGATCTCTGTTTGCAGATAAGGTAGCGTGCTGAGCTCGGTGACGTTCTGTGCACCTCCCATGACAATGGTACCGCAGACGTCAGACAGATCGGGCAGGGTGCCGTGACCTGCTTCTTTAAAGGGATACCAGCTCTCTATTTGATAGTTTCCTGCCGCGAGGTGAGTGGATGCTGTGTCGTCGGTTTCACCTTCATGGTGGCGCACGATAATTATTTTTGACATGCCGTGCTGTGACTCATTGTTGCAGGCCGTTGATATGGCCCTTGTTATGACTTAGGCGGCTGTTGTAGTGGACAGACCGGCTGGCCACGAGGCTTTTAACGTAGCGAGTGCAGCATTGTAGTTAGTTATGGATTCCATCTTGACGTGCCCATACCCTCGAACCATATCGGGCAGGGCAGTGAGCTCTACTGCCAAAGAATGATTTGCAGGTGTCAGCTCTTTGGAGAGTGATTCTAACAATGATTCGTATTCTTTGATCATTGCTCTCTCTGCACGTCGCTCTGTCGAATAAGCAAATACATCAGCTGGTGTACCTCGGAGGAATTTAAGCTTTGCAAGAGATTTAAGTCTCTTTTGCATCGAAGGTCCGAACTCACGCTTTTTTAAATGCCCGGTGATTTTATCTTTGCGGGATAGTACCGGGGGTGCGAGGTGATAGCGCACCACGTAGTCGCCTTCAAACTGCGCTTCAATGGATGTCTGTAGTTTGCCATTGCTGTGTAGTCTGGCAACTTCGTATTCGTCTTTGTAGGCCATTAATTTATAAAGGTACTTTGCAACGTTCTCAGCAATGCCTGACATACCCGGGGTGCTGGTTTTTTCCTTCTCAACTATGTTTGTCACGAGCCTGTTGTATTTTTGTGCATAGCGCAGATTTTGGTAATCGATCAGGCGTTGTGTACGGTCCTTAATGAGGTCTTCAACAGAAGCGCGTTTTTGGAGGCTAAATTTTTCCGGTGTATTGATCACAATAGCTGGTGTCGCAAGCGACTCAACCGCGCTCTGGTCTGTTGCGGCTCGACGTCCCCAAAGAAAGGCTTTGGTATTCATGTCTACGGCCTGACCATTCAGCTCGATGGCTCTTTCGATCGCTTCGAGTGGAATGGGTACAGCGCCGCTTTGCCATGCATAACCGAGCATAAACATATTTGCACCAATGGTATTGCCGAGTAATTCATCGGCAATATGAGTTGCGTTAACAAATCGACTGTGCTCAATGCCTGCGGCTTCAGCGATAGAGTCTTGTAGTTCTTTGCCCGGGAATGTAGTGCTGCGGTCTCTTGCAAAGTCACCTGACATCATTGCGTGGGTATTGATGAACGCTTTAGTTTTTCCGGACGATATTCTTTCAAGTGTTGTATTGGCCGCTGCTGTCACCATATCGCAGCCGAGCAATAATCTGGCACGGCCTGCGGCAATATGTGTTGAAGTAATCTCTTCAGGTGCTGGGGCAATAATGATATGGCTGGTAACTGAACCGCCTTTCTGTGCGAGGCCCATCATATCGAGTATTGAGCAGCCGAGGTTTGCGATGTGTGCTGCCATACCGATAATTGCTCCAACAGTCACCACACCTGTACCACCGACGCCGGTTAATACGATGCCGTAGTTTTCATTGAGTTGTGGCAGCGTTGTATCCGGCAGTGGTGTCTTCCAGTCACTGGCGGTATTGGATGATTGATGTTGCTTTAGCTGGCCGCCGTGAATACTGACAAAGCTCGGACAAAAGCCATTGACGCAGGAGTAGTCTTTATTGCACGCAGACTGATCAATACGGCGCTTGCGACCGAGTGCAGTCTCCTGCGGCAGAATTGCCACGCAATTCGATGCGACTCCGCAGTCACCACAACCTTCACAAACTTCTTCATTGATAAACAGTCTTTTTGCAGGGTCGGGAAACTCACCTCGTTTTCTGCGGCGACGTTTTTCCGCAGCACAGGTTTGATCATAAATTATGACGCTGGTACCACTCAGTTCTCTGAACTCTCGTTGTACCTGGTCGTAGTCATCGCGGTGATGGATGTCAGTACCTGGTGGCCATGGAGTATTGTCTGGATACTTATCGGGTTCATCGGTCACAATCGCGACTTTTACAGCGCCTTCACTGTGTACTTGCTGGGCAATGGCAACCGGTGTCAGTGGCCCGTCCATGGGTTGTCCACCGGTCATCGCGACTGCATCGTTAAATAGTATTTTAAACGTCACCGTGACTTTGCTTGCAATGGAGGCTCGTACGGCCAATAAGCCAGAATGATAGTAAGTGCCGTCACCAATATTTTGAAAAATGTGTTTGTTGGTGCTGAACGGTGCTTCACCGATCCAGCTTGCGCCCTCGCCACCCATCTGGGTAAAGCCTGCGGTATTGCGGTCCATCCACTGCACCATGAAGTGACAACCTATACCGGACCTGGCAACGCTGCCTTCGGGAATGCGTGTTCCGGTATTGTGCGGGCAGCCAGCGCAGAAGTAGGGCGTGCGAGTCATTGCAGGCGCTACTCTGGCGCGGGCTGCCTGCATCATTTCTTTAAGTTGTGTTACCCGCTCACTGTTTGGGTTGCTGGCAGTTTTTTCAGCTAGGCGTTTGCCTAAAATTATGGCGATGTCTGTGGCGTTCAGTCGGGCTGTTGATGGCAGGATTATCTGGCCGTGTTTATCGGGTTTGCCTTTGATTTTTGGAGCATTTTCACGGCCATATAAAAGTGTTTTTAATTGATCTTCAATTAATCCACGCTTTTCCTCCACCACAACAACAGACTGCAGGCCTCTGGCAAATTGTTCTGCTCCGGTAGGTTCGATCGGCCAGCTTAACGCTATTTTATAGATGCGAATGCCGAGTTGTCTGGCCGTGTTGTCGTCGATGTTTAATTCTGCCAGTGCCTGGCGTACATCAAGGTATGATTTTCCGGTTGTTGCAATACCAAACCAGGCATCATTCGAGGTGACTGTTATCCGGTCCAGTTTGTTTGCCCGTACAAAGGCCTTTGCCGCATTTATTTTATAGTAGTGAACCCTGTGTTCCTGATCCAGAAACGTATCCTGTGCTCTGATATTTAAACCACCTTCGGGCATGTCAAAATCATCGGGAGTGATTATGTTGTATCTCTCGTCACTGACTTCTACTGATGCAGTTGCCTCGACTGTGTCGTGCACACATTTGTAGCTGACTACAGCACCTGAGTATCGGGACAAGGCAAAGCCGTACAAGCCGTAGTCGAGTATCTCCTGCACACTGGCAGGATTAAGTACCGGAATCATTGCGTCTGCCATTGCGTATTCGCTTTGATGCGCGGTGGTAGATGACTCGCAGGCATGATCATCACCTAAAAGTGCAAGCATGCCGCCATGCTCAGCGCTGCCAAAGTTGTTGGCGTGGCGCAACGCATCGCCGCTGCGGTCAACACCCGGACCCTTGCCGTACCAGATGGAAAAGACACCATCGTATGCGCCGGCTCCCTGAAGGTTTATCTGTTGTGTGCCACTTACTGCAGTGGCCGCCAGTTCTTCGTTGACTCCCGGCTGGAATACGATGTCGTGTTGTTGCAGGAATTTTTCAGCGCGGTGTAGTTGCTGGTCCAGTGCGCCGAGCGGTGAACCTCGGTAGCCGGTGATGTAGCCTGCAGTATTGAGCCCGGCTTTCTGATCGGCCAGTTTTTGCAACATAGGTAGTCGCACAAGCGCCTGAATGCCGGTGACAAAAATACGTCCTTGATGCACGGTGTATTTGTCGTCCAGTGAGACTTTTCTCAATCCCATGTTGGTCCTCTGGTGTTCACTTGGCTCAGTGGTGTGAGCTGGCATTCCTGATGGTACCACTTTGTTTTGTCTGGTTGTGTTGGAGCTTTTACGAGGTCTGTGCGAATTGGGCTGGCAATATGGGATAATGAGAATTCGCAGGCGCGATACCGCGGCCCAAATCTGGTAAAGGAATTCTTTAGTGACAGTCGAGCTAAGTCGATCTCCGTTTGGAACTGCCTCTGATGGTGCTCTGATTGAGCTTTTTACTTTTACACATGCGGATGGGCTGGAGCTCCGTGTGATTAACTATGGTTGTGTTATCCAGTCACTGTACGTGCCGGACCGCGAGGGTAAACTTGCTGATATTGTGCTGGGCTATGACTCACTGGCGGAGTATGAGGCCGATAAAAAGTATCTTGGCTGTGTGGTAGGTCGCTATGCAAACAGAATAGCGGGTGGCAAATTTACCTTGCAAGGAGAGGAGCATCAGCTCGAGACCAACTCGCATGGAAATCATATCCATGGCGGCAGTGAAGGGTTTAACAAGCAAGTGTGGCGTGCGTCAGTGGAGCAACAGGATGGATTGCCTGAGCTGGTTTTACAACATAGCAGTGCACACATGCACGGTGGATATCCCGGTAATGTTGAGTGCAGGGTGACTTATAGTGTCAACGCGCGTTCAGAAGTTGTAGTCCGCTATTACGCAACCACAGATCAGCCGACCGTAATCAATTTAACCAATCATTCCTACTTCAATCTGGCGGGCCAGATTCATGCAGCTGAGAACGGCGTTCTCAATCACCTTGCGCAATTAAACTGCGATTATTATCTACCCACGGATGAACGCGGTATACCGTTGTCAGCGCCAGTGACGGTCGCAGATACCCCCATGGACTTTCGCACCGAAACTTCTTTCGCTTCACGCATACATGAGAATTTTGTGCAGCTTAAAAATGGCAGTGGCTACGATCATAACTGGGTGGTTAATCGTGGGCAGGATGCAGTGAACCTGGCAGCCTGTATTACAGACCCTGTGTCCGGCCGTCGTCTGGAGGTCGCGACGACCCAGCCGGGTATTCAGTGTTATACCAGCAATAATTTTGATGATCTGCGTGGCAAAGGTGGTCTGATTTACCAGAAGCGTGGTGCGTTGTGCCTTGAGACCCAGCACTATCCCGACTCGCCAAATCACAGTGAGTTTCCGTCTACGGTTCTGGCACCTGAAAACCCTTATCACGAGATGACGGTGTTTCGACCTGGTGTGATTTCAGCGGGCAGGCAGTTTGTGTAACTGCGTCAGTCAGAGCAGCTCGGTTTCGGTAACTTAAGGATCAGTCACCCAGTAAAATCAGTCTGCAATGGTCAATCATTGTGACCGACTGTTTTTTTTGTGATTTTTGTCATGATTTTTGTACCGACAAGCGACTTTGAAATTCGGAATTCGTCAAATGCTTGCTGTTGTCACCTGCCTGGCCATAACAATTATCTCTATCGCCGCCATTTCTCGCCGTTCGGATCACTGATATGTAACGATTTAGATACAAAATGATTACGATTGATAACAAATTCACGGATCACTGGACCAGTTATGGGCATAATGCGCCGCATCCAAACCGCAACGAGTTTTACACCCATGGCTCCAGTAATCTGCTGTATCGCAATTTCGATGATCACCTTTGTTGTTATTGCCCGTAGAGATCAATAAGTAGAGATCAGCAAACAGCAATCAGTAACTGGAGTCAGGATAAACTGAACCAGATCACAAAAAAACGGCGCTCCTGCCAGCAGGAGCGCCGTTTTTCGTTGTTAAAGTAAAAACCCGGCTTATGGAGCGGTAGCAGCCGCTGCGAATTTACCCAAAGCGCCTGAGACTTTACCGAAAACCTCGTCACACCCTTCAGTTGTGTGTCGAGATTTCAGATGCATTGGATCGTTGTAGCTCAGATAGACAGTTCCGTCTTCGTCTTCCCAGGCCAGCATTTTCTGAGGTAAATCAATCGCTATGCTTTGGCTGCACTGCATTAATGGTGTGCCTACCTTTGGGTTGCCGAACAGCACTAACTCGGTCGGGCGCAATTCCAGACCGGCTTTTTTTGCACCTGCGCTATGGTTAACCTGGCCAAAGACATTCATGCCTTTTGATTCAAGCACAGCAACAAGTTTTTCTACTGTGGTTGCGACGTCGTGCGAGCTCTTTACAGTAACCAGACCATCTGCAGCAATCGCGGAATTTACCGGAAGTACTGCAGCCGCTATGATCAGTGAGATTGACGTTAAGAGTCTGTTAAGCATAAGGATATTTCCTGATTATTAATAAAATGGGGATGAGTTGAACTCAAGTTGTACCTCCTAATCTAACAGCCCGAATCCGGTTTAGTCAAAGGAAGAGCACGATGCTTCCGAGGTTAATAAAGCATGGTTAGAAACGTAGTCACGTCAGGTGATGTGGCCCGGCAAGCTAATGTATCGCAATCTGCAGTAAGTCGGGCGTTTACCGCCGGTGCGAGTGTCGCACCTGCGACTCGTGCGCGAATTATGCAGGCGGCAAGTGATCTCGGCTATCGGCCTAACGCGCTGGCGCGGGCAATGATTAGTGGTCGTTCCAGATTAATCGCTTTGGTTACCCCGCATTTCGATAACTATTTTTATGCGCCGGCAATGCAGAGGGTGTCTCGAGAAATTCAGGAGCGGGGCTATACCAACCTTTTGTTTATGTCCGATAACAACGACGCTGACGATATTGTGCAGCGCATTCTGCAGTATCAGGTCGATGGCATTATAGTTTCTGGTGTTTCTTTATCGACGAGCCAGGCGGATTTGTGTACTAAAACCGGCATCCCTGTTGTGTTGTTTAATCGCTATGGCTCGACCTTACCCGCAAGCTGCATAGTCTCCGATAATCGAAACGGCGGTAAAATTGTTGCAGAGTATCTGATTAAAGGCGGCCACAAGCGTATTGCTTATATTGCCGGCGATGAAAACTCATCAACAAATCGCGATCGTGAAACAGGTTTTACAGAAGAACTGAAAAGGCAGAATGTTGCTTTGGCTGGTCGTCAGGTTGGAGGCTTCACGCACGGTGGTGCAGTTAAAGCTGCACGCAAACTTTTCTCCGGTGCGTCCATACCGGATGCTGTATTTGTAGCGAGCGATCAAATGGCGTTTGCCGTGATGGATGTACTGCGTTGCGAGATGGGCCTTTCAATACCCGAACAGGTGTCTGTGATCGGATTCGACGATACTGCACCTGCTGCATGGGGTGGCTATGACTTAACCACCGTTGTTCAATCGCTGGAAACCATGACGGAGTTAACCGTTGATACATTAGTGCAGCAAATAGAGAGTGAGAGTCTTCAGCCCCAGTCTATTGTCGTGCCGGTAAAGTTAACTGAACGCGGGTCGGCACGCGTACCACTCAGCTGTAACTGATTGCAAAGTTAAGAATAGAGCGTCGCCCCACCAGTGCATTATGGCCGCTTCTGCCAGAGTCAGTGCTGATGCAAAGTTATAATCGAGTGGACTAAAAAAACTCCGTTTAACCAGTTGCCTGCAGCAACCACGCATGTCAACCTCAGACCCCAATGATAATTGGGAGTAACAGATGGCGGGTGCAAGACCAGAGCAGGCAGAACTTACCAGAGACAACGACCATTCAAAAACGGCTCAAACCCGTTCGATTGTTGAAGGTATGGTTGATGGCTTGAACGATCACCGGATAGACGACATCGGTGAGTTTTTCAGTCAATCGTTTCGCTGGATGGGTAATTTCGGCTGCGGTACCAAAAATGGTTTGCGCGAGTTTCAGGATAACTGGCAGCGACCATTTCAGGCAGCCTTTTCAGATAAAGTCTGTGTCGATGAAGCGCGCTTGTTCGACGGCCAGTGGGGTGCGGCATTTGGTCGGCAGGAGGCGGTCCATACCGGAGAGTTCATGGGGCTTGCCCCTACTGGCAAAAAAGTCGAGATCCGCTACATGGATTTCTGGAAGGTGGTTGACGGTAAAATTATCGACAACTGGGTCATGGTTGACTTCCCGCATGTGATGTCGCAGCTCGGTGAAGATCCGTTCAAAGGCGAAGGCTGGGAGAAGTATGATCGCGGGGATGCAGTTGCACCCGGGCCGGAGTAGGTGACAGCTGGAGCTTGAAACCACAGATTAACATCAGGATGGCTGACGCACGATGCATGGCATTGAGTACGGCCAAAATGTTATTTTTATCCTGATGCCGAATTGCTATTTCACATGAAGCTGTATATCGCAGAAAAACCGAGCCTTGGCCGCGCCATAGCTGCTGTGCTGCCCGGCACTCACCAGCGCGGTGACGGGTTTATTAAAACCTCTAACGGTGATTGTGTCAGCTGGTGTATTGGCCACCTGCTGGAGCAGGCAGAACCGCACATTTATGATCCGGAATATAAGTCGTGGCGCATGCAGCACCTGCCCATTGTGCCGGAAGACTGGAAACTGCAGCCTAAGAAGTCATCTAAAGATCAGCTTTCGGTTTTACGCAAACTTGTTAAAGAGGCAGATGAACTGGTGCATGCCGGTGATCCCGATCGTGAAGGCCAGCTGCTGGTAGATCAGTTAATTGATTATCTGAAGGTAAGCCAGAAACGTCGGGCCACTATTCAGCGCTTACTGATCAATGATCTGAATCCGTCTGCGGTGCAGCGCGCGCTGAGCAGTCTTGATCTGAATAAAAACTTTGCAGCTCTCTCTGCCTCGGCACTGGCGCGTTCGCGGGCGGACTGGTTATACGGTATTAACATGACGCGCGCCTACACGATTCAGGGGCGCAAAGTTGGTTATGACGGCGTGTTATCAGTCGGTCGGGTGCAAACGCCAGTACTCGGCCTGGTGGTGCGACGATGCGAAGAGATAGAAAACTTCGTCTCCAAACCCTTCTATGAAGTCAAAGCGCATCTGGTGACAGAAAACGATGAACACTTCACTGCTAACTGGCGACCAAGTGAAGCCTGTGAACCCTATATGGACGACATGCGACGTGTGCTGGTTAAGAAACTTGCAGAAAACGTCGTTGCAAGAATTACCGATAAACCCGCGGTAATTCAAAAGTATGACAAGAAAAACAAAAAACAGGCCCAGCCGCTGCCTTATAGTTTGAGTATCTTGCAAATCGATGCGGCGCGTAAGTACGGCTTGAGTGCACAGAATGTACTGTCTGCTTGTCAGTCTTTGTATGAAAAGCACAAGCTGATTACCTATCCGCGTTCTGATTGTCGCTATCTGCCACAGGGACATTTTAAAGAAAGTCAGTCCATTCTCGATACCATAAAAAGCAATGATGCAGGTTTTGCAAAGATTGTTGGTGGGGCAGACAGCACCATTAAATCTAATGCATGGAATGATAAAAAAGTCACTGCCCACCATGCAATAATTCCAACACAGAGAAAAGTACGACTTGAATCTCTGTCGACTGCAGAGCAGCAAATCTACCGGCTTGTAGCAAGGCAGTATATAGCGCAGTTTTATCCACTGCATGAATACGCAGATACACGCGTAGAAATTCTTATAGAAGGCGGATTATTTGTGGCAACCGCAAAGACCATTCTTAAAGAAGGATGGCAGGTATTGTTTAAAGCAGATAAGAGCAAAGACGCAGAAAAAACGTTACCCCCGTTAAAGAAAGGTCAGTCATTGCACTGCGAGCGCGGTGAGCTGATAGAAAAAAACACCACGCCACCGCCATACTTTACAGATGCCACGTTGTTGGCGGCAATGACTGGTATATCGCGCTTTGTGTCATCGGCAGATATTCGAAAAATTCTTAAAGAGACAGACGGTTTGGGTACTGAGGCGACCCGTGCCGGCATTATAGAACTCTTGTTTCGGCGCGGCTTTCTTACACGCAAAGGTAAGCAGATACATGCAACTGATGCGGGCAGGGGGCTTATTAAGGCCTTACCGGAGCAGGCGACGTTGCCGGATATGACCGCTAACTGGGAGGCGACATTAAACGCAATCAGTCATCGGGAAACAAGTTATGCAGACTTTATGCAGCCATTGCAAATTCAGTTGCGCAAACTCATCGCAGACAGCAGCTCGGGGTCGGTTAATTCATTGCGAGGCGTTACTGCAAAGCAATCAGGTAGTAAAAAGAAATTTAAAAAGCGTTTTAAAAAGAAAGCGTCAAAGAAAAAACCTGCTACGCCCGGTTAATAAAAAAGGGGATAGTAAACATAGGGGCTAATAAGCTTAGGGATAGAGTAACTCCGGGGGCAGAGTAACGAATGGATAGAATAATGCGCAGACATAGCGAACACTGAATATGAAAAATGGCGGGCAGTTGGTTGTAGATGCACTGCAGGGCTTTGGCACTGAGCGTGTTTTCTGTGTACCGGGTGAAAGTTACTTACCGGTGCTTGATGCGTTGTACGATGCAGATATTGCCACCACGGTCTGTCGACAGGAGGGTGGTGCTGCAATGATGGCCGAGGCCTGGGGCAAGCTCACCGGCGAGCCCGGTATTTGTCTGGTTACCCGTGGCCCGGGTGCGACGAATGCATCGGCCGGTGTTCACATAGCAGCGCAGGACTCCACACCCATGATTTTACTGGTTGGCCAGATCTCCACCACAAGGCGTCATCGCGAGATGTTTCAGGAGGTCGACTATCAGCAGTTGTTTGGCGGTATGGCTAAGTGGGTTGCTGAAATTGATTCAACCGAGCGAGTGCCGGAGATGATGTCACGTGCCTGGCATGTGGCAACCAGTGGCAGACCGGGTCCTGTGGTTCTGGCATTGCCTGAAGATACGCTTCAACAAACCTCTGATGTTTCAGAAGCTGTGAACGTCTGTCAAACAGAAACGTATCCGGGTGCAGGTCAGCTTGAGAAAATGCAGGATTTAATAGAGCAGTCTGCAAGGCCGCTGGCCATACTCGGCGGCAGTCGATGGACCGAACAGGCCGTCGATCAATTCACGCGTTTTGCAGGGCGTTTCGGGTTACCGGTTGCCTGTTCGTTCAGACGACAGATGTTGTTTGATCATTCGCATAGTCACTATATTGGTGATGTTGGGCTGGGTATAAACCCAACGCTGAAGCAAGCCATTGAAGCCACTGATCTGTTACTGCTGATAGGTGCGAGATTTTCTGAAATCCCCTCGCAGGATTTTCAGCTGATCAATGTGCCGAATCCACAGTGCAAACTGGTACATGTTTATCCTGATGCTTCTGAGCTCGGCAAGCTCTATGTGCCAACCATTGCTATTCATGCAAGTGCATCTGCGTTTTGTTTATCGCTCGATACGCTGGAACCACAGGTTAAGCCTGATCGACAGGCAGCTATTGATGCGAGCCATCAAAGTTACTGTGACTGGTCCGAGCTGAATAAAGCGCTTCCGTCAACAACAGTCATGAAGTCGGTAATGAGTCATTTGATTGAAGTGCTGTCGGATGATTCTATTATCTGTAATGGTGCCGGCAACTACGCAAGCTGGATACACCGCTTTTATCCATTTAAAAAGTACGGTACGCAGTTAGCACCAATCAGTGGTTCTATGGGGTACGGCTTGCCTGCTGCAATTGCCGCTAAGCTCGCACGGCCCCGGAAAACGGTTGTCGCCTTTGCCGGTGATGGATGCTTTCAGATGACGATGCAGGAATTTGGTACGGCAGTGGAGTTTGGTGCAGCGATCATTGTTCTGGTGATTGATAACGGTATGTATGGAACCATACGAATGCATCAGGAACAGAATTTCCCCGGGCGTGTTTCTGGTACCAATCTTTTCAGCCCGGACTTTGCCGCGCTTGCAAAATCTTACGGCGTGTACGGTGCAACGGTTGAAGGTGCAGATCAATTTCCGGATGTATTCAATGCGGCACTTAAGAGTAATGCTGCCGCGCTTATTCATATCAAGGTCGATCCTGATGCGTTAACCCCGACGCTTTCACTTGCATCTATGAATTAGGGCTGCAACACTCGCTACTGCAATTTAGATGAGCAGATTCGGGGGACGAATGCCTAAAATTAAAAGTGTCAAAGCCAGTCTCTACAATGTACCGCTGGAAGAGATACTGGTAGACGCGAAGCACGGCACTCATACGCACTTCGAATTGATCACCGTAACGGTTGAAACTGATGATGGTTTGTCGGGCACCGGATACACCTACACGGGTGGTCGCGGTGGCTATGCCATTTTGTCGATGATCGAGCACGATCTTGCACCCTTTATCACCGGCAGAGAGTCCGGCGATATCGAACATCTGTACCAGGAAATGATCTGGCACATTCACTATGTGGGCAGAGGTGGTATTGCATCATTTGCAATTTCTGCGGTGGATATTGCGTTATGGGATATTCGCGGTAAAAAACAACAGAAGCCGCTATGGCAGATGGCGGGCGGTGCGGGTAAAACATGCAACGCATACTGTGGTGGCATTGATTTAAATTTCAGTCTGGACAAATTGTTGTCTAACATCAGCGGTTATCTTGATAGCGGCTATAACGGCGTTAAAATCAAGGTGGGTCAGCCGGAACTCGCTCAAGATATAGATCGGGTTGCTGCTGTGCGAAAACTGATCGGGCCGGATATCACTTTTAAGGTTGATGCCAACTACTCGCTGTCTGTAGAGCAGGCAATCACTGCTGCCAATGAATTTAAAAAGCAAAACGTTTTCTGGTTTGAAGAACCAATTGATCCGGACAATTATCGCGGCTATGCGGAGATTGCAAAGGCCACCGGAGTGCCGCTTGCGATGGGTGAGAATCTTCACACAAAATATGAGTTTGACTTTGCGTTCGAACAGTCATCATTATCTTTTATACAACCGGATGCATCCAACTGCGGCGGTATAACCGGCTGGTTGCAGGTGGCCGAACGCTCACGGCACTTCGGTATTCCGGTCTGCAGTCATGGTATGCAGGAGCTGCATGTTAGTCTGGTTTCTGCGCAGTCAAATGCTGGTTGGCTTGAAGTGCATTCCTTTCCAATTGATCAGTACACAAGCAGACCGCTACAGGTAGAAGCTTTTAAAGCGGTTGCACCGGATGCACCCGGTACCGGTGTCGAGTTTGACTGGAGCAGGCTTGAGCAGGCGCATGACAGTTTCAAACAGTCGCAAGGCGTTTAGTCTTTATTTTAATTCAGGAGTTTTCCCATGAAAACGATAGGTGTAATAGGGCTTGGTAATATGGGTTCCGGCCTCGCAAAAAACCTGATGGCTGCGGGATTTGTTGTACCGGGTCACGACTTGCTGGCGGAGCGCATGCAGGAATTCACAGATATGGGCGGGCAGGCGAAAAACAATGCTGCTGAAGTAGGTGACGGTGCAGATGCTGTATTTATTATGGTCATGAACGGTGATCAGACCAAATCAGTGGTTGACGGTCTGAAAACAACTATGAAGCCCGGCGGGGTTATTATTTTAACTGCCACCATTCATGCGACTGAAGCTTGCGAGGTCGCAGAACAGTTGCAAGGTACCGGGCTTGAGCTGATTGACACCCCTGTGAGTGGCGGCAGACCCGGTGCGCATGGAGGCACGTTAACGTTGATGGCAAGTGCACCTGAAGCGTTAATGCAAAAGTGCGATCCGGTGTTGCAGGCGGTCAGCGGTACCATTCACCATGTTGGCACGGAACCCGGTGTCGGCCAGACGGTTAAGGGTTGCTTGCAATCGCTGATAGGTTCTATATTCAGCGCAACGTTTGAAGCCTCAGTGCTTGCGGCAAAAGCCGGTGTAGATGCTGATGCACTGTATAACGTATTCAGTACATCAGCCGCCGGTTGCGGTATTACCAATGCAGCACTTGGCAATGTGATCAGTCGTGAGTTTCAAGATACCGGCAGTCATATCAGTACCATGTATAAGGA
>CAYLZS010000438.1:0-33725 GCA_964388065.1 uncultured Granulosicoccaceae bacterium
CTGCGTGCCAGGTCTTTGAGTTTCTCAAACGCATCGTCTGACGACTCCTGCTGTGCGCTGGATTCGGGAACCGAGTCCGGTGTTTCATACTGGTTTTTAGCGAGATCCATTTCGAGCTCGTACATCTCTGCCATATCCTGACTGGCACCACCGCCGCCACCGCCATTGCTGTTGTTTTGATTAATAGTGATGTCGTTAAAAATAGACTCTGCGCGCTTGAGATACTGCAGTGCCCGTTGCTGGTGGGTTACGGCATCTTCAAAGCTAAGTGACGCCAGTGATTGTGCCGATGGCTGCATTGACTCGGCAGCTTCCTGCATATATTCAACAAAGCGTGCAACGTCGGGATCTTCATTGAGCAACTGTCGCGCTTCAGCGCGCTGAGCAAGTTTGTTTGCCTGGTCTGCGAGAGTACTCTGCAGATCAGAAAGCAGGGTGGCAGTATCAGATGGATCTATGGTGCTGGTTTCTTTGTTTTTGCTCTGACGTATCAGATTAAAAGTGGATACCAATATTTCTTTTTGTCTTTGCGAAATTTCCTGTTCCTGTTGCTGCGAACCACCGCCGCCACCGCCGCCACCGGATTGTTGTGATTGGGTGAATCTGCGTTCAAACGGACGTACATCGATAAACAACATATCGGTTGATACCGATTGCTCGCGATCTTTCGCCTCTGCGTAGTAACTGATCAGGTCGCCGGGCAGAAGCGGGCCGCCTGTTTCACTGGAAAATTCTTCCAGCATGAACAAATGTTCGAACTGGTTGGATTCATTCAGTTGTATTTTTTCCCATGGACCGCCGTTAACTGAATAATTTAATTCGACGGATTCAACGGCAAAGTCATCCTGTGCTTCAACTGCGACCGCAACTTCTTCAATTGGCGTGGCGCTCCAGTCGCCACCGGGGCGATTGAAGGCAATTGTAGGCTTTGCGTCTTCAGTAATGGTTATGCGATGTTTTGCAGACAGAGGTATACCGGAACCGTCCTGCAATTCGAGTAAGCTGTATTCTCCATCGTTATCGACGGTGATACTGCCTTTGTAAGTGGTGTCAGATACTGTTTCTGCTGCAACTTCAACATCATCATGCAGCACGGCGGCTTTTTGCAATGGTTTGTCAGTTTCAAAAGTAATGTCAACTCTTGTACCGGCTACCGCAGTAATTGTAGTGGCATCTGAGAGCAGTACCGGCTCAAGGCCTGTCCACTCAGGATAAATATATTCGTGAGAGATTGATGTGATCTTTGCAGGTACTACTACTTCGACGCTTGATTCTTCACTGTTGGTAAACGAGGCGCTAACGTAGTAGTCGACCGGATCACTTACACCATATAGAGTAAAAGAAAAAGAACCGTCAGCCTGCGGAGTCATTGCGACGGACTCCCAGTCAGCAGATCCATCGCTGCCGCTTTTCTTTACATGCAGTTCAGCGTTAGCGGAGTCAAAGCCATCCAGAGTGGCGGTAACGGCTAAGCTGTCACCAATGCGTATTTTAGTGTCACCCGGTGTCACAGCGATTGATCGCTCAGGCAAGATGTCGCTTACAAACCATCCCATCCAGAGTTGCTTCATACTGGCACGCCAGTCAAGCGGCATAGCGGTGAACAACCAGCCAGCCAGTGCGAGCATGCCAACACTTGCGAACACCGGACCGATAACTTCAGACGCCGGAGCGATTTTTTTGATCGGTGCATGTGATGCGGCCCTTGAAGCATCTTTAGCCAGCAGGCTTACAAAGGGCGAGTTGACGTTGCGACGCTTCATGTCGAGATAGGTATCTACTCGACCGTTAAACCCCGGAACCGCATCTTCAAGTTCGTCGGCACCGGCTGAGCGCTTAAAGCGCTGATACGGTTTCCATAAAATAGCCAGAAACAAAATCACTGGCAGGATCACCAGCAGAATGCGAGCGGGGTAGTACAGCCAGTTAGAGTCTGCGAGCGTGTTTTTGAGTACCGCAGTGAACAGTGAGACGACCAGCACTGAAAATATAACAGCGGCAATGGCCGTCGCAATGATGCGCAGTTTGTATCGCTTGCGAAAGCGGGACAGGTAGCTGTCGAACTCCGCCTGGGAGTTGCGCGTGCGCCTGGATTTTTGTCTGTTCATACGCCTAAGCTCCTCGTCGGATCCACAAGTGCCGGTGACTGTAAAATGATTCTAATAGCGCAAGCAGCAAAAGCAACGGCAGAATCCACATCCAGAAACTTCGCTGGTTGGTTTTTGAAGTTTCTTCGGTGCTGATTGCTGACTGGGCATCAGGGGTAATCTGCTGCCACTTTGCCAGTGTCTCGCTGTCGATACGTGTGATGTCTGATTCTTTGGTATCGCTGTTGACCGCCACAGATTGTGTACCGGCTGAGCTGCGCAGCTCATAAATACCTGGTGTTTCGAGTTTGATCGATGCGCGTTTGGAAATTTCAGAGAGCTCACGCATCGGTTCCCCGTCCGGGTCTATTAGTTGAGTGCCGGCGGCGACATTCATCGCTTCACCAGTGGAGCGATAAAGTGCGGTGGTTGTGTCGCCACCTAAAAATCCGACTGCCTGCATGATAAACGCAACAAAAACAGATTCTGTGGGCAGGTCGGTCCATTGAGTATCCAGCGGTGTGCCGAGCAGCAGTACTTTGCCTGCACCCATACGCTTTTCAACCAACAGCGGCGACCCGTCAGACAGTTCAATAATTGTTCGATCGGTGATGCCGGTCTGCAGTGACAGGATGTTTAGTACTGAAACAGCGCGCCAGTTTTCTGCAATGCCCGAAGTGACCTGATGTGATTTATCGATCGCACCGACTGAGAGGTTTTGTCCCTGATTTACAGGCGGGCTGGATAGCTGGCTCGCTTGTCTGAGGCCAAGCCAGGTAGCAGTCTCAGTGCTGTGTGGTTTGCTGCCAACCGCAACTAATACGTTGCCGCCGCTGTTTACATAATCGCGTAACTGGCTTGCCGAACGATTAGACAGTGATGTACCGTCTGGCACGATAATCAGATTGCCGGCATCTGCCACAGAGAAGCGGGTTGCATCGGTCAGTCTTGCGACAAAGCGGGGGTTTGATTCCAGCGCTGCTGCTACATAGGTGTTGGCGACCGATGGTTGGGTATCGTTTGTTAGCAGGGTTATCTCGGTGCGCTCTTTAACCGGCAGTGGAATACGCCAGGTGTTATCTTCATTTAACCGGTCAGCCGGGCTTAGGCGAAGGTTCAACTGTGTGCTTGCGTTGCTTATATCAAGATCGGTAAATCTGTATACCGTGCTCTGGTTAGCAGGTGTTGCCAGTTCAATGCTTGCGATAGTCGTATTGTTCGACTCCACAGTCAGTGTTCTGTTGACTGACTCACCGTCGATGTCACTCTCGAAATTGCTGACAATTGCGGTTACCGTCGCGTTATTGCCACTGACATGATCAAGCTTTCCGGTAACTGATGTATTGGTGTCTGAATCGGCGGCACTGGAGTACACATTAATTTTTTGTATCTTGTCTACTGCGAGCGAGGTAAAGCGCTCAGGCATAGCGCTGGCCTGAATGTCAGTAATAATGTGTAACTGGTTGTTTAATTCGCTTTCTGAAACTGCGGCAGTTACCGCACTGGCAATACGACCGTAGTCGAGTCTGGTACTGCCGGCTGCAAGACTGCCGAGCTGACTACGTGCTGCATCTATTGAGTTACTTTCAACCTGTGCCTGTACAAATTGATCTGATGCCGAGATAATAATCGCTTCATCGTTAGCTGATGCATTGTCGAGAACCTCATTGGCAAGCTCGATGGTACGCTGCCAGCGTCCGTCGAGTTTCTGTGAGAGCGATGTATCGACCACAAGTATGTGCCTTGTGTCACTGTTACCGAGTGTTCTTATTCGCTCTATCACGGGTTCTGCAAACAGTAGTGACAACAAAGCTAAAAACAAAAACCGCAGGCACAGCAATGGCCAGTACTGTGTCCGTCTTTTTTTACTTGAAGTACTTTGAGTAGGATCGAGAAAGCGGGTAGAGCCGAAGTCACGTTTGGGTGGATTGCTTGCACTCAATCGATGCAGCCACCAGGGCAGCAATGCTGCCAGCAGGCCAAATAGAAACAAGGGTGCCAGCAAACTCAAGACAACTCTCCGGTACTTGCGCTGTCTGTTGCAAAGCGAATTGTTATAAGGCTATTGGTCAACATGTGCGTTAGCGCCTTTGTTGCCGAAGCATAAGGTATTTGTGCAATATTTCATTTAACGGTTCGCTTGTTTCGCACTCGGTGTAATGAAAGCCATGGCGCAATGCTTCGCTTTGTAGTTCACCAATATGATCCGTTATGCGCTGCGGATACTCGTTTTGCAGAAATTCTGCCGAGACGGATACTTCGTTACCGGTCTCTACGTCTCTGAGTGAGCTTGCCGATCTAAAAGCTTTGACGTGATCGGCGGGGTTGCGTTCACTCGGGTCAAGCAGATGAAACAAGGCCACTTCATGGCCGTGCTGCACCAGCGGCTGCAACTGGCTCGACAGTTCCTGTGGATCGCAATAAAAATCGGATACCAGCACAACAATACCGCGTTTGCGAAAAGTTGCAGCCAGTTGTTGCAGCTGGCTTTTGAATTCGGTTTCGTGGCTGGCTTGAGTTTTTTCAAGAAGTGCCAGTGTGCGGAACAGTGTGTCCGGATGGGCAGATGGCGGAATTCTGTCTCGAATGCGTTCATCGAACAGAGTCAGTCCGGTAGCATCATGCTGCTTGCGTGCAAGATACGCGAGTGATGAACAAATAAATTTGCCGTAGAGAATTTTGCTGATGTCGTGAGTTGTGTAATCCATTGAACCGCTGACATCGAGTACCAGGTTGATGGTGGTATTGGTTTCACCAATAAATCGCTTTATATAAGTGCGGTCTGTTCTGGCATAAACGTTCCAGTCGATAAAGCGCGTGTCATCACCATCGTTGTAGGCACGGTACTCTGAGAACTCCTGACTGAAACCGAAAAACGGTGATCGGTGCATGCCAGTGAAATAACCTTCAACAACCGACTTCGCTACCAGTTCAAGAGATGACAGGCGCGCCAGCACGTCCGGACGCAGCAGGTTTTGTATGCGTGAGTTACGTTGACTGGCGGTATCTGCGTTCATAGAAGGTGTTCTTGCCTACGACAGAGAATTCACTGCATCACCGAGTATGTCTTCCATGCTGACACCATCTGACTCTGCAAAGTAGTTAAGCAAGACGCGATGACGCAGCACGGGTGCTGCCAGTGCGTTTATATCTTCGTGAGTTACGTGATAGCGGCCATGCATAAGTGCCCGGGCTTTAGCCGATAGAGTAATAAATAAAGTTGCTCTGACACTGGCGCCAAATTTAACGTAGCGTTTCACAAGCTCAGGGGCACGAACGTCAACGGGTCGTGTGGCGCGCACCAGATTTACCGCGTGTCTGGCCACTGATTCTGAAACCGGTACCTGTCTGACCAGTTCCTGAAAACGTATTATCTGCTGTGCATCGGTGCAGGCTCTTGGCTGCGGTGTTCTGTGCTCGCCGGTGAAGCGGGCAACGACTTCAAGTTCGTCATCGGCTTCGAGGTAGTCGAGCAATATATTGAACAAAAAGCGATCGAGCTGTGCTTCCGGCAGCGGGTAGGTGCCTTCAAGCTCCAGCGGATTCTGTGTAGCCAACACAAAAAACGGTTGCGGTAACTGATGCAGTGTGCCGCGAACTGTAGCGGAGTTTTCCTGCATTGCTTCCAGTAGCGCTGCCTGTGTTTTTGGTGGTGTACGATTGATTTCATCGGCCAGCAGGACATTGGTAAAAATAGGTCCTGGAACAAAAGACCAGTTTTTCTGACCACTGCCGTCTTCACTAATGATGTCGGTACCGGTGATATCAGTCGGCATCAGATCGGGTGTGAACTGTATGCGATTGTGTTGCAGACCGAGTGCTTCGGATAACGTTCTGACCAGCAGCGTTTTAGCTGTGCCTGGCATACCGGTTATCAGGCAGTGTCCGTTGACCAGCAGGGTGATCAGCAGATGATCGACTACTTCGCTTTGGCCAACAACTACCTGTCCTACCTGGTGGCGGATGTTGTCGAACACATAGCGAAAGTCTTCGACGTCCTGCGCGGCTGACTCTGTCAGTGAGGGGTTGTCTGTCATGAGGAGTCTCCGGTAAGTTCTACGAGCAGGTCTTGCGCTTCTCTGAAAAAGGGTGCGTACTCCAACGCCTGAAGTACGTTTCTTGTTGCACGTTTTTTGTCGTCAAGGTTTTTGTAAGCGTATGCCATATTCAGGTGCACTTGCGATTTGTCGTGCGGGTCGAGGCCGAGCAATGACTGGAACTCTCGCAATGCAGCATGGTTATCACCACGATTCAGATAGTCTTTGCCCAGTCTTTCATGCAGATCAATACTGTTGGGGCTAACCCAGTTAAGTGATTCGAGCACTTCGGTGGCTCTGTCTGTGCGTCCCTGATCGCGTAGTCGGTGGGCCAGCTGGTGCAGCATTTCAGGCTGGTAGCCGCCGTATTCAAACCAGGTTTCTAAAGCGTCAACTGCTTTATCAAACTCACCTGATGCTTCGTAGGCATCATGCAGTACGAGGTAAGTACTGCCTCTTTGTGAATATTCCGGATAGATTTCATTCGCCTGATTGGCCAGTGCCACAGCGGTTGCCCACTGATTTGATTGTGCAGCCTCGTGCATGCTTGCGATCAGTTCTTTCCAGGTGTCGAGCTCTTCCAGTACTTTGCTAAAGTGCAGGTTGATGAATTCGTTCAGGTTGCGATCGAGTTCTTCCGTACTGATGCCAAGAACATTGCGTACCGCTTCTGTTGTGGTTTTGCGCTCATCAAACTCGACCAGCATTTCTATCAGTTTGTCGTGACCCCAGAATTCACTGATCAGCTGGCAAACTAATCCCGCCTGCATGTAGCTGACGTTGACCTGATTGGGATAGGTCGGTCTGACAAAACCGTTATCGAGATCCTTAACCGGCAGCAGTTTATTCTCTTTGATAGCCTGCAGTACATCTACCGGGATATGTCTGCCACGCAGTGGTCCGGTGGTCCATTCTTCATAGACAGAAACTCCTTCGGTAAACCAGCGCGGCATACGGTGGTCGGATTTTTCTATCGTAAATACGTGTGCCAGTTCGTGCCAGAGAGTACTGCCCCAGTGAAATTCTCCCGGGGGTCGACCTGAGGGGCTGTCCATCGCTAATAAATAGCCAAAGGTGACACCAAGCAAACCGACACCTGGTGTACTGACGGTTCTTACCGCAAAGTCGTCGTGGTTTGGAAATAACTCTACTATCAACGGTTCTTTCAGCGCGAAATCGTAACGCTCGGAAAAAGTTTTTACCGCCTTTAATGTTAGCTCTTCAACATAAGGCGAGAGGTATTGGGCTTCGTCCCGATGTAGTCGCATGACCACCGGAACCATGCTGTCGCTGCTGTCGTTTGGCAGTCTAAAGGTAGCTACCGTATCGAGATCTCTGAAGTCATCGAGTGTATCGAGCAGCTTCAGTGTATTGACTGTGGCGGTGTCGAACGGGTCACCGCTGTAAGCTATTTCTAAGTGTTTTTTAGCTCCGGGTATGTCGTTCAGTCGCAGGAGGTTGATTCCGAGCTGTGAATGCGCGCTCCAATGCGTTTCCTGTACCTCTACAGCTTTGCGTAAAACCTCTACAGCCTCTCGATAGCGATAGTTAATTAAATGATAGTGTGCAGACACATAGTATATGTCTCCATACGCCGGGCTGATCTGTAGTGCTTTATCGATCCACTCACTGTTTTCTTTATCGCGCAACATGTCTGCCGATGCTTTTAACGCATAGATGTCCAGTGGCTGAATGTTTTTGTCTTCAGCGCTTGTCAGTGCGCGGTTCAGCAGTTTATCTGCCTGATCAAGGTTGCGTGTTTCGAGCTCAAGTCTCGCTAACATCAGCAGGGTCTCTATATCATCAGGGTGCTCACTGAAAATTTCTGCCAGTAACCTGCGTGCTTCTGAACCGGGTTGTGATAACAGAGCAGCGGCCAGACCTGTTTTTGCATGTAGAAAATCCGGATCAATCAATAACGCTTCACGAAACAGTGGTGCGGCACTACTTGGTTGATGAGTACTCAGGAATAGTCTGCCCCAGCGCGCACGTACGTGTGGGTTGTTTGGTTGTTCCTGTGTGGCACGGCGAAAAAGTTCGTTGGCAGATTTTGTATCACCGAGCGCCCAGGCGGCTTCTGCTGCAGTGTGCAGTGAACTGCTGTTTCTAAGTGGTGTGTAGCAGCTGATTGCCTGTTGTATTTCGCCGCTGTCGTATATGCGATCACACGCAAGCAGTTGCTGGTCGCGGTTGGGGTCGTACTCTTCGGCATTGCCATTAAAAGCAATTGAAAGTAATAACAGCGCAGACGCGGCTTTAACACGAGTGCCGCCTCCTTTGTTTTTGCCGCTATGATCTGGACTTGTGTTGAATGCGTTGTTGAATATAGTCATTTGGATCAGTTTCCGCTTTCACCGCTTGCTTGATCAATTTGTGTTTGTATGTCTGCAAGTTTCAACATCAGATTTTGCAAAGTGTCGAAGTATTCGTCCTCGCTGATATCTTCTTTGCGGGAACGGAGTGTGTTGACCTCGCTTGCCAGTGTCTCACGCAAGGTGAGCAGCTCTTCAGGTACTTTATCCTGTGCTGCCAGCAGGTTGCCGTAGCGGGCAACTTCAAACGACTCTGCGTTTTCGCCTTGTAGTCTTGCGTGTTCCGGTGCCAGCAGTTTTTCTGTTTCAAAAAAGCCCTCGACCGAACTATTGGCGTAGTCGAATATTTCCATCGCGCTTATGCTTTCGTTTTTGTCGGTATCTGCAGCAGGGGTGGTGATTGCCTCGACCATATACTCAGGGAAAATCACCGCTGTTTTCTCGCGTCCGTTTTTGGTGGCGGTAATTAATACTCGCTGGCCGGTAGTCTGGTTGCCCGTGTCGATGACATCGAGCAGTGCGCCGCTGGCACTGGTAGCAGCTACCACCAATTGCTGCTGCGCCTTAACTTTGTTTAAAAGCTCCAGGAGTTCAGTGTCGGTGATATCGGGACCCGGGATATTAAATTTGTATGTTCTGCCATCGAAACTGCCGTGGCCAATAAAATAGGCGGTGAAATTGTTGACGTCGGTGCGGGTAGCAATGGCATCAAACAGGGCGGTGACAATTTCTTTTTTTGCAGCACCACCGCGCAGCAACATGACATCTGTTTGGGTGAGTGCAATACGTTTGGCTGCATCGGCAATGGCCGTTGCGTATTCGTCAAACTTTTCTGTGTACTCATCACTGCCACCGAGGCCACTGATTACAACGGTGACGTTAGCTGCCTGTACGTTAGCGAGCGACATCAGCGTCAGCAGTGTTGGTGTAAAAATTAAGCTTCGCAGAGTTTTCATAGTCGCCCCCAGAACAATCGCAGGAACCACTCCATCAACTTCAGGCCGATGAGCAGTACAAAGAACAGCGGTGCATTCCAGAGTGGCAGTGATTGTTCGCGAACAATACCGCTGCGACTGGTGCGCAGCGCCTGTGCAATGTCGTCGGCATTTTCAATGGTTTGATAGCTGCCATTTGTGGTGCTGGCGATGCGTTTTAAAAATGTGTCATTCTGCGCCAGCGCATACTGTTCGGCTGTGCCGTCTTCGCGATATATCCATTGAGTGGCCGAACTCACTTCAGCGCCAGCAGAGTCTTTGGCTGCTATATCAATTTGCCAGCTACCGGTTTGTGTAACGTCAGCAGTGGCGGAGTAGCTTCCGGCCTCATCGGCACTGGCGTTTAATATGACATTACTTTTGCTGCCATCCGGTGAGGTAAGCGTTGCTTCAACGACACCATTCGATAACGGATTAAACTCGTCGTCGAAAAGGGTAGAGGATATTTTTAGCTGCTTTTCGTCGTTGTAAATTTGTCTGTCTGTACTGGTTTGAATTTGTTGTGGTGCAGCAGCTGCCAGTGAGGTCAGTAATTGTCGCCAGAAAGTTTCGTGACGCTGATCTTCAAATGGCATTTGCATCTGCCAGCGCCAGGTACCGCTTGACGCTAACAGGTAGGAATTACCTGTGCCATAGCGCTGATGTGTCAGCAGCGGGTAGTTATCACTGCCGATTGAGGCGTTTAACAATACGTTGGCACCGGGCTTTACGTCTCCGGTGAGCTGTATGTCTGCAAGCTCTGGCAGCTCGGACCATTGGCTGGCGTTGTCTGCGTTGTCGCTGACGAGCTGTGTAATAGGTGAGTTATAGCCGGCACTGGCTAACATTGCCTTTGCATGAGTCCGGTCAAACGTTGGCTGGCCGCCCTGTAAAAGTTTGACCGGCAGAGCACGTGCCACCGGACTGGTATGCCAGCCACCGTCGGATAATGCTTTGTCTCCTGCAAGCATCATTAGTGTGCCGCCACGCTCTGAGACATAGTCGTGCACCAGCTGTTGCTGGGTGGCATTGAGTGATACCGCTTCAACGTTGCCAATAATCACTGCGTCGTAGTGATAGAGTTCCGACTTGCTTGCAGGAAAACCATTGGCGTGTTGCTCAGGGGATTCAATGCCCTGTCGGTAGAACTTGTTTGGCGTGGTGCGAAGTATCGTAACCAGTGAAATACCGGGTGCTTTGTTAATTGCACGCCTGATGAATTTGTATTCCCATCGTGGTTCGCCTTCAAAGTAGAGAATTTTTCTCTTGCTCTCTTTTACCTGGAGCAAGCGCCTGCGACTGTTGTTGCCGGGGGAAATATCTCCGGTTTCGGCTTCTGCTTCAAAGCGCAGCTCCTGTATGCCCGCATCTGCAGCGTCGATGTCAATGTCGACTGTTGTCTGGCCGGCTTTGCCAGTCAGATTTTTATCTTCGATCGCAACAATGTTTTCACCCGAGTAAACTTTTACCCGCAGTGATGTTTGTTCGCCATGCTGCACAGTAACGCGTGCTGTCTGAATTGACCCGGGTAGTGCCACAGATGGCATTTCGACTGAAACGACCTCGGTATCGTTTGACAGATTTAATTCACCAATGCCAATGGTGTGTATGGGTACGTTGTAGTTTGCCAGTTTGTCCCAGAATTCGTTGTCGATTGAATTTGAGTTGTCGCTTCCGTCGGTCGCTATTACCACAGCAGTTAGCGGATCGATACGGGCCTGGTCGAGGACGTCCAGTAACGCAGTACTAATATTGCTGCGCTGTTCGTTGGCAACCGTCTCTGACAGATTTTCCGACCAGACAAGATCGGATCCCATGGAGCCGGTTTTTACTGCGAAGGATTTTTTTAGCTCAGGCAGTAATTTTTCGTCAAGAACCTCCTTTGCCTGTGCCAGACGGGTACTGCCACCGGATTCCACCTGCATGCTGGCAGAGGAATCCAGTAGTATGGCGACAGAATTTTCACCGGCGCTGATGGCGTCAACCTTCAGTGTCGGGCGCCAGATTAGTGTCAGTAGAATCGCAGCGACCAGTGCCTGAAGTACCCACAAAGTTGCTAATTTACCAGTGCTGAGCTGTGAGCGTTTTCTCCATAAGCTCCAGCCCAGAAGAAGGGCGGCAATAAGTGCCAGTGCTGCCAGTAGCCAGACACTAAGAGACGATGCAAAGGTCAGTGTGCCTGCATCGAAATCTGATTTCGGATAATTGAACAGCCAATCAAACATTGTTAAGTGGTGTCACCCTGGCTGTAGCAGTACGTGTGGAAAGCATTGAATGTATAAAATGTGCCCTGGCTTTCATGCGGTTGCGATGTCGATCGCGAGGGTGCAGGGCAGAGCGATGTTATTGTTGCTTTGAACACACTGCATGCAGTCGATACCGAGTGTATCAGTTCGATTCAGTTGTTGATCTTGCTGCATGTTGGTTGTGTCAGCCATCATTTTTCCATTGACCTCAGTATACAGTCTGCACTGGAGTATTTCAGATTGGTACGCAGGTTGTGCCGGTTCGTAATGCTTGTATGAGGGGGCAACATAAGTTTCTTAAGTTGATGAACCATTTTGTGCGTTGCATGTGCTCGTGATTCGATGAAAGCTGGTGCTTGGTAAGTTGGGTGTCAGCCGTTTATTTACCCGGATCGTCAAATCGGCATCTGCCTGACGAAGCGAGGTTGTTGCAATTATGCAGCCGGTATCTCCGGTTTAGTGGCTGGCTGATAGCGTCGCAGACAGGCGAACAGCAGAGCAAGCCGTCGATAGTTTGGCGGATGTATCAGATTAGTTACACAAGGTATAGTCCAGATGGATCAGCTGTGTGGTTAAGTCGCTTTTTCCGCTGCCTGCTTTGGACAACTGATCAGCAGTTTAGTTGCGTTTTTCAGCTGATATGGCGTGCCTTCAGTGCCAATGCAATGGCGTGAATTTTTGTTGGCGGTAGGGTCAAAAGCAGGGAGTGAGCTCGGTTCCCCGGCAAGCAATTTTGCTGGTGATCTCAGATGGTTTACCAGTACGTCAGACAGGTCCGGCGGCAGCGCAGAGTGCAGCTGTTGTACAATACTGGCACTTTATTAAACCGATATCAGGCAGCAGATGGCAAAGACGGCGATTATAGGTGGCAGTGGTGTAACCAACATGCCTGGTCTCACATTGAATTACAGAGAGATGGTGAAGACTATTTATGGCGCGCCCTCAAGTCCCCTGATTCACGGCAGTATTAATGGCTGCGATGTGATTTTTCTCGCAAGACATGGTCGACGCCACACGATTCCACCCCATATGGTCAACTACCGCGCAAATATTAAAGCGCTGGAGGAGGTGGGTGTTACGCATGTGATCGCGCTGGCAGCAGTTGGCGGTATTGCCGATGATTGCAGTGAGCAGTCGCTGGTTGTTCCCGATCAGATTATCGATTACACCTATGATCGATCGCACACCTATCATGGTGCCAAGCACGACAAATTCGAGAATATAGATTTCACCGAACCTTATTCGCAGTCAATTAGAAAACAGCTGATCGCCTCCGCTGAGGCGTTAAAGTTACCGCTGATAGACAGTGGTGTTTACGGAGCTATGCAGGGGCCACGGCTCGAAACAGCAGCAGAGATAAAGCGCTTGGAGCGGGACGGTTGTACTATTGCCGGCATGACAGGCATGCCGGAAGCGTCACTGGCGCGTGAGCTTGGGCTTGAGTATGCCTGTTGTGCGATGGTGGTGAACCGGGCTGCCGGTAAGTTGCCGACTGGTATCAACTTTAGCGACAGAGAGAAAAACCTCAAAGGCGGGGTGGATCACGTGCAAAAACTGATTACCGAGGTGTTGAAAAGAGGACTGTAGTTCTGTGGTCTTTTGATTACCGAATTAGCGTGGTCGACACGGTAACTCACAGGTTCAGTAGCCTCTAATGCGATCTACTGAATCCGGAATATTACCACTGGTGTAGTAGTGATCAATGTTTTGCACTGCAATGTCAGCTGCTGTGGCGATAGTTGTTGGTGCCGAGATATGTGGCAGTATCGTTACTTTGTTATGCAACCATAGCGGATGGTCTGCAGGCAGTGGTTCTTCATTAAAAACATCAAGAACGACATGCTCCAGATGGTTATTGTTCAGGCATTCAATTAAATCTGCTTCTACAATAACAGGACCGCGCGCAAAATTTATTACTGAAGCACCGACCGGTAGTTTGGATAGTTGCTCTACATTAAACAGTGCATTTGTATTGTTTGTGAGTGGCAACAATAGTACGGCGATGTCTGTTTTTGAAAGTATTGCGCTCATACCTGGCTCGCCGTGAAAAGTTTCAACACCCTCTATAGATTTTTCACTGTTGCTCCAGCCGCGCACGGTAAATTGATTTTCCCGGAGTCGCATCGCCGCTTTAATGCCCAGCTTGCCGAGCCCAAAAACGCTGATATTGCAGTCCTGTGGCAATTTCAACGATAACTGTTGCCATTGTTTTTTGGACTGCAATAACTTGTACTGAGGCATGCATCGATGCAGGTATAAGCACCATGCGAGTACTGCCTCAGACATAGATTCTGCCATCTGCGGGTCAGTCATTCTGACAATCGATATG
Organism: uncultured Granulosicoccaceae bacterium; assembly: GCA_964388065.1. GTDB lineage: Bacteria > Pseudomonadota > Gammaproteobacteria > Granulosicoccales > Granulosicoccaceae. The sequence goes on from CAYLZS010000438.1 coordinate 13,986, forward strand.
TCCTGCCTGAGGTCGGAACCAATTATCCCCTCAACTCCGGCCCATAAACTCTGAATCCATTTTAAGTTGGGAAGCGCATTGAGTGTGACGGGGTCAGGATTTGCTACAACAGCAACATCGACCTGGTTGATATTTGCAGCAGGTATTGACGCCAGAGGAGCCAGTCTAAAAGTTTTACTGCGTGTATTGATAGCTTCTATCCAGCTGTTTTGCTCTGCTTTTTCTACCTCACCAATAAATGCAACCTGATTGGGAGCTGGTTTTTCGGGAGCCATCGACACGCGCCTTTGAACTGTGACCGTCGGGAGTATATCAATACGATGCGATGGTTACTGAATTGACCTGATATCGAGTGGGCTGTCTGGTTATCAGTGCAATTTCTGATCGGCGTTCCGGTTTTTTATTATTAACAGTCACGTAGTAGTTAGCTGCATCACTGAAGTGTTAGAATTACGACATCGCAGTATTGCTGCTTATCGCATTGTTAGCCCCCTCAATGAGTACCACCACCAGTCTTGTCGTTATTGTGGGCTTGCTTGCAGCGAACGCATTTTTTGTCGCGGCGGAATTTGCACTGGTAAAGGCTAAAGGTTTCCGAATTGAAAATCTGGCCAATGATGGTAGCTCTTCAGCAAAGCTCACACTCAGGATAATGTCCAACCTTGAAGCCTATCTGGCAGCTTGTCAGTTGGGTATTACCATGGCTTCCCTGGGGTTGGGGTGGGTCGGAGAGCCCGCAGTGGCGCATTTGCTGGAGCCGTTATTCCTGAAGCTTGGCGCATCCGAACAGGTCGTGCATACCGCGTCCTTTATAATCGGGTTTCTGATCTTTTCCTCGCTGCACATTGTTGTTGGTGAGCAGGTTCCTAAAACACTGGCTATCCGCAAGCCCGAACCCGTATCAATGTGGTCAGCGTATCCGCTTCATATCGCCTACATCGCAGTGTGGCCACTGAACTGGGCGCTGAACAGAGCCAGCAATATTATTCTGGGCTGGATGGGAGTCGCACCCGCCGGACACGACGACGTATTGTCCGGTGCTGAACTTAAAGGTCTGGTTGCAACGTCCAGAGATCATGGTCAAATTGAATCAGATCATGCAGTCATGCTGCATAATTTGTTTGAGTTTGATCAGCGTCAGGTGGGGCGGGTTATGATTCCACGCAACTCGCTTACCTGTCTTGAGCTGGATGATGACAACAACACCAATTTTTCTGCCATTAAAAAAAGTGAGTTCTCACGCTTCCCTGTGATCGATAGTGACAGCAATGAATCAATCATCGGAATACTGCTGGTAAAAGATATCCATCGCGCGTTACTTAATGGGATTGCAGAGCCATGGAAAAACCTGAAAACGTATTGTCGTGATGCGCTTGTGGTACCGGAGTCGCAAAAGGTGCCCCGGTTATTTGAGTTAATGCGAACTAGAAAAGTACACATGGCGTTAATCGTTGATGAATATGGCACGCTGGTGGGTGCGGTGACGATGGAAGATTTGCTGGAAGAGATCGTCGGTGAAATAGAAGATGAAACTGACACAATCGCAGCATTAAGTGAAATTCAGCAAACCAGTGAGAACAGCTGGAAGGTAGACGGATTAGTCTCACTGGGAGATGTACAGAAAGTTGTGGGCTTGTCTGTACCATCCGACCTTGATGCAAATTCAATCTCCGGGCTGTTCATGGAGCGGCTTGCAAGAATGCCTGAGATAAATGATTCTATTATCGAAGATAACTGTGAGCTAACTGTCCTGAGTGTTAAAGACAGACGTGTTGGACTGGTAAAAATTATCCGCACACATGATGAAAATGCAGCAGAACAAAATAATTCAGACAATCACTAAGGCGAAGGTATGACAACCACCGAATATGCGGTAGCAGCTTTTTTTATAGCGGTTGCACTATTCGGTATAGTCGACGCTATCAGAACCCCGTTTGTCGTAAAGCGTTTTTACCGTAACAAGGGCTTTAGTGATAACGGCAGGCAAAACCTTGAAGCTGTGTCTTCCGCCCGTATTCTTGAGGGCATGTACACAGAGCATCACTACAGTGGTAGTGACCAGTACGCTGGTATTGCACAGTTTAAGGCCTGGTCAGTTAACCGACGAAAGTTCACGCTGAGTAAAGCTACGCGCAAACGCAATCTTGCAGCCTGGTCTGTCACGGTTATTGATGGAGACTATCCGGGATTGTCCTGTTTGGTACTGCCAACGGTTGTACCAGAGGCTGTTGCCTATGTCGGTAACGGTCAAGACATTGATTTAAGCGATGATGAACAAATAGCCAACCGTTATCATGTAACAACAAAAGACGCCGGGATGTTTCGCCAAATAGTAGCAAAAGATGTCAGAGAATTTATGTTGCAGCCTGACGTGATCTTTATGGAGTTAACTGATAAGCAATTTGTTATAAAGAGAAGCTGGTCTGCTCACAAGGCGCTGGACAGACTGGACGAAGAGTTGCTTGTTGCTTCAGAGATTCAAAAAACACTCTTAAAGCCTCATAATCACGCCTGATTGTTATAAATGTCAGGCAAAAAAACCGTGTGTGGAATTTGCCAGTCTGCCATTGTGATCGCGACCGGTAACAGCAACTGATCGCTGAGGGTACTTTCTATATAAGTGTCTGGGAAAACTGGTTTCAACACTTGTACTCGCTGTTGATTCAATTGGCACATCGCGGCTGGAGCCGGCTCGTATGGCGTATGCACATCTTTCAAAGATTGAATTGATATCAAAGGTTTGAGTGCCGGCATGCAATATACCCGGGTAAACATGGCGCACTATGATCAGTTGTCTGCTGTGGTTGGTTAGTTTTACTGTGGGCTCAGGATCAACAGAAAGCGAGATGGTCAGTGCGGTGCCGGATGCCGTTACAGGTACAATAATTTCTTCCAGGTCTGTGTGAGAAGGGACATCACCATTCAGGTAATTGGCAGTGGCGACTCCGGGTGCAACCGCTACGACAGCGGAACCACCTAAAATTTTAAGGGTGTTTCTTTTTTTTGTATCGACCATTGAGATTCTAAACCTCGCACACTCTGCTTGTTAATCGTTTCAGCTTACGTTGTTTTGTCGGTGGCTTGTCTGATTGCTACAGAATATGACATTTAATTGACAAAAGTGCTGTCGTAGATGGCAGTCAGGAGCTGATGCTACCGGATTGCGATCTACGTACACTGTTTGTGACTAAGCATGAATGATATAGTTCACACTGACTAAACAAGGAATCCTGCCGTGGACCAATCCGAATTAGTGTTGGAAGTTTTTAGCGACTACGTTTGACCCTGGTGTTATCTCAGTACCGTGCGTATTGAAAGAATCCAAAAAAAATACAACGTAGACATCCGTTTTGTACAGTTCCCGTTGCACCCGGAAACTCCAGAAGAAGGACGAACTCTGGAAGCACTTTTTAATGCTTCGCCGTCAGACATTGCCGAGAAAAATCAGCACATGAAAGGGCTGATGGAACAGGAGGGATTGCCGTACGGTCAACGCACTCATACGTACAACAGCAGAAAAGCGCAGGAGCTTGCAAAGTGGGCCGATACGCAAACTAACGGGTACAAAATTCACGATGCCCTGTTCAGAGCTTACTTTGTTGACGGAAACAACGTTGCCGACACGAAAGTGCTTTTAGCAATTTGCGAAGATCTCGGTCTTGATATTAAAGCCGCATCCGAAGTGCTTAGCGGTCGCAGCTATAAAGACGCGGTAGATGCTGACTGGAAAAAATCTCGTGATTACGGCGTTACCGGAGTGCCGACCTATGTAGTCGCGCAAACTGGAATCGTAGGCGCTCAGCCATTTGAGGCAATTGAACAACTGTTGAAAGATGCCGGTGCGGTTGAGCGGGGCTAGTACCTTTATTGATCACAATAGCCAAATACGGTTTCAAGTGCTGCAGTCGATCCGTTAAGTGAAAATTCAAAAGTAGCCTGAAGATCGTTTTGGTTCCAGGGTAGCTGTAACGTTACTTTTTTACCGTCTTTTAACATTGAGAGTGTATCTTCAAGTCCGAATTGCAGGCGCAAGGTGTTCATCTCAGCGTCGGCTGTGAAAGCTGCAGCGTACGGGGCAGATGAATCCCAACCGACCAGTCCTTCTACAGTGGTCACGCTTTTGTCGGTCTCGACAAGCGGGTAGGCAGTTAGCATTTTTACGTATAGCGATTTCTCACCTTTATCGTTGCAGCTGGCCATTAAAGCTGCCTGAATTTTTCCATCTTTATGTTGTTCAGCTGGTTTTTTTTCGTCTGGCCAGTTCAGAGATGGTGACAGAGATGTCCGGCCAGAGAAGGCAAATCCTTGTTTTGAGCCATCGGCTTTGTCGGTTGCCAGATGACTTCCCCAATCAGAGTTAGTCGATCTGCTCTGCAGGACACTCACCAGCTCGGGTGCAGCAACAATTTTTGATGAAGTAATCAAACTGTTGGTGCCGTTGGTTTGGTGTGAAGAACTAATCGGGGGCAACTCGTCTTCGTTTGGAAGGCCTGCGATGCTTCTAAGTAATTCGATTCGTTCTTTTGTTAATCTGGGTCTGGCCGCCAACTCAGCTTTGAGTGCGTGTGGGGCGGCCTCGTTTATTAGCAGATCTGTTTTTGGATTTGCAGATATTTCAGAAATGGTTTTCGCAGAGTCCGCCTGACCTTTCGCTGCTATTCGTCTAAGCAACTCAATACGCTCTTTAGTCAATTCCGGTATTACTGCAGCAGTGTTTTTGTCAAACGTACCAGAATTGGCCAGCTGTGTTGATGAGGCTGCAGATTGTTTGCCGTATACTTCATCGACAAGGTACCAGCTGAAGCAAATCGCAAGTACAAAAAACGCTATTTTTAACATCTACACATCACTCTGCTATATCTAAATTGAACTGTTGTCGGACTTCGTTGCCAGCCGATTTGCCTTTAAAGGCAAGGCCTCCGAGTTGTATTTGACGATAAAGTTACCTGGTGCTGCTGCCCGATAAAACAGCACGCGAGTACCCAAAGTTCCTTTCTGGATTAAATTATCAGGCTGCTTTAAATTCTCAGGATTGACAGATTTACTTCAGCTTTGGCCTGGTTCCTGTCGAGTGCTTACGCCGCTTTCAGCACTACTATGTGTCTGCTGGTACCAATCTGGTTGTGCGTTGCGAGTAGTTTGTTGGGTTTCTGTAAAAGGCTTGTTGCTTTTGTCCCGTAGATAATTCGCTTTGTTTCCAAACAGATTGCGGATGTATTCTCTTATGATATCCATTGCAATTTACCGTACTTGATCAGGATTAATATAGTAGGTTTATACGTTAAATGTCATGACAATTAGGTTAAGTATTAACCTGTAACACTAATTGACGTTCTAAACGACTGCCTTGGCTGGCGTAACGATGGATACACTATAAAACTATTATCTCAACGAATTATAAAGAAGCGTTGATAGTCTCGAACATTAAGTATGAGTCGTTAAGCTTACTTCGCATAAGTGTACTGGTACCGACCGATTAATGCAGTTAACTAAAGTCATAAGTAAAACGCTTTGAAGTGACTTTAGTCACAAGCAAATTTGAGTTGCCATCCACACATGCTTCTTTAGCCGGGTGCCGAGCTTCACTTGTTACCAGTTTGATCCGCCATTAAAAAAGAATGTGACCTGCCACGATGTACTAACAGCGAAAACTTTAGGTTTTATTTCTGTCGATCCTCCTGAACTGTGCAGCAGGGTATTCATGTTTGTCTGGCGCTGTAATCGTGCGTTTTCGTGGCAACAGCAATTTGCCTGTTAGATCAAACGACTGATCGGGGAACAAACATGTAAAGAATATGTATCGATATAGATACATATGTTGCCTGCATCAGCGTCTTATTTCCGTAAGATGGCGGACAAACAACTCGTTTTCGGGTGCAATCCGCGATAAACAAATCACTTTTGGAATTGTTGTAACACGTTTTTACCTGGCTGGAGCAAGTTTGAGCCGCGAGTCTAATATGATGGTGAAGTTTAAAATTGTTGGGTAGTCATGAATATAGAAATTGGGAATATTGTCAGACAACGCCTGCTTAGCACAGCAATCCCGGTTGAGTTATCGGGACAAAATAATGTACAGCTTAATGCTACTGTCAATACAGCGATCGACAGCATAGTCAAAGAGCTCACTATCGTGGCAGGTGACTCTAACGGTCGACAAAGATTGTACGAAGAAGCCAGCCAGGTTGGTTCGCCACCGCTGTCTGAGCGTTTGCTGGATAGTCAGCAACGCGACGCAGCACAGCAGGAAGCTCGAGTGCAGCTACAGACAATCGTCGGAACCGAGGGCGACCAGTATCTTGTCGATACATTGTGTAAGGAGTGCGAGCTCACCACCTCTCAGGCCAGCGACATGCTGGCTTTTGTTTCACCAGGTGTAATCGAAACGCTGGGGACTGAATTGCGCAATGGCTCAGTTGAGAACAGCGCTTTGGGTGTCGCAACACTTTTAAATGTTGATGCGCTGGATGCCGCAGAAACTCATGTTGAGTCTGTCGATAACATTGATGCAGCCCATGAGGTCAATACAACTGGCGACTATGCAACGGAGCATCATGCAGCAAAGCCAGGGTATCAACCAGCACATTCATCTGGTGGTGCTGCAGTTATGGAGTCGGATAATTCCTGGCTAATGCGGATGGCTTTGCCGTTTCTGTTGCTCGGTGCACTTGTGATTGGCTCGATTAAATACTGCAGTGATGCAAAGCAGAATCAGGTTGTAGTGGAAGAACGCGGCAATCTGCAGCGGGAGTTGGAGGTAGCGCAGGGTGATTTACAATCGACCAAAGCAGAATTACTGGCGGTGCGAGATATACCCACAGACACAGCAACGCTACAACAGTCACTGGCCAGTGTCACCAGCGAGCGCGATGCGGCGATTGGCTCAGGTTCAGAGCTTCAGGCACAACTGGAGCAGGTAAACGCTGAACGCGATAAGGCGCTGCAGCAGGGAGAAACACTGACTGCAGAACTTGAAAAAGCACAGGCGACAATCACTGCCAATGAAGAGTCGATAGCTAACATCGGTACGCTGGAGGCGGAAGTTGTTGAGATTACCGCCAGTCGTGACGATACGCTCGATCGCAACATAGAGTATGCCGCTGCAAACGCAGAATTACTGCAACAGGTAGAGTCATTTACACCAACAATCACAGATTTGGAGTCGCAAGTTGAAACTTTAACGTCGGCACGTTCTGAAATTATGCAACAGCAGGAGGCAACATCGGAGGCACTGGAAGAAGAGAAGACTGCCAGACAAGCAGATGTAGAGCAACTGAGCGCAGAAGTTAAGCAATTGCAGACCCGTGTTGATGAATCGGCACCTACAATTGAAAATCTTGAGGGTCAGGTTGCATCGCTTTCTGCTGAGAGAAAGCAACTTGAAACTGAACTGGCAGAGACCAAAACAACGTTGGCGGATGAGCGTACGGGCCGCAAGGAAGACACACAGCAGCTTACTGCTGAGGCGACCGGCTTACAAGATCAGTTATCGCAAATGCTTAACGCCAGAAACGCAGCTCAAACGTCATTAAAGCAGCAGGACGACAAGGTGGCAGAGCAAGCGGAAACCATCTCCAGCCTGGAATTGAAAGTGGCATCCCTTGAAGATGCAAATAGTGAAGCAGGTATTGCCGCTACTATGCAGAAGAAGGAATTCGAAGAATTAAATGTTGAGCTGAATAGTGCACAAACAAGTATCGAAAATCGCGACGCAACGCTGGCTGAGCAGGCGGAAAGTTTAACCAGTCTGCGGCAACAGGTGGAGTTACTGCGAGGTGCCAGGACTGAAGCTGCAGAATCAGCCAGCTTGTTACAAACAGAAATCGATACGCTCAAAAGTGACCTGCAAGGTGCGCAAAACGATATTGCCAGTCGTGATATGCAACTGGCAGATCGTGCTGAATCGCTCGCGGCAAGTAATGAACAGCTTGAATCTGCACGCAGTGACATTGATGTGCTCACGCAGGAACGAGATGGTCTGATGAATATGCAAGCCGAACTGCAACAAACAGTAGATGCGCTAAATGCCGAGAAAGTCGAGGCGATGGAAGAGATCGAAAGTCGAGACGAAAAGCTATCATCCCTGACAAGTGAGTTGCAAACAGCAACGTCCAGCGGAGAGGTGGCCAGCAGCAGGATCGCCACGCTCGAAGCATCGCTTGGCGACAAAAACACACAGCTCGATCAGCTTATCGGTGAAAGGGACAATGCACTGGCCACTATTGATCAGGCCAACGCAGACATCAGCTCTTTAAATAACGCTAAAACTGCTGCCGACAATGAAATAAATCAGCTCAATCAACAGGCGGCCGAGCTCAGTGATGTACTGGAGACCGAAAGGATGACGATTGCAGATCTTGAAACATCACTGCAATCACTCAAGCAGGAAAAATCTACGCTTGCGCAGGAGTTTGGTACAGCGAACGGTAAAATTGATGAGTTGAACGCCCAGCTTGATACTCAGGCTTCGCAGTTACAGCAAGAGCAACAGACCATTGCAGCGCTCAACAACACAGTGGCGAAACTTGAAACTGAAGGTGCTGACCTTACTGCGGAGCGCGACAATGCCTTGCTTAAAACGGTGGCGTTGCAACAATCATTGTCTGCTTCGGATCTTGAAATATCTACACTGACTGACAACCGCGACAAGCTGCAGAGTCAAATCGATGTCGCGGCTGCGAGTGCCGAATCACTGGTGGATGAAACGCTTACTCTGCGCCAGGCGATTGAAAATCAGCTTAACGAAGCGGGTGTAGTCAATAGCAAAGTACAGTCAATTGACGACAATCAGGCGGTAGCAATCACCCTGGTTTCGGGCAGTCTGTACCAAACGGGTGATGCAGCGCTGACTCGCGAAGGCCAGAGTATACTGACTACGGTTGGAAATATTGTTGCCGAGTATACCGATTGGTATATAGATGTTGAGGGTCACACAGACTCGCTCGGTATTGGTGCTGAATTGCGTGAACGCTACCCAACGAACTGGGAGTTGTCATCGGCCCGGGCATCCGCTGCGGTCAGGCACTTGAAAAGCACATCAACAATCAATGCTGACTCTTTAACGGCCAGCGGCTTTGCCGATACCCGACCAATCGCCGATAACAGCAATGCCAAAGGTCGCGAACAAAATCGCCGTGTAGATATCATTCTGAGACGATAAAGTGGGGGGAGGACAGTGGCAGTTCGGCTGTCGCTGTTCTCAAAACCCTGTTAGTTGATGATCACCGCCTTCAGTCGCGTTCCCTGGCGATTGATTCGGCAAAGAGCAATAATTATCACCAACGTAGCACCACATACCCCAGGCGTACATTTTTAGTCACTGGATATATCGATGAATCCGCCTGACTGACGAGACCAGAGCGAAGCGTATCTTTGCCCGTTGTTTATCAGTTGGTCATGCGTGCCGGTCTCTACAATACGACCTTCTTCAATCACAACCAGCCGATCCATTGCCGCAATAGTGGAAAGCCTGTGTGCAATAGCTATTACTGTTTTACCCTTCATTAGATCCTGCAGGCTGGCCTGAATGGCAGCCTCGACCTCAGAGTCAAGTGCCGAGGTGGCTTCATCAAGAACCAGAATTGGTGCGTCTTTTAATAACACCCGTGCGATTGCGATACGTTGTCGCTGGCCACCTGAAAGCTTCACGCCTCGTTCACCTACATAGGCGTCCAGTCCTCTGCGGCCTTTTGCGTCCTGTAGATCCTGTAGAAAGTCGAGCGCGTGTGCCTGCTTAGCGGCCGCCAGTATTTGCTGCTCTGTGGCATCGGGTTTTGCATAGGCAATGTTTTCACGGATGGACCGATGCAGTAATGCAGTATCCTGCGTGACCATGCCAATGGATGAACGCAGTGATGACTGTGTGACCTCTGTGGTTGCCTGTCCGTCAATTGCGATACTACCGCTGTCTATGTCATGCAGGCGCAGCAGCAAGTTAACCAGCGTTGATTTGCCGGCACCGGAGGGACCAACCAGTCCGATTTTCTCACCACCGAAAATGCTGAGAGAGAAATTGTCGATCACAACAGGGTTGACAGTGGATTGCGTTGTTTTATCGTCAGGATGACTATCACTTACTGCACTGCGACCGTAGTTAAAGCAAACATCCTTAAATTCGATTTGTCCTTTATTAACAACCAGCGCCCGCGCATCCGCTTTGTCCAGAAGACCGATCGGTTGCGCGACACTTTGCATTGAGTCCTGAGCCTGACCAAGATTGCGAAACAAACCATTAACCTGACCCAGAAAACGATTGGCCAGCAAGTTGAGTCGAAGCACAAGGCCCATAGCAAACGCTATTTCACCTACAGACATTTCACCCTGCTGCCACTGAGTTAATGCCAGATAGCCAATTCCTATCAACATAACAGAATTATTTGCGATCACCGAGATACGCAACTTTGCGATGGATCGGCCAAATTTTCGAACATTGGCAACCAGGCCACTCATTCCTTCTGCTACGAAGGCGTCTTCACGTTCCGGTTGGCTGTCTATCTTTACCAGGTTGATGTTTGAGTAGCTGTCAACCAGACGGCCCGTCAGTATAGATTTAGCGTCTGCTACACCACGCGCGTTGTCGCGAACTGCTGGAACGTACCTGTAGAGTATGATCGCGTATATGCAGACCCAGAGCAGCAGAAACAGAGTTAGCCGCCAATCGAGCTCACTAAACAATATCATTGTGCTTACTACATACAGAAGAATCAGCCAGACAGTATCGAGCAGTGTGGTAAGAAAATCGGTAACGGACTGTCCTGACTGAATTACTTTGGTTGCAATGCGTCCGGCAAAGTCATTCTGGAAAAAAGTCAGGCTTTGACGAACAACGTTTTTGTGTGACTGCCAGCGGATAAGGTTGAATACTGAAGGCCCGATGGTTTGCTCTATGAGCATGATTCCAGTTGCCATGATCACTACACGTATCACACCAATAAACACCACCATCCAGGTGAACGTCTGCCAGTGATCTGCAAACACAGTGTCGACGCTGGCACCATCTAATAAGTCGACCACAGTACCTATAAATCCGAACAGGGATATTTCTATCCATGCCTGAAGTCCGCCAAAGACCAGTAAAGCCACGAAAACGAACGGAGCTTGTGCGGCGAAGTAGAAGATAAACCGTATGACGGATTCACCTGGTGGACGCTCAGCGCTGGCTGGCTTAAAAGGGTCAATAATATTTTCAAAGAAGGAAAACATTGGTCTTCGAAGTGAGAGACTGGTGGCCTTGGGAAACAGGCACTATACAGAATTGACAACAGGCTTACTCAAAAGGTATATGACGACGGTAATTACAATAGATCAGAAATTATTGTGACTGCCTTCGTATTGCGTTAAAGCTCTCGTCTAACCTGGTCTGGGATAACCGATTTGATCCGAGATCAGAATGAAAGATGTGGGTGAGTTTTGAGGTTACTGGACTAAAACGATTCATGACGGATTTACGCAGAGCAGCAGAAATAGAGTTAGCTGCTAATCGAGATCACTAAACAATATCATTGTGCTTGTTACATACAGGAATAATCAGCCAGACAGTGTCGAGCAGGGTGGTAAGAAAATCGGTAACGGATTGTGCTGATTGAATTACCTTCGTTGCAATGCGTCCGGCGAGGTTATTACAGAAGCAGAGTCTGACGATGGTGGCTCATTTCAGTTGTTGGGAATCAACTGTTACTCATATTTATAACGGTCGCTGCCGAAAGCCAGTACAGACGTGTGTAAGAAAACTATACGTAGACGCTGTTTGTCGTGTGGTTGCTGACTGACTAAAGTAATCAGAATAGCCGAGACGTCAAAGTAAGGCTTCACAGGTGGTACAAGCAACGCTCAATAGCGCAACCAGGAATCAATCGTTGACCAGGCGATCCAGAACAGCCTGGCACCGAGCGCCGCCATCAGAATCAGGACCGAGAGCATTATCATGTGATCAGAGGTGATGATCGGCTCTTCGAAAAACCATCCGCGAAAGCAAACCCATCCGATGTAGGCGATCAGTGTGAAAGCCACTGCAACCTCTATACACACCGCCTGTCCGATGATCGCCTGCCGCGAAGTGTCACTCTGCTCTGCATAGGTCCGATGCGAGAATCGATTCGATCGGTGCGCACAATAAAATGTACGGGTGAGTTTTGAGGTAACTGGACTAAAACTGCTCATGTGTAAATCACGCCTCCTTTAGCGTCATGACAATGTAATGTTGGGAAAATGATTTGTCAATACGCCCGGATACCTGGAGGCGACAAAGGAAGTATATTTCCCCATTGTTGTACAACAATTGTCTCGGCGAAAAGATTGGCGTGGTGACGAAAAAGTTAATTCATTCGTATGCAAATACGTGGTTTTTCAGCGCTTGAATCAGGCTGTTGCTTTCAGCAATAAAAAATTTATAAATTAGATATAACAATTTCATCACGAAGAGTTTGTTTTGAATTTTCAGCCGTTAGCAAAGAGCACACCAGTAAAAAAAAATAATATAAATCTCTCGATAATAAACACCTGGCGTAAATATTTTTTTTGTTAGTAACAGCATAGGGTTGCGTTAATTAGTTCAATTATTATCTCGACGCTATTCAGGTTAAGTGAAATCACTAATTACAGATTATGTTTATCTCGTAAGGCCTGCACGAAAACTCTACCGGTATCGTGGCGTCTCTATTGCGATGTATTCACCTCAACCTAACTTTAAAAAAACCGGACTATGCTTTTCCTTTCACGCAAGCATAGTCACCAGGAACTATTAAATGTTTATTAAACGGATTCTTCAATTCGCAGGCACCGCTATGGTGTCTATTAGTGCTGTACTGATTTCTATACAGTCAGGGCCAGCTTTTGCCCAGAGGCCTGTATGTTCTTCACCGTCATTTGATGCCGATGGCGATGGCTTTGGCTGGGAGAACAACCAGACTTGTCTCGTTACTTCTGCTTCCACTTCAAACAACTCTGCCAGCCAGTCAACTGGCAACAGATCGGGTTTTCCAGTCTGTAGTTCATCATCGAGTGATTCTGACGGTGATGGTTTTGGTTTTGAAAATAATCGCTCTTGTGTAGTAACAAGCGCTTCGAATGCACAACAAAGCAGTCCACCAGTGAGCTCTGCTACGAGTAGCTCCAATAGCGGTTTTCCTGAATGTCGTAGTCGAGCTACTGACCCTGACAACGATGGTTTTGGCTTTGAAGATGGCAGGAGTTGTCGTGTAACTGCCAACAGCAGCGCTTCTTCTTCAACATCCCAACAAAGTACGCCGTCAGTGAGTGCAGCTACCAATGGCGGTTTTCCTGAATGCCGCAGTAGTGCTACTGATTCTGATAACGATGGCTTTGGTTTTGAAGATGGCAGGAGCTGTCGAGTAACTTCCAACAGTAGTGCCGGATCAACAGTCAGTAACACTCCTGCTGCGCCTGCAGTTTCATCTGCACCAGTCGCTGCGCCAGTCGCTGGACCAGCGCCTCCACCAGTAGCAGCTGCCACGGCGGGTTTTAGTAATGGTCATCCGGCATGTCTGACTGATGACAGTGATGTAGGGAATAATGGATTTGGTTATGAAAATAATCGTACTTGTGTGGTAACCGGTGCGACGGCAACACGCAATCGTCCATTGCTGAATCAGCGCAGTTGCATTCCATGGCTTGAGATTGGTTACGGCAACTATAAGCTGCAGAACAATGTCTGGAATGCAAGTGCAGTGTTCAGTAACAATTGGTCTCAATGTATCGAGTTAACTGGAAACCCGGGTAACTATGTGGCCAAGTGGGATTACAACTGGTTGCAACGCAGCGAGGGTGATGAGTTTGCAGTAAAGTCCTACCCGCAGGTTTACTACGGTCGGAAAACCAGATACAACTTGTCAGGTTCGGTAGCAGAAACGGGCTTGCCGCAACTGGCTGACAGGTTGTCTCGATACCGGGTGCAGTATGATTTTTCAGAAACCGGTTTTGTTGAGCGCAATGTCGCACTGGAATCTTTCTTTCATACCAGTTGCGAAGCAGAGGAGCACAACAAGCAATTTGAGATGATGGTTTGGGTAGGTGTACCGAGCATTCGTACTCCTGGTACACAGGTTGCCACTGCCAGGGTTGATGGTCAGGACTGGGATGTTTATGTCAACAACAATCTACCGTGGGCTTATATTGCTTTCGTAGCACAAAGACCGAGCAACCGGGGAACTCTCGACTGGAACGCTTTTGTTGACTGGTCGAGAAATGTCGGTCCATCATTTGGTGTGCGACCGATGGCTCGCAATGCCTGCATGGGAGCAATTGAATTGGGTACTGAAACTTTTTGGGGTTCAGGAACATTCACTCTGAACCGGTTTCAGGTTAATCGCGGATAATAAAAGTATCGTATGACCCCGGCATGCCGCATAGTGCGGCATGCTCTTTACTCAGGGGTCTTATATTCCGGTCTGATATTCCGGTATTAAGAATTGTGTGCAGCCTGAGCGTACCTAACCGCAGGACCAACAATTCATTTTTATAAAAAATCCTGAAGCATCCGGTTGTACGTCAGAAAATATCTGACCCGTAACTTCAGAAGAGTTTGTTTTTTCACCTTCTACAGGTGTACACGTTGCGGACCACAACGGTGGCGTTGTAGGCGATTTCGCTGTCCGGTGTCTTGAGGAGTGATGTCGGGTGCAGGCCTTATTGGTTTCAGCCAGGGCTTCATCTGTATAAACGCTTACTTATCTGAAAAAGCCTTTCTCATCACCCACTGAGTCTTTCAGCACAACAGCTGCATAGTTTATTGAATAGGCAACTTCAATTAAAGCACTGCCATCGGGCACGTAGCAGAGAGAAATTCTGGTGTTCTCTGAGGCAGTAAGGACGTGAACTAATGGGTGTGAAACTTACTGAATTTACATGTGTAAGAGCGATAAAACACGACGAACTTCTGATGCCGAACGGTAGTTCTTACAGCCGAATATATTTAAAAATCTATTACCTTACGACCAAATTTAAGAAGGTCCTTATCACAAGAAAGAATGGTGATAGATAAAACGGATAAACAACTGTTTATTGCTGGAAGTTAATTTTATTTGTTTGAGCAATTGTATAGCATTTGTTACAGGAGATTGAAATTTATCTGTTGTAAGTCTGTACTGGATGCAATCTGCTTTCGTTAGAAAAATAATAAAAATAATAATAAGGAATACAAATGAAAGCTAAGTTATTAGTTACAGCACTTGCGTTGTGTCCAGCAGTTAATGCAATGGCTCAAACTTCAGTTACACTGTCTGGACAGGTTAATGTAGCTGCCCTGGCTGGCGATGCTCTCGATGAACTGACTGTGGTCGATAACAACACTACCGGTTCCCGGTTTCGCATAAGATCAAATACGCCATTTGGCGACGGGTTTTCCACCGGTCTGCGTTTTGAGCTTCAGGCGCAGTTTGCGCAATCAAATGATCCTGATGAGATAGGTGGTAACAGCGGAGCGGCTGACGGTACAGTACGTGAAGTTCGTTATGCGGATGTCTATGTCAATAGTCCCTGGGGAAAGGTCGGAATTGGACGTGGTGATGGTGCTGCCAACGGTACCAGCGAGTCATACGGACTACTTAACTTTCTTGGCGGGGCTGAAGCTCACTTGCTGTTCGGTGGTGCTGGTGCAGATTTTACTGACATAGACGGCTTATCACGGCAAAATCGAATACGTTATGATTCCCCGAGCTTTAGTGGTTTCAAGTTCGCTGTGTCAGCAGACGAACAGGAAGAAAATGAAGCCGCCGTTACGTTTGACAAGAATGGCGGTTTTGGAGCAGTCAGAGCCCGTGCCGGCTTAACTGTTGGAGAGGGTGATATGACTACGATGGATGTTTCCGCCGCCTACAAATTTCCGTTCGGGCTTGGCCTGGCCTTTTCGTATGGTGAAGGTGAGAACACCGCTGATGTCACTCTCTCAGAGAATATCTGGGTTCAAGCCAGCTACGACTTTGGCAAAGTTTGGACTGTATCCGCTGGCTTCGGTCAGGAAGACGAGTTCGAAGGTGACGCAGTTACTGGCGTCGGAGAAGTTCTTGACCATGATCTGCTTATTCTAAGTCTGCTTTGGAAGCCAAACAGCGTTTCAACGTACTACTTTAATTTTGGCGGCTGGTCCAATGGAATTGCTGAAGGAGAAGTTGAAGAAGACAACGACGACAGTAGCGTATTTGCTTTGGGCGGACACCTGAGATTCTAGAGCATTAAAAATCCACATGTATGACCCGCATTTCTGCGGGTCATACAAACTAATAAATTCGGAACCATTTAGGTAGCTACAAAAAACTCGATTATGCTTATTTTCCGATGTACCAGTGCTGCCATATTGATTTTACTCCTGACGTCATGTCTCAAGGTTACTGGAGGGGCCCAGGATCCGTTTGACATTGACCATGGTGATCAGCCAGTTTCTCTTGGCCAATTAAATTTTCTTAAGTCAAAAGCTGAGAAAGATAAGGATATAAACTCTTCACCAGTAGCCGACTTAAACAACAGTGCTGAAAACGCTGATGTGTTAGTTCCTGACTCTGACTTAGCATCGTCTCATGCTAGACGGCAACTTAACGCCGATTTTGAAAAATGGAAAGCCGAACGTGATGGTGGTTCAGACGAGTACCAGCAGTTTAAGGAATATTTGGAGTACAAAGAGTGGTTAGAATACCAAAAGGCACAAAATAAATAGAATTGGTATTTCTGGCTATAAGAGAATTAGCCTCATAACTTCGGGTGCAACTTTTTTGCTAAACCTCTTGGAGCCAAACAGATACGTGCATTAATTGTGATCACGCACTCTTCGGCTTCACCCGAAAGGCAACAGTCAATCTAACTTGTGTACATATTCTCGTTGGAGCTCTTGCAACATGGGGCAGGGCGCTGTCGAATACAAATATCCGTCCCGGGCGCGGATAAACAGATTCTATAATTTCATTTCTGGCGTCATTTAGAATCACAGTTTCACCTGACCAGTTACAGTCCCACTTGTTGTGCGCATAGTAGATGATGGTGTAGCAGTCGTCGCTTCTGTCAGCCGGTAAATCGGTGTGTACCATAGGACAATCACCAAAATTATTCGCGTTTACCAGTGTGTGGTAGGGCTCGTATTTACCACGGCAAATAGACTCATCAATAATTTGCCAAAGCTTCAAAAAAGCGGGTGTATTTTTGATATCAGCATTAGAGAGGCGAACTACCCAAAAAGGGAACTGATCATCGTGGTTTGAAAGGCCAATGCAGCTATAAACCGGTGACATCAGGTTTTCGTAAATTTCCTGAATATGCGTTTCCTGCACCAGATTGTCGGTTGTTTTGGTGATTCGTGGTTTTAAGAAAATTTTTTTACTCATTTCTTAGCTTCCCTCTCTATATAACTGTTGGCACCGGATTAGTATACCAAATGCAGGCAACGGCTGATGACATTGAACCATTGAACCGGTGCTGAAAATCCAATTTTACTTTGATCTTTGCACCTCAATTTATTGCATCTGGTGTTGCGATTAGATGCGATAGTAATTCTTGATGTGGACGAACAGGCGCTATGGAAGAATGCAGCATCAGGGTGCTATCGCGAGGTATACAACTCGGCTAAACTATTGCCATTGCAGCCAAGTAGTCACTCATGCTTGAACAATCCAATCCATCCATAGGAAGGTTTGACAAGTCCTTCCTGATCCACATGATCAAGGACTTCTTCCTGGTCCTGGTTCTGGTCACCATTATTGAATTTGCTTTGAAAGCCGGTAAAGTTTATTGGGATTATCAGAGCAATGGAGAAAGTCAGGCTTTGGAAGTTGCCGAGGAGATCTCGGAAAACGTTGTATCGATCATGAGCAACTCGGGAGGGCCGGTTGCGGCCAGAGCGGTTTACCCGATTCTTGAAAAAAACTGGACAGACCTCGGATACGAAATTGCCATTGTCCCCTCTGCATTGACTGTGAAGTCTATCGAGCAAACTTTCCAGTTCGCACCGGAGGGAATTCCGATTGATGGCATGGCAGATGAAGAACACAAGACTGCAACCGTGCAAATTGCAGCGCGTGAAGTTTGTACCTCTTGCCATGTGGGTGCTAAACCCGGGGATCTGCTCGGGCATGTGACGGTTCGCAACTACCTGGGTCGCGACTTCGCTATGTGGTGGGAGGACGTCAAGTTAACGCTTGGCCTCGCGCTGGGCAAGATTGTGTTGCACTCTATCCTGTTGTTTCTGATTCTCAGATCGCGAATGGAGCCGCTCCTTCGGTTGCGATCAGTGGTAAGCAGGCTTTCCAAAGCCTACTCAGATCTGAATCAACGTGCAGAAGTTCGCACAGCGGATGAGTTTGGTGTTCTGGCACGTGATCTCAATGTATTTCTTGATCGCATAAGCTGGCTGGTTGAAGAACTCGACACGGTGCTGAGCAAAGTGGTAGATGTCAACGACGACATAATCCAAATCCAGCTCGATCTGCGATCGAGAATCGATAGCGTGGTGCAGAATACACGAGCCATCGAACGCAACGCCATGCTGACTGCTAAGCGAGAACCCAAACTCTCTGACGCATGGTTTGATGCAGTTAAACGTTCAGTAGTCGAGCTGGATGCAGAGCTTTCCAAAGTCAAAGCCTCTCCAGGTGCGGAACCATTGCTTGAGAACTTACGTTCGGTGGTGGCTAATGCAGAAGTACAGATCGAGAATTCTGAAAAGGTCTATCTGTCACTTGCCGATCTCGGTGATGAGGCAGATGCACTCAGACGCCCTATGGCCGAGATGAGTCGTCTGGAAGAACGAATGCAAGCTATTATCGAGACTGGTTCCAGGCTGGTTCGACGTCTTCGACCTGAAAGTGGAGTCGATGGCTGGTAAGCAGACTGGCCAGCTATCCAGCAGGGTGACGGGGTGATTCCATGCGTAGTTTCAGTGTACCCGTATGTCTTTAACCCGGACACTGATCGATGATCAGGTGCAATCAAATGCCCGGACCGTACGTTTGCGATGTATACATCCGGCAGTTTAATGGTTTCGATACGAAATTTTAGGTCAATCAACATCCAGGTGCTCAATATGAATCTCACTAAAAGTGAAGTAAACGGCTCTGATATAAATTCACTAACCAATCTGACCACGAGCAATCTAAGTCGCAGAAAGTTACTGGAACGAACCGCAGCGGGTGTTGCCATTGGTGCCGGGCTCACTGCAACTAAAGCTGTAGCACAAACTTCTAACGGCATCAGGTGGGGTATAGAAGGGCAGGAGGCACCGGAGATAAAACTCGATTACTGGATTGATGCCAATGGTGATCCAGGACAGTTTTCCGTACTGGAGTCCCGCGGGAAGTGGGTATTTCTAAAGTGCTTTCAGGATTGGTGTCCCGGTTGTCACCGAAGCGGTTTTCCCACATTGCAGGCGTTTTCCAAACGCTTTCACAACCACCCCGATGTTGCGATTGCAGGGATACAAACGGTATTTGAAGGACACCATACCAATACGCTCGAAGATGTTCGCAAATTGCAGTTGCGCTATGAACTGCCGATAGTAATGGGGCATGATCCGGGTGATCCGGAAACTGACAAGCGTCCGGTTACTATGGTCAACTACTTTACCGGTGGTACTCCCTGGCTAATACTGATTAACCCCAAGGGACCTGTTGCCAATACCAACTACAATGTGATTTCCGCCAACCTTATAGGGATTGTTGCGAACCAGCTGGAAACGAGGCCGACGGGTTGGTTTTAAGGCGGGTATTTTAAGCTTGTGGTTTGGCGGAAAAAATTTGGAGGATG
>CAYLZS010000439.1:0-3759 GCA_964388065.1 uncultured Granulosicoccaceae bacterium
CAAGTATGACTTCATCATTATGGAGGCTGGACGCAACTGACACTACGGTGTTGCTTGTTGCGTCGGGTGAATCGGATGTACCGTCCATTGTCTGGTATGGTGATAGCCTGCCGCTTGTCAAAAATTATAATGCCGCCGAACGGGATGCTATTGTATCGATCACTGATCTGGCGCTGCCTATGGCAAAGCTCGATGAAACGGTTGCGCTGTCTTTGTTTCCTCAACGATCTTCAGGAATTGATTGTTTGCCAGCATTGAAAGGTCACTGCAACGGTGCGCAGTTTGATCATTGTTTTATACGCGACAGCGTTGTGGAAAAAGATAACAGCCTGATCATAGAGCTAAGCGACAAAAGCGCAGATCTTGCGGTATCTTTAATAGTGTCACTACATAAAACAACCGGTGTGCTTTCTATTGGCGTGACGCTTACCAATCAAAATGAAGCGTGCTATACCGTTGACTGGCTGGCCAGTGCCACGATGCCACTACCTGGCAGCTATCGTGAGTGTTTGCATTTACATGGACGCTGGGGGCTGGAGTTTCAAACCCATCGCTCTGCTATTGCACCGGGTATGCTGAGCTTACAGAGCCATCGTGGCAGAACTAGTCATGAGCGCTATCCTGCTGTGATTATTGGCAATACCGGTTTTAGTGAGCAACATGGTGATGTGATGGCGGCTAATCTTGCCTGGAGTGGTAGTCATGCATCAAGTGTTGAACTGCTTAGCGATGGTCGGGTTTATTATCAATCCGGCGTATCACTCGACCCAGGTGAACTCAGGCTTGAATCCGGGGATTCATTTACTGCACCGGTTTGCTATTTTAAAAGGCATTCATCGGCAGGACTGAACGCCGTGAGTCAGGCAATGCATCAGTACCTGCGTAGTGAAGTGCTGCCGGCGTGGACGCGCAGAAAAAGACCAGTGCACGCCAACAGTTGGGAGGCGCTGTATTTTGATCACGATATAGACAAGCTTAAATCACTGATTGATGCAGCAGCTGCAGTGGGTGCGGAGCGCTTTATACTGGACGACGGCTGGTTTCCTGCGCGCCGTGCAGATACCGCAGGACTGGGTGACTGGATTGTAGACAAAACTGTCTATCCGGATGGCTTGCACCCGATAGCGGAACATGTTCGTTCTCACGGAATGCAATTTGGTTTATGGTTTGAACCCGAGATGGTGAATCCGGATAGTGAACTCTATCGCAATCATCCCGACCGGGTATTGCACCTGAAGCCTTATGCGACACCTTTGGCCAGAAACCAGCTGGTACTGGATATCGATAATCAGGATGTGTTCGATTATTTATATACAAAAATTTCTAATCTCGTTCGTGAATATAAGATTGACTACATCAAGTGGGATCATAATCGAGATATTATTCTTGCGGGTGACGGTACACGCAGCAGGATGGTGCATCAGACTACTGCCTGTTATCGATTAATGGAAAAGCTCTCCAGTGCATTCAGCAACCTGGAAATAGAGTCGTGCAGTTCAGGTGGTGCACGTGCAGACTGGGGTGTGTTGAGTTACGCGGGTCGTGTATGGACATCAGACTCTATCGATGCAATAGACAGAGTGAAAATTCAGCGTGGTTATAGCTACTTCAACCCACCGGAAGTCATGGGTGCTCATGTCGGTCATGCTGAAGCACATCTGACAGGGCGTAACATCAACATCCATACACGCGCTATTGTGGCTCTGCAAGGTCAGTACGGTTATGAAATCGATGCGCGCAAACTCAGTGCTGAAGAAAAACAAACTCTTTTAAACTATGTGTCGCTATACAAAGCTAATCGTGACTGGATAGCATCCGCTACAACATGGAGGCTTGATTCATCCATCGAGAATCTGGTTTGCAGTGGTTTTGTATGCACGGCACAGGAAAAATCATGGTGGTTTGTAGTGGCAGAGGCGAGTTTGTCGCAAACCTTACCAGGGCAATTGGTGCTTGCCGGTTTAAAACCAGATGCTGATTACAGCGTAAATCTTGTCAGTCAAAACAAAGAGCAGCTGAAAATGTTTAGCAAAAAAATGCCGGCGTGGTCGTTAGAAGAGGTTGTGGTAAGCGGTGCATTGTTAATGACAGTTGGTCTTTCGCTTCCTGTAATGCCAGCGCAGTCAGCTGTGTTGATCGAGGTTAAATTACGGTGACAGCATCGCGAGAATTCTATGCGCCGGGACGCGTCAATCTGATCGGTGAATATATCGACTTCAATGGTGGACTGGTGTTCCCTTGTGCGATCAATCGCGGTACCCGTGTTGTGGTAACTGAAGATCCATCAGTGGAAGGTATTTCTTTATCTTCAGAAGATTTTGAGTTTACAACGATTGTAAAACCGGACGCTGATACCGCACCAATTGGCAAGGAGTGGGTTAACTATCCGTTAGGAGTGATGGTTGAGTTTGCCAAACTCGGGTATAAGGTACACGGGCTGAAGTTGCATTACACAGGTGACTTGCCTCATAGCGCCGGTCTTTCATCTTCAGCGTCTATTTCTGTGCTGACGGCTTGCGTGATCAATACCATCGCCGGTGCCAGTCTTTCTGCACAGGAGATCGCACTATTGGCTCAACGGTCTGAAAATTCATTTATCAATGTTCAGTGCGGCATAATGGATCAGTTTGTTATATCGGTAGCCGAAGCTGGTTGTGCCATAGCACTTGACTGTAACTCACTGAAATACGAACTGGTTCCTCTCAATTTGGGTGACTATCGTCTGGTAATAGGTAATACCAATCAGCCGCGCGAGTTAAAGGGCAGTGCTTATAATGATAGAGTGGTGGAGTGTCAGTCTGCTTTGAAGTTACTGGCACCGGTTACCGGTGCCTCGCAATTAGCGCATATAAACCCCGAACAGTTACATGAAAATTGTCATTTACTCACTGACCCTGTTGTTCGCAATCGTGCAACACATGTAGTTGAAGAGTCAGATCGTGTTAAGCGTGCTACCGTTGCATTAAAAGCCGGGCAACTGGAAGAATTCGGGCAAATGATGGTGCAGTCTCATGAATCGTTGCGTGATCTGTTTGAAGTATCGAGTGCCACTCTCGATTGCATGGTAGATCTGGCGATGAAAGCTGAAGGCGTGATAGGCAGTCGCATGACCGGGGCGGGCTTTGGTGGCTGCACGGTGAGTATGGTACATGCAGATTCAGTCGATAGTTTTATACAGAATGTAGGTGCTGCATACAGTACAGCCATGAACCTGCAAGCGGATTTCTACGTGACTACGGCTACATCCGGTGCTGGTGAGGTGACTTCAGTTATATGAAGCTTGGTGTATGTTATTACCCGGAACACTGGCCGGAATCAGTATGGCCCGATGACGCACGTCGCATGCGTGAGCTCGGAATTAGTGTGGTTCGAATTGGTGAGTTTGCATGGAGCCGATTGGAACCTGCGCGTGATGTGTTTGATTTTGAATGGCTGCAACGCGCACTGGATACTCTGCACGCGGCAGGGCTCGAAGTCGTGCTGGGTACACCGACTGCAACACCGCCAAAGTGGTTAATTGATGAGAATCCATCGATTCTTGCAATTGATGAACAAGGTAACCCGAAAGGATTTGGCTCAAGACGTCACTATTGCTTTTCATCGACAGTGTACCGGCAAGAGTGTCGTCGAATTGTTGCAAAGGTGGTGAAAGAATTCGGTGATCACCCGGCTGTATCTACCTGGCAAACCGACAATGAGTATGGATGTCACAGTACTATTGTCAGTTACTCGGAAGACGCGCACGATGCTTTTCGTGAG
>CAYLZS010000440.1:0-12838 GCA_964388065.1 uncultured Granulosicoccaceae bacterium
GCTTTATCAGCGCACCCTGAACATCGAATAGAAAGATGGCCAGCATGACAGTGAAAACAGCCTTAAAGAACGGCTGAGGGGAATTTGAAGATCTGCTGGTCACGTCTTTCCGGTAGTTAAAATACACTGTCGCGCAATCCGACATGGTATCACCGGCCTACCGGTGAAGTTGCTTGTTTATATAGATCAAAGCGACTCTGGGTGAGCCCTGTGATCTTTAAAAGAGGAATTCGCTGCCAATCATGAATTGGCCTCCTTATGATGCGCGTAGCCCGCTTCAAGCTCTGCTCGCAGAAACTCACCAAAATTGATCGGCTCAAACCGTGCAGGGTTGTCGTTGCTAACACAGGAAGGCAATGGCGAAATGTTAGTTTTTACATGCGGATCATAAAAGAACGGACAGGAGTAGCGCGCCTTACCAGAGGTATTAATCACCCGATGCGGTGTAGATCGCAATAGCCCGTTTGACCAGCGATGAAGCATATCCCCGACGTTTAATACAAACGAGCCCGCAATTTGAGGAACATCAATCCAATCACCTGCGAGTACCTGCAAGCCGCCAACACCGTCCTGCGCCAGCAAAGTCAGACAACCAAATCAGTATGTGGAGCTGAACCATAAATACCTTGTTCTACCACGTGTTCCTCCGACTCTCGCTTTTTAGCGGGCGGATAATACAGAAGCCGCAGCCAACTGGTAGGTGGATCGAAGGAATCAACCAATCCTGACTCGACTCCGAGCGCCCTGGAAAATACACCAACAAGCTTGCTCGCAAGTTCGGTCATCGCATCATTGTATTCCATCACATCAGTACGAAAACCCGGAAGGTCCGGCCACTGATTGCTGCCTGCCAGATAGTCACCAGCTTTCACATAAACAGAGTCGTCAGAGTCTTCACGCATCACCATAAAACTTTCTGATTGATTCGGCTTCGAGACCTCTGCGAACTTTGAGTTAACATCGGTCGAGGTATTAATCGGTATAAACCCGCGGTGAATACTATTTAACTCAACAGCCATTTTCTGATCACGTGGCATCTGGTGAAATCTTTTCGAAGCAGAAAATACCCGCTCCACCAGAGAATCGGAAATACCGTGGTTGATGATGTAACCAAAACCTGCCGTTGAGTAAACCTGATAAAATTCAGCAGCCAGATCCTCTATTGCCTGAGTATCGGCCGTGTGTATCGCCGCGACGTCAATTACCGGTATTTCGTTCAGCTCACTCATGGTACGTATCAGATAGCAGGTAGTACCATCTCTCGATGGTTAACAAATTCATAGTTTACCAACAAAACTCGCCATATCCATTGACTTTAAGCTGATAAAGAATAAACTCGCGACCGGTGATTCAGTTCGATTCACCGCGATGGCACAGATGCAGCTGTGTCCAAGCTCGATTCTTTAACCTGCAGACTATATAACTTCCCAGGGGAGACAATCATGCCCACCAGGCGTAACCCGGTTGTCCGCCACGGCGCTTTACTGCGAAAAGGCGGCGCTCACACAAAAACAGTGTCGGGCCAGAGACATCAATCCAGACTCCAGTTGGAAGATGAAATTAATGATTACTTTCTCCATCGGGAGAAACCACACTCCAAACCCGATAACGGGTCAGGTAAAAAGCGAGAAGCGGGGCAGAAAGACACTGCCCCTTTTTTTTGCCTGCTATTTTCTCGATTCAGTCAGCCGCCGTATACTTGTCAAATAGTCTAATTCGAATTTAGCATCAGCGGTGGGAGATTAACTTTGAAAAATACTGAGAGATTTTCTGACCGAGTTAGCGACTATATAAATTTCCGGCCGTCATATCCCTCAGTGATCATCGACATACTGAGGGCAGACTGCAGGCTTAACAACAATTCGGTCATTGCAGACATTGGCTCCGGCACCGGTAAGCTGACAGAACTATTACTTAAGCTTAAATTAACGGTTCATGCCGTAGAGCCCAACAAAGAAATGAGAGAGGCAGCAGTTACTCTGCTTGGTTCCAACGCACACTTTGTTAGTGTCGCAGGAACTGCAGAAGCGACCAATCTTGACGATCAGTCAGTAGACCTTATAACCGTCGCACAGGCATTTCACTGGTTTGACCTGGACAATACAAAAATAGAATTCGAGCGAATACTAAAACCGAATGGACACATCGCTTTAATATGGAATGAGAGAAATACAAACCTGCCATTCCAAAAAGAATACGACCAAATGCTTACTGAATATGCACCCGAATATTCGAAAGTTAACCACAGAAATATCACCGATAAAGATGTAAGCGACTTTCTACAACCACGCACGGTAAGAAATTTTAGTTTGCCATACAGCCAGAAATTCGACCTGGCAGGACTCATCGGTCGAATGAATTCCTCATCTTACACACCCAAGTCTGATACACCGAAATCCCTTGCGCTAAATACAGCTGCAACCCAACTTTTTAAAAGGCATGAAGTCTGTGGCAGGATAGAGTTTTCTTATCAGTCCCGCGTATACCTTGGGTCGGTATCTAGTGGGCCTACTAGTTAATCCGTGAAAGCAACGCTGAAACCTCGGCAACCTTTTGGCCATTGTTTAATCGCTCGAAGTGCAGCAGTAAGCCTTCATCGACCATCGACCGTTCATACACATGTAACTGATGACCGCCACCATCTAAAATATACAGCGCTGATACTGTCAGGGTATTCTCCTGCAAACCAGCCCAGATATAAGGGGCGGCATCCTCTCCGAACGAGTCATAGGGTACAGGCTTTCCAAAAATGTCGATGCGCGATGCCGCGATGAACACCCCTGCTCGAGATGATGGATAAAAGTTGATTGACAGATCAGTCAATTTATTTTTACCGCTGGCACGATAAATCTGGGTAGCCCAGTTCACAGTGAAGCCTTTGCCTTCCCAGGGTTCAATCTCAACGACAAGTTCCCGCTCAGACAATTCATCTCCCGCAACCGACTCAGACGTACCTGCGAAAGTACCGTAAAATTCGGACGAAAGCTCATTCGCACTGTTTAGATCATCACCACTCTTACAACTAATCAATAGAAAGCACAAAATTGGGAAGTAAAGTATTCGGAGCTTCTTAACCGCATTCATTCAGTCAAATCCCTTGGGATAATTATCGGGGCGGTGCCAGACAATGCATATAGCAAAGGTATTGTGGAGTATCTGGAGTTATCAATAATAACAACTGTATTGCAACTCACGACCTTCGCAATATGCTCGGGCTCACACAAAAATTAATACAGCACTACCTCTGATGTAGATTTTCATCAGACTTGTCTGGCAGACAGGTCAACGACTTACCATTTTACCTGCATTAGCACGAATTTGTCACTCTGCCGCTCTTATGCATCTGGTACGGATGTATCAATTACGGATTAAGGGTAGTACCAATTCTGTCCCACTGAATGCCTGCCTCATTTTTTGAAAACCAAATCTGCCTCGCACGTCCGACCAGATCCGCCAATGGCACCTGACCAAAGACTCGCGAGTCGTTACTTTTAGAACGATTATCACCCAATACGAATACATGACCGGGCTCTACTGTTACTGAAAAATCAGCCATGCGTTCACTGTAGGTTACCATCCACTCGCGACCTTCGAACGACTCCACAACTTCCTGATCCAGGTTCACTTCAGTACTCAGTGCAACACCATTGATACTAAGTATGCCTTCACTGGCTGCAACTATATCACCCGGCATACCGACCACTCTTTTTATGAAATGCTGGTTGCGATTGTTCGGGTATACAAACAGGGAGACATCGCCACGTTTAACAGACCATAAGCAGTTCGGACAATTGTAATTCATGTTAGAAAAAAAGAAATCTCCGGATTGTACGGTCGGCATCATACTGCCACTGGGAGTCCTGAATGCCTGTACCTGATGATTGCGCACATAAGAAACTAATAACGGCAATACCACTAAACCACACAGTAAAAACACCATGGCATACACGCCACTGGTTTGCCAGGTTCGCAGTAAATAGGGGTTGGATTGGCGTGCTACCCGCCATGCATCAATAACTCCCCACAACCATACCCCCAGTGTTAGCAATACACTAATTGCCAGCACACCAACCATAAAGGCCGCAGGCAGGTACAGTGCGGCAATCATAGTGACCGGAATGGCAATGATAAGAAAGATCAAATAAAACCAGATCGCACGATTAACCTGTCCGTTATACAACTGACCAAAGCCTGGAAGTGCCGCGCCCATCAGGGCCGCTATTAGCGGTCGCCGTCGCACTACTTTTGTATCCTGTGGCAATGTTTCCACGTATTGTTTACTCATAACTGTTGCTCCTTAATATGCGGCTGATGAAACAAACCACACGGAAAAAATAAATCTGACTACCTGCCCGCCGCCAATCACACTTCCTGTTGTCAATAACGCCCATTGCCACCACGGGATACGCGAAACAGTTTGATCATTCTCAGATGCCAGCGGACGTTCACGTTCATAGCTTGCGATGTCCTGCATCACGCTATCTCGAAACCCGGGTGGTGTTTTTACCAACCCCTGCCGCAACAGCGCTTTGGTTTGATCGTCTAAGTTGCTCATATCATTTATCCAGGTCAGTCAGTGCTGCGCTTAGTCTTTTTCTTGCCCTCGAAAGACGGGTACGTAATGCACCAGCACTGCAATTCAATATTTCTGCGCTATTTTCCAATTCAGGTGTGTAGCAAACCGCTATCACTTCTCTATCTTCAACAGACAATTTATTTAGCGCCAGTCTCAGTCGCACAACGGACTGATGATGTTCATACTGCCTTGAAGGATCTGCACCTGTTCCGGTCTGTGGTTGCAGCTCCACGTCAATTTCTTCTGAGACAGTCGGGATTTTGCGCGCAAGTGCTGTCAGCGCAAGATTTCTGGCAATGGTAAAAAGCCAGGTGGAAACCGAGGCTTTGTCGGGATTGTATTTTTCGCGGTTTTTCCATGCCCGCAGAAAGGCTTCCTGAGCCAGGTCCTCACAAGCTGCCTGCCCAAAGCCCATGCGCCCCAGATAACCAAATAACGACTCCTGATAACGGGTTACCAATGCACCAAATGCTACCGGGTCGCCACCAAGGTAATCGGGCTCACCAGCGGGTTTATCGCCATTGGATCTGTCAGAAAACATACCCTCTTATACTGCGGGCTTTTGAAAGTGTTACAAGCAAATGCAGATCAGCATCACACTTTGATTTGTACCTCACACCAGCTGGTAGCTATCCTTGCGGGTTGGTGGGCATCGGTGTGATTCGCATACCGATTGCTATACTCGTGGTTGAAGCAACACATCGTTGCAGCCACGGAATCAGTTATGAGCGGTAAAAACACACAATTTGCAGGTGATAAAAAAGTAGGCAAATCCCTGCTGACTCCGGCCGAGAACAAACTCAAAGACTGGCTGGTGCCAAAAATTCCAGCCCACATTGAAACTTATCATCTGACAATGACTACTGTTTTGTGGTCACTGGGTGCCGTGCTGTTCGGGTATCTTGCAAGCTTCAACAGACAGTGGGTCTGGATGATCTCGGTGATGATCATTTTGCAGTACCTGACAGATCTGGCGGATGGCGAGGTAGGCAGAAGACGCAACACCGGCCTCATTAAATGGGGCTTTTATATGGATCACTTTCTTGACTACATATTTCTATGCTGCCTGGTCTTTGCCGGTTACCTGATGGCCCCTGAGAATACACAAGCGTGGTTTATTCCACTGATGATTATCATGGGCGGCTTTATGGTCAATTCGTTTTTAAGTTTTGCCGCCACCAATGAATTTGAAATTTATCACTACGGCATGGGACCAACAGAAAGCCGGATTGGATTTATCGCCATCAATGCCTATATCGCGCTGGTAGGTTTCGGACACTTCTACTGGATCATGCCACTGGTTTGTGCAATCACTCTTGTAGCGCTAATTATCTATACCTGGCAGATTCACAAGAAGCTATGGGCGCTGGATATGGAGATCAAAGCGCAAGGCAACTAATAATAGCGAGTGCCGCGATCTGATCTGCGGGGAACAAATATTGTTGAATCAGACCTGCCGGCAGGACGCCGACAGGTTTATTTAACACCAGACGTTTAAGCTGCTGACACGGAGACCGTGACAGGAATATCCTTAAACTTAACCTTGGTATCGTCCGCGGCTTTCTGAAAGTCTTCAATTTCGTTGAAGTTCAGATAGCGGTAAAGCTCAGCCGACATTGAATCGAGGTCTTTGGCGAAAGACATATACTCATCAACTGTGGGCAACTTACCAAGAACCGCAGCCACCGCAGACAACTCAGCTGATGCCAGATACACATTGGCGTCCTGACCTAAGCGATTAGGGAAATTACGCGTTGAAGTAGATACAACCGTCGCACCCGGCCTGACTCGAGCCTGGTTACCCATGCACAGCGAACAGCCCGGAATTTCAAGCCGCGCACCCACACGCCCAAAGACGTTATATACACCTTCTTCTTTAAGCTGATGCTCATCCATACGGGTCGGTGGTGCAATCCAGAGAACTGTGTTCAGGTAGTCACCCGATTTTTCAATCAGGTTGGCCGCAGCCCGGTAGTGACCAATATTTGTCATGCAGGAACCGATAAATACCTCATCAATTTTGTCTCCGGCAACATCAGACAGTTTTTTAACATCGTCTGGATCATTCGGGCAGGCAAGCAATGGCTCTTTAATTTCTGCCAGATCAATCTCGATAACTTCAAAGTACTCGGCATCTGAGTCTGCTTCAAGCAGTACCGGGTTAGCAAGCCACTCTTCCATCTTGCGAGCACGACGCTCAAGCGTTCTTTCATCGCCATAACCCTGCTCTATCATCCAGCGCAATAGTGTGACGTTGGAAGTGATGTATTCAACGTACGAGTCTTTACCTACCTTGACAGTACAGCCAGATGCCGAACGTTCTGCTGTAGCATCTGCAAGTTCAAAGGCCTGCTCAAGCTTGAGATCATCAATACCTTCAATTTCTACGCAGCGACCAGAGAAAACATTTTTCTTGCCTTTCTTTTCAACGGTTAGCAAACCACGCTGCAGCGCCGCATAAGGAATAGCATTCACCAGATCACGTAGTGTAATACCCGGTTGCATCTCACCCTTAAAACGCACCAGCACAGACTCAGGCATATCCAGTGGCATCACACCGGTGGCCGCGGCAAACGCTACCAAGCCGGAACCTGCCGGAAAAGAAATACCCATCGGGAAGCGAGTATGAGAGTCACCACCGGTACCCACAGTATCTGGCAGTAACATACGATTCAGCCAGCTGTGAATAATGCCGTCACCCGGTTGCAGCGACACGCCACCACGAGTCATCATGAAATCTGGCAGTGCATGGTGAGTGTCCACGTCAATCGGCTTGGGGTACGCCGCGGTATGACAGAAAGACTGCATGACCAGATCGGCTGAGAAGCCAAGACAGGCAAGATCTTTAAGTTCATCGCGAGTCATCGGGCCAGTAGTATCCTGCGAGCCAACGGTAGTCATCAGTGGTTCACAGTACTGCCCTGCACGCACGCCTTCCACACCACAGGCTTTACCAACCATCTTTTGTGCAAGTGTATAGCCTTTACTTGATTTCTCTGTTTCACCCGGTCGTACAAAGACATCCGACGGACCTAAACCTAATGCTTCACGTGCACGGTCTGTTAAACCGCGACCAATAATAAGCGGAATACGGCCATTGGCACGTACTTCGTCCATCAGTACCTCAGTCTTGTGCTCAAACTTACCGAGTACTTCATCTGTACCGTGCTTGCAAACTTTACCCTCATGTGGGTATACGTCAATAACATCACCCATTGCCATGTTCGATACATCGACTTCAATAGGCATTGCACCGGCGTCTTCAAGCGTGTTGAAAAAGATTGGGGCAATCTTGCCACCCAGAACATAACCACCTTCACGTTTGTTCGGGATATTGGGAATGTCATTACCCATTAACCACAGCACAGTATTGGTGGCAGACTTACGTGAAGAACCGGTACCAACCACATCACCTACATAGGCAACCGAGTGGCCTTTCTTTTTTAACTCTTCGATAGTTTCCAGCGGCTTGTCGGTGAAGCCTTCACGCGGGAACTTGTGAAATGCCAGTGCGTGCAGCGGAATGTCTGGTCTTGACCAGGCGTCTACCGCAGGCGAGAGATCATCGGTGTTGGTTTCACCTGGCACCTTAAACACGGTGAGGGTAATTTTGTCTGCTACTTCGGCGTTGTTGGTATACCACTCGGCATTGGCCCACGACTCCATGACTTTTTTCGCATGAGCATTGCCATTATCCATTTTTTCTTTCACATCATGAAAGGCATCAAACATCAGCAGGGTCTTGCTCAACCCTTCCACGGCAGTGTCTGCGAGCTCATCGTTATCTAACGCTTCCACCATTGGCTGAATGTTGTAGCCGCCAAGCATGGTACCAAGCAGTTCAATTGCACGATTTTTGTCCACCAGTGGAGAC
Organism: uncultured Granulosicoccaceae bacterium; assembly: GCA_964388065.1. Classification (GTDB taxonomy): domain Bacteria; phylum Pseudomonadota; class Gammaproteobacteria; order Granulosicoccales; family Granulosicoccaceae. The sequence continues at coordinate 8,451 of CAYLZS010000440.1, forward strand.
TTGACTTCACCTTTGGAGACAGCCGCCAGAAAACCCGCTTTCACATAGGCAGCTTCATCAACTCCGGCGGGAATCCGTTCGCTCAGCAGTTCCATCAGGAAATCTTCTTCACCTTTGGGTGGCGACTTCAGAAGCTCTACCAGGCCCGCGGTCTGTTCGGCGTTTAACGGTTGCGGTACCACTCCTTCCGCCGCACGTTCTTTAACATGTTTTCTGTATTCTTCTAACACAGGAACCTCTCTTCAGGATTTTGAGTATCTTTTAAAAATCTGGGATCTTGCTCGATTTTCCACCGCTACAGATTTTCGAGCCCTTAACACACATTATAGTACCAGAGCGCACCTAATCACACGCCATAATGACTCCACAACGATAAGCGAGTTCCCTTATTGTCACTCAGGTTGTCACTCAGGGTGGGTATCACTACGGCCAAATATACTTAGAAGCAGTCTATCTGTGTGATCCGATCAATCCGAAATGGAGGCAATCCCGGGGCCGAGCGCCATGCTCTTTAATGACTCTATTTTGTCGCGCAACGCTGCAGCCTGCTCAAACTCCAGGTCTCTGGCATGATCAAACATTTGCTTTTCCATCGATTTAATTTTCTTTGCGGCATCTGACGGCTTGAGCTTCGCGTACTCCATTTGCTCCAGCTGATCCTGCGCCTCTTTTTTGCTCTTGCGACCCCTGGGTGAAGGCGCGGCACCCGCCTCCATAACATCCAGCACTTTCTTGCTGATAGTTTTGGGCGTAATACCGTGCTCTTCGTTATGCGCCACCTGCTTTTCGCGACGGCGATCAGTCTCTTCAATCGCGCGTTGCATCGAGCCCGTGGTAGTGGCTGCATACATGATGGCCTTGCCACGAATGTTTCGTGCGGCACGACCAATAGTTTGAATCAATGACCGATCAGATCTTAAAAAACCTTCTTTGTCGGCATCAAGAATTGCCACCAGTGACACCTCTGGCATATCGAGCCCTTCTCGCAACAGATTAATACCCACAAGTACATCAAACTCACCCAGACGCAGGTCACGAATTATCTCGGAGCGCTCTACCGTATCCACATCAGAGTGCAGATAACGCACCCGTACACCATGATCAGACAAATAGTCGGTTAAATCTTCTGCCATGCGCTTAGTCAGGGTTGTGACCAGTACGCGTTCGTTTTCTACCACGCGTAAATTAATTTCTGATAAAAGATCATCTACCTGTGTTGCAACATCACGCACTTCAATTTCAGGATCGACCAGTCCGGTGGGCCTGACCACCTGTTCAACGACACTGCCAGCATGTTGTTTTTCGTACTCACCGGGAGTTGCAGATACAAAAATCGTTTGTGGTGACAGGGCTTCAAATTCGTCAAATCGCAGTGGCCGGTTGTCGAGTGCCGAAGGCAGCCTGAAACCATAGCCGACCAAATTCTCTTTGCGTGCACGATCGCCCTTATACATACCACCCATCTGGGGCACCGTCACATGACTCTCATCTATAAACAGCAAAGCATCTGTTGGAATGTAGTCGAACAGACACGGGGGTGGTTCCCCCGGCGCACGGCCGGATAAATAGCGGGAATAGTTTTCGATTCCAGAGCAATAGCCAATCTCGTTAATCATTTCAATATCAAACAGTGTGCGCTGCTCAACCCGCTGTGCTTCCAGCAATTTACCTGCTTCGCGAAACTCTTCAACGCGATCTTTAAGCTCCACCTTTATTTCATCTACTGCGGCCAGAATAATTTCACGCGGGGTAACGTAGTGGGTTTTGGGGTAGATGGTAAGCCGTGGTACACGCTTAATTACCTCACCGGTGAGCGGATCAAAGTAACTTAAGTTTTCTATCTCTTCATCGAACAGTTCAACACGAATTGCCTCACGGTCGGATTCTGCCGCATGTATATCGATAACTTCACCACGCACCCGGTAGTTACCGCGCTTAAGCTCCATATCATTGCGAGTGTATTGAAGCTCCGCCAGACGCCTGAGTAACTCACGCTGATCAATGATATTGCCGCGCTCTAAATGCAACACCATTTTATGATACGACTGAGGATCACCGAGACCGTAAATAGAAGAAACCGTGGCAACTATTATTACATCGCGGCGTTCAAACAATGCTTTGGTGGCAGATAATCGCATCTGTTCAATGTGGTCATTTACCGAGGCGTCTTTTTCAATAAATGTATCTGAGGCAACGACATACGCTTCTGGCTGATAGTAGTCGTAGTAGGATACAAAGTACTCAACCGAGTTGCGTGGAAAAAACTCTTTCATCTCACCGTACAGCTGAGCTGCCAGTGTTTTATTGGGCGCAAGTACTATGGCCGGGCGCTGCTGTTGCTCAATAATATGCGCCACAGTGAAAGTTTTACCGGATCCGGTCACCCCGAGCAGAGTCTGGAATGCCAGCCCGGACTCAATACCATCAATAAGCCCGGCAATAGCTTCCGGCTGATCGCCGGCCGGCTTGAAGCGGCTGTCTATTTTGAAAGCTTTGGACATGGACTGGTGTCATCGCTAGTATCTCGGAATACTCTCTACTTTTACCACATCAGGCGCTGAGTGACAGTCGAAAACGACTGGCAAAGCACTTTCCCTGAGACCGACACACGGGCAACCCTCTTGGCTATCAAAACATCTTCGAAACTCGCTCAGGTTAAACCTTCCCCGACTATGGCGGTAACAGCACTTGCCGCAGAGCTGCGAGCACAGGGACGCGACGTCATCGGGCTCGGCGCGGGCGAGCCGGATTTTGACACACCAGATCACATCAAAGCTGCCGCCATTGAAGCGATCAATAACGGTCAGACCAAATACACCGCGGTCGACGGCATTGCAGAACTTAAAAATGCCATTGTGGGAAAATTCAAAAACGACAACCAGATCAGCTTTGACGCCAGCCAGATTCTGGTTTCCTGCGGTGGCAAGCAGAGCTTCTACAACCTGGCGCAGGCAATTCTCGATGACGGCGATGAAGTACTTATACCCGCACCCTACTGGGTCTCCTACCCGGACATTGTCCTGCTCGCAGGCGGCACGCCGGTAATTGTTGAAACTGCCCAGGAGCAATCGTTCAAAATGACGGCCGAGCAGCTGGACGAGGCAATGACACCCAACACCCGCATCGTTGTGCTCAACAGCCCGTCAAATCCAAGCGGCAAGTCGTACACCATGGCCGAAATGAAGGCGCTGGGCGAGGTGCTGCTGCAATATCCCGACGCAGTAGTTGCCACTGATGACATGTATGAACACATCGTCTGGTCTGAAGAAGGCTTCTGCAATATTCTGAACGCCTGCCCCGAACTGCAGGAACGCACCGTCGTCATGAACGGGGTTTCCAAAGCCTACGCAATGACAGGCTGGCGTATCGGCTATGCCGGTGGCCCGGAACCCATTGTCGCCGCGATGCGCAAGATACAGTCACAAAGTACCAGTAACCCGACGTCAATCTCACAGTGGGCATCCACCGCGGCACTGACTGGCGGCAATGACTGCATAACGCCAATGCTTGCCGCCTTTAAGGAACGGCACGACTTCGTCGTCAACTCCCTGAATCAGATGAAAGGCGTGTCGTGCATAGAGAGTGATGGCACCTTCTACACCTTCCCCAATATGCAGGCCGCCATTGATGCGAATCCACACGTCAGCAACGACGTGGAGTTTTCTGCCCGCGTGCTGGACAAAGCCGGTGTTGCCATCGTGCCAGGCTCCGCCTTTGGCACCGAAGGCCACGTTCGCCTGTCTTATGCGACCAGTATGGAAAATCTGCAAAAAGCAATGCAAAGAATGGGTGATTTACTTAACGCTGATTGATCCAATTCTCTTGACGATTGGCGAAGTCACAGCTACTATTCTCGGTTTGACCATTCCCTGATAGCTCAGTTGGTAGAGCAAGTGACTGTTAATCACTGGGTCGGCGGTTCGAGCCCGTCTCAGGGAGCCAAATACCTTATAAATCAACGGGTTGCGAATTTTATTCGCTACCCGTTTTTTTTGCCTGAAAAAAAGCACCCAAAAGCACCCACATGTAAGCTGGAAACTGGTAGTACCAGTTATCGCATGCTCACTTTCGATCTGACTCAGTTTAGAAAAGTATATTGACGTCACAGCCGGCACTCCCGGAGCCAACTTATTACAAGAACAGTTGCAGGCCTGTAAAAAGCACTTTGAAACAACACTCTATAAAAAACAGATCGGGAGTGAGGCTTTGCTTACATCAAAGTGAGGCAGCCGGCACATGTATAGGCGCCGTTATTCTGGCCCATGGAATGTTTTCGAACTATCGTACCTGCAGAGGGCTGGCCAGTTACCTGACAACACAACACTATGATTGCTGGCTGTTAGATTATCAGGGACATGGCTTGAGTGATCACCCCGATCACGCACCAG
>CAYLZS010000441.1:0-13280 GCA_964388065.1 uncultured Granulosicoccaceae bacterium
CAGGTGTGCGGCCCCTCGTAATTGCCCCAACAGATATGCACTCTGACCTTATCTTTCGGGATATCGCTAATAGCGTAGTTCAGTGCTTCAACATGGGAGTTGGCAACAGACAAAAATTCATCATCAGTTAACTCACTGAAAAGCATGTGGCGCGACAACGCGAGATCAGGACAATCCAGCTGCACATCCAGACCGGCAGCAACAATGGTTTCATACTCTGTTTTCATGACATTGGCCAGCGCTTCAAGATAGGCTTCTCGCGTCGGGTAAAATACATTGTTCAAAAACAGCGAGATCACCCCCGGTGACGCAGCATTCATAAAACCGCGCTTTATTCCATGCTTTGCCATCGCAGCTTTCAGATTCACAATATCTTTTTGCAGCTCACCCTGACCCCTGGACTTTACTTCACTGGTACATTGAGGCCGGGCATATTGTGGTGTACCGCCACTATCTGCAATACGCTGCAAAAAGGTGGGATAAGCTTTAAGATCTGCCGGTGCATTCCGCGGACTGTCTCCCGAAAAACCCTCATAGCGGTCTTTTACATAAGTACTGTACGATATTTTTGATGTCTCACCATCAGACACAATATCCACACCCGCATGCTTCTGTCGCTCGACTGTCTTATCAACAGCATCGGCCATCACCTGGTCGAATTCGTGTTGCTGATAAGGCTTGCCGTGTTCTTTGGCAAAGATCTGATCAACGACTTCCTGCGTCCGCGGCAGTGAACCGACGTGAGTCGTAAGAATCCTGGTCATATTAAATTCCGGGGTAGTTGTTGACGCGTTATGCTGCAAACAGCACCGTTCATTCCAGACATAACATAAAAAGGCGAGTCAGGCCCAGTAAGTCGCGCCAGCAGGGTCATCATTGCCACGCACTCTAAACATACTCGCCTCGCCATCCATGGATACTGCAAGGCTATGCTCAAGTCCGGGAGGGATAGCGCACACGTCCCCACGGGACAATACAGTTTGTTCGTCTCCCCAGTCCAGACGCCAGTGCCCTCGCATAACCATCAATACCTCGTGGCGGGATGGTGTATTTCGAGAGTTCGCAATTGAATCGCGTTTTAGCAATTCAATCTCAAACCCCGGTTTGTCTTTTATCATCCCTTCTGCTGCAAGTACCGATGCTGGATTGTTCGATGCCAGCTGCATCATATCTTTGTATCTGGCCACAAAACGAGGCACCACCTCCGATGCCGATGGCTCCTGATATTGTGCCATCTGTTGCGGTGTGAGGTTTGGCATAGGGGAGACACCCTGAGGTAGTGACTCATTGCGCTTTGTGTCATACAACACACCGTTATTACCCAGTACTAATCCGTGCTTACCAGCTTCTTCAATAACTTGTGGCGCCCATACAACCCCGCCACCGGCATCATCGCCGCCCAACACAGACATGATCATTCCATAGCTTGAACCAATATTTTCGAAACCACGAAACATATCGGTCGGGAGGTCTATCAGATCGCCTTCTTCTAAAACAACTTCACCCGCGTCACCCGTATTACCCCAGAAAAAACGCCAGCGTCCGGACAATACAAAAAAAACTTCAGCGGTTGTATGCGTATGTAATGAGTTACGACAATTGGGTGGCTGACCTGCAGCACCAATATTAAAACCGGGAGTCTCATTTATGTGAACATGCTGATCCAAACTTTCAGAGACGCCAGCGCCAATGATAGTAAAGTTTTCTTTTTGATCAGAGCCTGGCGTATGAGCGTCGATAAAAGCGGTTTTACAGGGTATAAGCTCACTGTAGCGAACAATCCGTTCATGCATGTTAACAGCATTCATGGCTAACCCGTTTCCAACACAATTTGCTTCCAGATAGCGGCTTCATCGTACAGCACCCACTCGCGACGCAAGCCATAAGGCCCGTACTCGGCATGGCTGATACCCAGAATATAGACATCAGCATGAGTCGGTGCCCCAAAAGCGCCCCATCCGTCATGCGTACCATGCAAAGACCATCTTACGGCAGCACGCGGGGGCATGGTGTCGTCATCGCGCCCGATGCAGTGGTGCACAGTAAACACAGCACTCGGAAACGAAGCGCGCAGCCCCATCCAGAATTCGTCGGATGCCTCATGACCCGTCGCACTCACTCCTCCCGGATGTTCCAGACTGCAGGCACGATCATATTCATGCGGAATAGCTGACATTTCGGCACCCATGATACGGGTGATCATATCGGCGTAGCGGTTGCCCCACTCGTTGTTATTGCCAGTGCCTTTATATGGGCCTTCTATATCGTTTGCCGGAGTCAACGGCTTTGAGCAGTGCTCCGCTCCACCTTCGAGTTGAATCAAATCTGCGGCATACTCTTTTGGCTCCCAACCCAGTTGACGAACAATTGCCCCCTGATCGCGAATCAGCCATTCATCGTAGATCTGGTTATTTTTTGCAGCGCAGTCTGCAATGATTCTATAGCGCAGCTTCTTGCCGGTGGGTTCACCGTAGACACCGGGCTTCAAATGAGTGGCAGTCGAAAGAATGCGATGCGATGAAAGCAGCGCTGCATCTTCGTCATTGCCGTTTTCACCACACCAGATCACATCTTCACCCAACAGCTGGCGATCCGGAAATTCGCTTAAGGTTGCCATGGTCGCTGCAATCACCGATTCATTGCCAACAACAACAGAACCCGGAGCGCGTACCGGAATATCTTTTGAGTAAAGATCCATCAGTGAATGAATCTGGCGATCCTCCCAGATTTCTTTGGTGATACCAATAATATAATCGGGAAAATCTTTCCACTTAGGATCAAAGCCCTGCATTGATCTTTACCTCTCGCGTAGAGTGGATCATCCCGTTGTCCAGCCACCGTCAATTAAATGCGAAGCACCAGTCACCAGTGATGACGCACTACCGGCCAGGTACAACACACAACCCATGATATCTTCTATCTCCCCGATTCGATCGAGTTTGATTTTAGATTTTATCCAGTCAACCCGCTCAGGGTTATCAAAGGTCACTTTAGTTAACGGCGTTTTTATAAACGTTGGGCAAATTGTATTCACACGAATATTGTGTGGCCCCCACTCTATAGCCATTGCCTTCACCATACCTTCCACTGCATGTTTTGAAGCACAGTAAACCGAACGGTCCAGTCCACCGACTAATCCCATTTGTGAAGAGATATGAATGATTGAACCGCCAGCACCCGCTGCAATCATTCCGTGTGCAGCCCCTACAGATACAAAATAGGCACCGCGGACGTTGGTATCCATCACCCGCTGATAGTCTTCCGGAGTGGTTTCAACCGCAGGCTTGGGACACGCAGTACCGGCTGAGTTCACCACCACATCAAATGCACCCTGTGACTTCATTGCCTGGCTAATTGAATTGATATCACTAATATCCAGAATCAATGCTTCAGCACTCAGGCCTTTGGCGTTCACTGCATCGACAGCCTGCGCCAGGTTGACAGCACCACGCGCTGCCATCACCACATGTGCACCAGCCTCGGCCAGTGCCACAGCACAACCGAGGCCGATACCGCTCGATGCACCCGTGACCAGCGCACGCTTGCCATCGAGTCGCAATGAGGGTGTTTGTGGTAACTCCATTGCCTAGTTCTTATCCAGTGGCTGCACTGCCTCACCATAAGGCACATTCCTGCCACCGTAGCGGCGCACACGCAGATTTGCCTGCTCTCCATGACCGACAAATCCCTCCAGCATACACAAACGTGAGCAGTACTCACCCATGGTGGCAGAAGCCTGATCGGTCATCACCTTTTGATAAGTGTGTGTTTTGATAAACTTGCCCACCCATAAACCACCGGTATAGCGACCGGCTTTTTTGGTTGGCAGCGTATGGTTGGTGCCTATGACTTTGTCACCATAGGCAACGTTTGTACGCGGGCCGAGAAACAATGCACCGTAGTTAGTCATGTTGTCCAGAAACCAGTCATCGCGATCTGTCATTACCTGCACATGTTCCGACGCTATAAACTCTGCCTGCTCCAGCATTTCATCATAGCTGTCACAAACAATGACTTCGCCATAGTCCTGCCATGAGACCCGCGCTACCTCTGCAGTAGGTAAAATACCGAGTATGCGATCTATTTCTGTAAGTGTCTCTGTGGCAAGCTGTTCTGAATTGGTAATCATGACAGCAGGTGAGTCAGTGCCGTGTTCGGCCTGGCCGAGTAAATCAGTCGCACACATTTCGGCATCTACCGTGTCATCGGCGATGATTAGTGTTTCGGTCGGCCCTGCAAATAAATCTATCCCGACGCGTCCGTACAACTGTCGCTTCGCTTCCGCTACATAGGCATTGCCCGGCCCTACCAGCATATCAACCGATGCAACAGTTTCAGTCCCGAGCGCCATCGCAGCCACCGCCTGAACTCCACCAAGACAATAAATTTCATCCGCACCACCCATGTGCATCGCAGCAACAATAGCCGGGTGCGGTGCTCCCCCCTGAGGAGGTGCTGATGCAATAATTCTTTTAACCCCCGCGACACTTGCGGTAACCACACTCATATGTGCAGAAGCCACCATCGGGTATTTACCACCCGGCACATAACAGCCAACAGAATTTACCGGTATGTTCTTATGTCCGAGAATGACCCCGGGTACTGTCTCTACTTCAAGATCCGATAGCGATGCCTTCTGGTGCTCGGCAAAGTTTCTGACCTGAGTCTGGGCAAACTCAATATCTGCCAGATCACGAGGTGCAACCTGACTGACCGTTTCTTCAATTTCTTCGGCTGACAACAAAAAGTTATCAGGCGTGTAGCTATCAAACTTCTCTGATAATTCCCGAACCGCAGCATCGCCACGTTTGCCAACTTCATTCAAAATACCCTCAACAATCTCTCGAACCTTGCTGTCATCTTCAGCGCGAAGCGCAAGACTACGCGCAGTTTTCAAGTGTTTTGCCATACTGATTCCAGGTAGCAGCGATCCATTGCAGTAGATTGTTTACGCGTCGGCCATTGGCGCGGAACTACGCATATTGACGGAGCGAGTCAAACACCACGACCCATACCCTACAACTATATGTTATACCAAGTTTTGCATGTGTATGCACTCGGCTAAAAAAATCGCAAATACGCCAATTTTTGACGGATGGGCATCCGGCATGAAAACGGTTGATCCACACCTGCCAAAACTTCACAAAGCCCTCGTCATCCGGCACGTCCGATACGGTAGAATTTGCCTCCCGATACGCTTCAGCTTTCCACACAGCAGGTAAAATGAACACAGCCGCAACTATCGCCAAAGAACTGGGTGCAAAACAATCACAGGTAGAAACAGCCATCACATTACTGGATGAAGGTTCGACAGTACCCTTCATCGCACGCTACAGAAAAGAGGCCACCGGCGGCCTTGATGATACCCAGTTACGAGAACTGCACACTCGCCTTGCCTACCTGCGCGAATTAAACAGCAGACGCGACAGCATAATCGCAAGCGTCGACGAACAAGGAAAACTAACCGACGCTCTTAAGCAGAGCTTTCTGAACGCCGAAAGTAAAACGGAGCTGGAAGATTTATACCTGCCATATAAACCCCGGCGCCGCACCAAAGCACAAAAAGCACGGGAAGCCGGCTTACAACCACTGGCAGATGCGTTACTAAAAAACCATTCGTCCGACCCAACAAAAGAAGCCGCAGCGTTCATTAATAAAGAACATGAAATCAACTCTGCTGACGATGCTCTGGAAGGTGCCAGACAAATACTCATGGAAGAAATCGCAGAGATCCCTGAACTTACCGGTACGCTGCGTGAATTTTTTTGGGGTAAAGCAACACTTGGCAGTAAAGTCGTAAAATCTAAAAAAGACGAAGGTGCCAAATTCGAAGACTACTTTGAATACGAGGAATCAATTAGTAAGGTTCCATCGCACAGAGCACTGGCTTTGTTTCGCGGCAGCAACGATGGTGTGCTCAGACTCAATCTGGATCTACCAGAGCAGGAAACTCAGGACACACATCCCTGCGTTAGCAAGATTGCCGCACACCTTGAAGTTACACCGTCTTCAAAATGGATGTTCGAAACAATCCGAAAGTGCTGGATCATAAAACTTCACACTCGCTTTGAAACCGAGCTTCGTCAAAGACTACGTGACAGTGCTGAAGCTGAAGCAATTGATGTCTTTGCAAAAAACCTGCGCGACCTTCTGCTGGCAGCACCGGCAGGTCAAAAAGCCACCATCGGTCTGGACCCGGGTCTGCGGACCGGAGTCAAGGTCGCTGTTACCGCAGCCACAGGAAAACTGCTCGATACCGCTACCATTTACCCACACGCACCAAAAAATCAATGGGATCAGTCAATTGACACCATTGCACAGCTTGCGAAAAAACATACCGCAACTTTGATCGCGATCGGCAATGGCACTGCATCAAGGGAAACCGATAAACTCGCAGCAGACACTATCGCCAAACACCCGGAATTAGGTCTGCAAAAAATTATTGTCAGTGAGGCAGGTGCTTCGGTGTACTCAGCGTCCGAAACCGCATCAAAAGAAATGCCGGATATCGATGTATCACTCAGAGGTGCAGCATCAATTGCACGTCGCCTGCAGGATCCGCTGGCGGAACTGGTCAAAGTTGATCCGAAAGCCATTGGTGTTGGTCAGTACCAGCACGATGTTAATCAAATTGACCTGGCCAGCTCACTGGACGCAGTAGTAGAAGATTGCGTCAACGCAGTTGGTGTGGATATCAACACAGCGTCGGCAGAGTTGCTGACTCACGTATCAGGCCTGACCACAACACTTGCCCAAAACATCATTAGCTATCGCGACGATATCGGTCGGTTCAAAGCACGGTCTGAATTAAAAAAGGTTCCGCGTCTTGGGCCAAAAGCATTCGAACAATGCGCCGGCTTCCTGCGAATTATGGAAGGCAGCAACGCACTGGATGCATCAGCTGTACACCCGGAAGCTTATCCGGTAGTGAAAAAGATTGCTGCAGACACCGGCCGCGATATTCGCAAACTGATCGGTGACACCACCGAGCTCAACAAGCTTGATCCAAAGCGCTATACAGATGAGCAGTTCGGACTGCCAACCGTACAGGATATTTTAAAAGAGCTGGAAAAACCGGGCCGTGACCCGCGACCGGAATTTAAAACCGCCACCTTTAAAGAAGGGGTTGAGAAAATTTCAGACCTTAAAGAAGACATGGTTCTTGAAGGTGTGATCAGCAATGTCACTCACTTTGGCGCGTTTGTAGATATCGGTGTACATCAGGATGGTCTGGTACATATTTCAGCACTGGCAGACAAATTCGTAAAAGACCCACATGATGTGGTGTCGACCGGTGACATTGTCAAAGTCAAAGTCATCGAGGTAGATGAGAAACGTAAACGAATCGCGCTGACGATGAAATTATCTGACAAGCCAGAGCAAAATCGCAGCAGCCCGGAAACCGCACAAAAATCCGGCAAAGATAAAAAACAAAAAGCGGGTAAATCATCAACAGCACAACGCAATACTCAAAGGCCACCTAAAAAAGAACAGGAAAAGCCAATGGGTAGCCTGGGTGCAGCGTTGCTACAGGCAAAACAAAAGTCCGGGCGTTAAATACTCGACTACCCTGCTCTGCCGACTGCCGATGCTGCATCCGCAAGCGCCGATAAAATGACACTGCGTACAAACACTGCTACGCCAACAGCATTAGTCTCGTACCGTCACACCGTACCAGAGCGGGTAAGTGAGGCGGCTGGGTGGTGCGTCTATGCTATGTGGGAATAAATCAGAAAACTCTCTGGCCCATTTAGTGCAACCTGCCACAAGATACCGGCGTTTAGCGATTTGCCTCGTGCAAGCCGTCAATTGCTGTCAATAAAAATAAAGCCACGAGTTTCATGAACGCCGAAGCGCTTCCTACAACTGAATCAGATCAGGACCAAGCTGCCGTCATCAAGGTATTCGGCGTAGGTGGTGGTGGCTGTAATGCGTTGCAACAGATAATCTCTGCAGATATTCCAGGGGTTACGTTCAAGTGCATAAACACCGACACGCAGGCGCTTGCCAGGTTTCCGTCTGAAAGCATCCTCAAACTTGGCGCAAACCTGACCAGAGGCCTTGGAGCCGGAGCAGACCCTGCCATTGGCAAGCAGGCAGCTGAAGAAAGCCGCGAAGAAATTGCCGCAGCTATTGGCAACGCCGATATGCTGTTTATCACCTCCGGCATGGGAGGCGGTACAGGAACAGGGGCGGCACCAACTATTGCAAAAATCGCCCGCGAGCTGGGAGTGTTGACGGTTGCAGTTGTCACCGAGCCGTTTTCATTTGAAGGCGACAAAAGAATACGGATGGCAGAAACGGGTCTTTTGGAACTTCGTGACAATGCAGATTCGATGATTGTTGTACCGAATGAAAATCTACTGACTTTCCTTGGGCCAGACGTCACACTGCTGGACGCATTTGCAGCCGCAAATGATGTTGTTACCAACGCCGTGCAAAGCATCGCAGAGCTAATCACAACCAGCGGTTTAATTAACGTCGACTTTGCCGACGTTAAATCGGTGATGACGGAAATGGGCCACGCGATCATGAGTACCGGCACCGGTTCCGGAGAAAATCGTGCTCGTGATGCTGCGGTTGCAGCGATTGAAAGCCCTTTGCTTAATAATATTAATCTTAAGGAAGCACGCGGGATACTCGCTAACATCACCGCGAATAAAGACTTATCAATGGGTGAGTTTCAAATCGTTGGCGACATCATTCGAAAGATTGCGGCAGAAAACGCCAATGTTGTTATCGGTACAGTACTCAATGAAGATACGGACCACGAAATACAGGTAACAGTCGTTGCAACCGGTCTCAACCCACCGGATAGCAAAAGCAACAAACCAAATCACACATTTAAGTCGCCAACACCGGTTAAACCTGTAGAAAAAAATCTCTCTGTAGCAGCTAATACTGTCAAAGCATCTGCACCCAAAACTGCAACTACGCCAAAACCGGCACCAAAACCGGCACCGAAACCCACATCTGCACCTGAAAATAAAAATAAAGTATTCGTCACTGAAGCCCCAAAGGCACCGAGTACTTACACCAAGCCAGTTATGGTCAACAGATGCTATGTATGCGGTAACCCGGAGGACGATCACCGAGAGAAATGTCCGTTGAATAACAGCGATTCAACGCTTGTGAAAAAAACCGATAAAGCTGACAAGAATAGCAGTTCGACAAGTGAAGCAGCAATTGAAATCGAAGAAGTGACCGAAGAGACTCCGGTCGAAATACAAAAAGGCCTGAACGGAACCCAGAAAAAGAGCCTCGCAGGTGCGGCCGCAGGCATACTAGCACTCGGTGCGATTTTCTACGTAGCAACAAAACAAAATGCCCCTGAAGAGCTCGAAATAGAAACCAAAATTGGTGCAGCACACGAAGATAAAGCCAACGAGGCAGCGAAGGAGTTCGTCAAGCGCTACATCGGTCCTGTGCCCTTCCCGGCACCACAATCATTGGCCGAAACTGACGACAACGTCGACGCAACAAGCAAAGAAGAAATCACCAATGCAATCGACGCTACGATCAACAAGACGTCCGAAGAAATAAACGACGACGAAGAGTAACGACCCTCCTGAGCTACGGAATTTCACCGGACTCCTATCAAACCACGCCACATGGCGCGAACCAAATTCCCACCGCTGTAATTTAGTGTCGTCAGCTACAGTGCTGACAGCAACCGGCAGACATTCCACCGGTTACCGGATGCAAAAAAACTCTGCAAAAACACTTCAGGCGATCACCCGCCTCGTGACTGATATAATACGCGCGTGGGAACTTCAGCTTATGCTGTGATACCTTAATCCGCAGCGACACTATCAGCCGGTGCACCGGAATCAACTTTTAAATCGTGCCGCCGGAACTAACAAGCCAGCAGGGTCAAACAGACATGAAACGGTCCCGAGTAAATGAAATAATCAGACAAAGCGACGAATTTATCCAGAGCTTTGGATTTAAGCTGCCCCCTTTCGCTTACTGGTCACCGCAAAAAATGCAGAGCAATCGCAGTAAGATCTCCGCAATAATTGACGCACGCCTGGGATGGGACATTACTGACTTCGGACACGGTAATTTCGAGTCCATGGGATTGATGCTCTTCACCACCCGCAATGGCACGCTAGAAAACCTCAGAGCCGGTAGCGGCGTATGCTACGCCGAAAAAATAATGATCTCGCGACAAGATCAAATCTCTCCGATGCACAGACACATCACTAAAACAGAAGATATTATAAACCGCGGAGGTGCGACGCTCGCTATCAAAATGTATGAGTCAAATTCCAACGGTGAGCTGGACAAATCCGCACCCGTTAGCGTTGCAAGCGACGGAGAGATGAGAAATCTGCAACCGGGAGACGCTCTGCTTTTACAACCCGGGCAAAGCGTTACTCTGCATCCGGGCAACTGGCATGAGTTCTGGGGCGAAGACGGTGACGTACTTATTGGTGAAGTATCAACAGTAAACGATGATCTTACAGACAATGTTTTTCAACAAGCTATCGGACGATTCTCCGACATTGAAGAAGACGAGGATCCCGTTCATCTTTTGGTATCCGACTATGATAAGTGGCTTGCCTGATCACTAACAGCCAGCAGTATTTCAAAAGTTATAGAGCTTTGGACTAAACAACGCGCCACGGAGTAAAACAGAGATGGCATTTCAGTCAGAGCCAGGCACAATCCGCTGGAAGCTGCATTGCAACTCAACACCAAAAAAAGTATTCGATGCGCTAGCTACCAATGAAGGTCGCGCGGGTTTTTGGGCGGAGTCTGCAATCGAGAAAGACGATGTTATTACCTTCACCATTCTGGGTTACGAACCCTATCGCGGTCGCATAATAAAACGCGTCCCTCCTACGCTGTATCGTGTTGAATATTTCGGCAGCATTGTCGATTTCACGCTTGAAGAAAATAGCAATGGCGGCACCGACCTGACACTTGTAGCTACCAATGTCGATGAGTCTTTCCACATGGAGATGACAGCAGGTTGGGTATCCGTTCTGATGGCAATGAAAGCATACGTTGATCACGGAGTTGATCTGCGCAATCATGATAAAAACAGAACATGGTCGGCTGGTTATGTCGACAACTGATTTAGGGCCACGCTAATCAAGTTCAGCACCGAGTGCCTCAGCAACCATCTTCTGAAAATGGTGAACTGCATGCTCAGACAACTCACTGTACTCTTTATCTATAACAAAGCGTCCCTGATTGTATCCCTTTGAGCGCAGACCTTTTTGCACGTTGACGCACAAGCCAATATCTTCAGGCTGCAAAACATCTTTTTGATAGTCCATCGCATCGCGAAGCTGCGGACTCGGTGTTTCACTTTTTGCAAACCAGTCCTGAAATTCTACCGTGTGCTCAACACCAGAGGGCGTCATTTGCAGAACCGATAAATTGGCTTCACCCGGATAGGCCCAGATAGTCAGATTGGGCCACAGAAACCAACCGGCATAGCCAAAATCCACATCGCCTTTTTCAAATTTATAAGCGTTGTTATCAGTCGATTTAACAGCATCTGATACATGACTTGAATAGATACCATTTACTTTTGATCGGTAGCTATTCATATCTACCAGGTCAACAAAATCTCTGTGCGCTGTATGGCAGTGATAGCACTCAAGAAAATTATCGATCATTACCTTCCAGTTGCATTCAACGTCATAGGTATCTCGTTGAGCGAATACCAGGTCATCAACTGACGGACAATAATGTCTAATTTCATCTTCGAGCCCTGGTGCCAGCTCAGTCAGCGATTTTGCCTGCGGATCAAGGTTAATCATCACGAGACCGCAAAACACTTCTACTTTGACAGGCTTTAGCGCGAAGTCGCACTTTTTAAAACCATCCATTTTGTCGGTATTGCGAGCACCTTTAAGCTGCCCATCAAGATCGTACGACCAGGCGTGATAGGGACAAACAATAAGGTTGGCATGACCACATCCGCTCACCAACTCATGTCCGCGATGCTGACATACATTGTAGAAAGCACGCAGCTCACCCTCCCGATCCCGAACAACAAAAACACTTTGCTCATGAATTTCAGTCGTTAGATAGTCACCGGTTTTCTGTACCTGACTCACATGGCCTGCATACCACCAGCTGTTGTAAAAGACCGCTTCCTTCTCCAGCTCATAGACCGAATCATCGGTGTAGAATCGCGCTGGCAGGGTAAACGATTTTGCCGGATCCACGTTAAAAGGTGCGTCTCCGGATTTCAAATGAATTTCTGCTGTGCTCATTTACTGTTCTCGGCCTGCCTGTTCTTACAATTTATTTAAGGGGTTAGTCACATTATCTATTCACTAAAGGGCTCACTAAAGGAATATTAAAATAATGCATTCAGGAATTGATAAATGCAATTTGATCAAACGTTGCTCGCAGTTCAGCGACTTCATCAGCCAGACCGACCTCACCACCCAACGAACGCGAGATATAGTCCGCCAGCAAAGGCACGTGCTCAACACCAACACCCCACCTGACGAGTTCTGACACACCAATCCGCAAGCCGTTCATATCACCATCAACAGCTGCGACAGGCAAACCGATACCGCAGGCCAGAAAGCCGCTGTTGCGCAGTACTTTTGATGCTGCCTGCCCACCACCATAACGTTGCGCTTCTATTGCAAACTGATGAGAGCTGGTAAAGCCTCTTGATTTTGCAAATACCGGAACACCCAGTTCATCGAGAGCGGTGGCAAGCGCAATGGCGACTGTCGTCATCGCAGTGGCATAGTCGGTTCCGTGTTCACGCCAGTCCAGCATGGTAACCGCAAGCGCTGCAGACTTCGATGCATCAAAATTTGCCGTCATTCCAGGGAACGCTATCGCGTCAAGCCGTTCGGCGAGTATCGGTTCATTGGTCACAATCAATCCACCAGCCGGACCTGCAAGACTTTTGTAGGTACTCATTGTCATCAGATGCGCGCCCTGCTCCAGCGGGTCAGGCCACTGCTTACCAGCAATAATGCCGCACTGGTGCGCTGCATCAAACAGAACTAAGGCACCCACCTCATCAGCAATAGCACGTACCTCTGCCACCGGGTGAGAAAACAAATTCAGACTGCCACCTACGGTGATTAATTTCGGCTTAACTTTTTTTGTCAGATCACGCAGTGCGTCGATGTCGATGGTATAGCCGTCTGCATCAATGGGTGCTTCGTGAATATCCAGATGGTACAAACCTGCGCAGCCGGCAGAGTGATGTGTCACGTGTCCGCCAATGGAAGCCGGAGGTACAATGACTGAATCTCCCGGTTTGCAAATCGCCATAAAACCATAGAGAT
>CAYLZS010000442.1:0-10782 GCA_964388065.1 uncultured Granulosicoccaceae bacterium
GGATATTTATAAAAAAATTCGTGAGGCCTCAGCTAATCGAGACAAGCAGTTCGTATTGCACGATGGTCCTCCGTATGCGAACGGCGACATTCACATTGGCCACGCGGTAAACAAGGTGATCAAAGACATGATCATCAAAAGTAAGCAGCTCGACGGTTGTGACTCACCCTATATACCCGGCTGGGACTGCCATGGCTTGCCAATCGAAAATAAAGTTGAATCTGAAATTGGCAAGCCAGGCGAGGATGTCGACGAAGCAACTTTCAGAGCGCGCTGCCGAGAATATGCAACTCAACAAATTGATGGTCAGCGGCAGGATTTCAAACGCCTGGGTATCTTTGGTGAATGGGATAAACCCTATCTGACCATGGCTTATGAAAATGAAGCCGGCATTGTCAGATCACTGGGCCAGATGATCCAAAACGGGCACGTCTATAAAGGTACCAGACCGGTTTACTGGAGCGTTGGCGCACGCTCAGCGCTGGCAGAGGCCGAGGTAGAATACAAAGACAAGAAATCCACATCGATTGACGTCCGGTTTAGTGCAGTAGATAACGACGCTCTGCACAAGGCATGCAACAGTGACCGCACAGAGCTGCCCTTGTCTGTTGTGATATGGACCACCACACCATGGACTATCCCGGGCAATCTTGCCGTAGCCCTTAGCCCTGAACTTGAATACTCAGTTGTAGAGTGTGATTTAGGTCATGGTGCTGAGTGCATTGTGCTGGCAAGCGAGCTGGTTGACAACTGCATGAAGCGCTACAACTGCGAGAACTATAAAACAGTTTCCGTGTTTAGCGGTGATGCACTTGAGAAAGCCCAGCTACAACATCCGTTTTACGATCGTACCTCTTTATTAGTGCTGGGTGACTATGTTACTACCGAGGCGGGCACCGGTGCCGTACATACCGCACCAGATCACGGAGTAGACGATTTTATCACCGGTAAAAAATATGACCTTGGTTTGCTTAATAATGTCAGCGCCACAGGCACCTATGAATCTTACGTTGAAAAGTTTGCCGGCGAACATGTCTACAAAGTAGAAAAGCATATTCTGGAAGAACTAACCAACGCAAAGAAGCTGGTACTGAGTGAGACTTTCGAACACAGCTATCCACACTGCTGGCGCACAGGAACGCCAATCATATTTCGGGCAACACCTCAGTGGTTTGTCAGCATGGAAAAGGAAAACCTGCGACGCGATGCACTGGCAGCGATCAAGACCGTACGCTGGGTACCCGAGTGGGGTGAAGCTCGCATCGATAAAATGATTGAGAATCGACCTGACTGGTGTATCTCAAGACAACGCTACTGGGGTGTACCCATCACACTCTTTATACACAAGGAAACCGGTGAACTGCACCCGGACACTTTAGCGCTGCTTGAACAAGCCGCTCAGCACATTGAAAAAGGCGGTATACAGGCGTGGTTTGATCTGGGCATAGAAGACTTCATTAAGGAAAATGCTGATCAGTACGAAAAATCGACTGACGTTCTGGATGTCTGGTTTGATTCCGGTACAACTTATTCACACGTTCTGCAAAAGCGGGATCAGCCCTACCCTGCAGACATGTATCTGGAAGGCTCAGACCAGCACAGAGGCTGGTTCCACTCATCACTGCTGACGAGCACTTCTATCAACGGCATCGCGCCCTATAAGCAAGTGCTGACCCATGGCTTCACCGTTGATGCCAAAGGCCGCAAGATGTCCAAGTCAGTAGGTAACGTCATCGCACCACAAAAAGTCATGAAGACACTCGGTGCCGACATCATCCGCTTGTGGGTATGCTCTGCAGATTACCGTGGCGAGATGAGCGTATCGGATGAAATCCTTAACCGCATGTCTGACTCCTACAGACGCATCAGAAACACCATCAGGTTTTTGCTGGCTAACACCAATGGATTTGATCCGGCAACCGATCTGATTGAAATTAAAGATATGCTGGCACTCGATCAGTGGGCAATAGATCGCACACTGGCACTGCAAAACGATATACATGCAGCATTTGAAGACTACCAGTTTCATACGGTCTATCAACGACTACACAATTTTTGCACAACCGAGCTGGGTGGTTTTTATCTCGACATCGTAAAAGACAGGCAGTACACCACCAAAGCAGATAGCCATGCACGTCGCTCCGCACAGTCGGCTATGTATCATATTGCCGAAGCGATGACGCGCTGGATTGCACCGGTATTGTCTTTTACCGCAGAGGAAATCTGGCAACACCTGCCCGGTGAGCACAGTGAGACCGTCTTTACTGAGACGTACTATGAGCTCCTGCAGCCACTGAGCAGCGATGCGCTTTACAACATCGAAGAATGGGATCAGATTGTCGCAGTGAGAATTGCTGTGGCACGCGCACTGGAAAAACTCCGCGTCGACAGTTTAATTGGCGGTTCCCTCGATGCCAGTGTTGCACTGTTCTGCGACGAAAACACCCAGACTCTGTTGCGCAAGCTTGATGATGAACTGCGATTTCTGCTTATTACCTCAGAGGCAACCGTACAGGACCTGTCGAGTAAAACACCCAATGCCGAAAAGGCGGAAATTGAAACCGGCGAACTCTGGATTGCGGCCACAGCATCAGAAGCCACAAAGTGCGGACGCTGCTGGCACCACAGATCAGACGTCGGCACCGACGCCGGTCACCCCGAGCTTTGTGCTCGCTGTGTACAAAACGTAGACGGTGATGGCGAGCCTCGCCGTTTTACCTGACCGCAAAATCACCTGGAATAACAGCGACAATAACGGCATGAAGAAGATATATTTTGGCATCGCGATAGCGGCAATTATTCTTGATCAAATCACCAAGATCACCGCTAACACGCAGCTGGAGATTCATGAACAAAATCCGGTGATGCCTTTCTTCAACTTCACCCTGATGTACAACCACGGTGCAGCCTTCAGTTTTCTAAGCGACGCAGGCGGCTGGCAACGATGGTTCTTTACCGCCGTAGCTGTGATAATAAGCATTGTTCTCATTGTTTGGCTCTGTCGCTTGAAAGCCCATGAAAAATGGTTAGGCTTTGGATTAGCGCTGGTGCTGGGTGGTGCAATCGGCAATGTTATTGATCGCATCAGGCTGGGATACGTGATTGACTTTATTCAGTGGTTCGCCAACTGGAAAGGCAGCACTTACTACTGGCCCGCTTTTAATATTGCTGATGCCGCTATTTTTACCGGCACTGCACTTATATTGTTAAGTTCGTTTTTTATAGAAGATGAACCTGAAAAAAATTCAACGGCCGGCAACAGCTAAAAGGTAACAGTGTTATGGAAATTTTGATGGCTAACCCGAGAGGGTTTTGTGCAGGTGTTGATCGTGCGATTGAAATTGTAGAACGTGCCCTGGAGCTGTTTGGTGCGCCAATATATGTTCGACATGAAGTGGTTCACAATAAACACGTGGTAGATGGATTGCGCGACAAAGGTGCAGTCTTTGTTGAAGAGCTGCATGAAGTACCAGACGACAACACCGTGATTTTCTCAGCACACGGAGTATCAGAAGCTGTAGAACGCGAGGCCGAATCCCGCCAGCTACAAGTTTTTGACGCCACTTGTCCTTTGGTAACCAAGGTCCATATAGAAGTGGTTAAATATGCAAAGGAAGGCCGAGAGGTTATCCTGATTGGTCATGCCGGTCATCCCGAAGTTGAAGGCACGATGGGCCGATACGACACTCAGTGGGGTGGTCGAATCCTGCTTATTGAAAGTCCGGAAGATGTCGAAACACTGGAAGTAGCCGATCCAACACAACTGGCGTTTGTGTCACAGACCACATTATCGGTAGATGATACCCACGACATTATAGAAAAGCTCAGGAAGCGCTTTCCGGCAATTGCGGCTCCGCGCAAGGACGATATCTGTTACGCCACCCAGAATCGACAGGATGCGGTGAAAATTCTGTGTCAGGATGCCGATATTTTATTGGTGGTTGGCGCACAAAACAGCTCTAACTCTAACCGATTGCGAGAACTCGGAGAACGAGCAGGCATACCGTCCTATTTAATTAACGATGTATCGGCAATCAAAGCGGAGTGGCTCGAGAATCGCAAAAAGGTAGGTGTCACAGCAGGGGCTTCTGCACCGGAAGAACTGGTGCAGCCGGTGGTTGACTACCTTAAGTCTATTGGTGCTACCTGCGTGAATGAAGTGGAAGGTGTGGTCGAGTCGGTAACTTTTAGCATTCCCAAGCCACTGCGCCGCATTGACAACCCAGCCCGGGACATTTAGCCGCAGCGTCACCACGGTGCAGTCTTAAAACCAAACTCGCCGCAGCCTGATGGCCTTCAAAACCCTGATCACCATCAGGTGACCAGCGGTCACGTGCGGGTTGTTGTTAGCAAATCTGTTAGCGAATGTGCCAAATTCATACGGTGCACAATAAATCCCTAAACCTTCACAATCAGCCGCCGATGGAGTCCCAAAGCATCAATAAAAACAATGGGCGTAGACCGTGTTCAATTTCGACTCAAAATCATCAGCTGTAGCCGACTACGAAGGTAATGACTTAAGCGAACTGCTTTCTCTCGCTAGTCGCCTGACTCCAATTTCGGAACTGAATGAGGCTAACAGGCTAACTATCTGCAAATCTGCAACGATGGTTAGTGTTAATCGCACAACAGCACTTGCTGCAAACAAAGAACACCGCTGGTTCACCTACATTTTTGAAGGTCAGGTAGAAGTTCGCAATGCCAAGGACAAAGAAGATCTGGATGTAGTGGATGCAAACACCAGTCGCGCCAATCAACCGGTTCTAAAAGAATTTACCCAGCACCATACAATCGCTTCAAAAACCACTGCGACACTGGTGAGATTCGGACAAGAGCTTTTCGACATTCTGCTTGCCGAACAACAAAAGAACGCCACCAAAGCACACGACGTGCGGGTCTATGAAAACGACAACGTAGTATTTGACAGCATTGTTGAAGCATTTGATCAGCGCTCAGTTAATCTGAGTTGTCAGGGTGAAGTTGGTAAAAAGATCGCAACGATTGTCAATCAAAGTGCCATGGGGATACCCGAACTGTCACTGGCACTGGCGGCAGATCCGGCGCTGACAGCTCACACTATGCACGAAGCTAACAAGCTCACAGCTGGTGAAACAACTCAGACAATGCGTGGTGCAATCACCCGACTTGGTGTTGAAAGCGTTAAACAGCTGGCAGTTAAAATTCCAGCTGATCAACAGTGGGAAGCGGCAAATCCTGCGATTGAACAACACATGGCAAACTATCAGCGTCGCGCTGCATTGACGGCTGCAATCTGTAAAGTATTTGCCAAGTCAGTTCCTCACCTGACAGACGAGCGCGCTCATCTGATTGGTCGTATGGCAGATATCGGTGAACTGGTAGTAATAGATCACGCCAACAAAAACCCGGAAGTATTTAACGATGCAGAATCTCTGGCAGAATCATCACGCAACCTCCGAGTCGCGGTAGGCAGCTGGCTGCTAGGTGCCTGGGGCTTTAACGAAAACTTCATAGAAGCCGCAGAGTCTGCACGTGATTTTTATCGCAACCACACCGGTGATATCACCTACGCTGATCTTGTAACAGCTGCACTGCTAACCATCGAAAGTGAGCTGCCGGAAGGTGAAAACAAATCCGTACCAAGCGTTGTAAACCTGCTCCTGCCACGCAAGCTGCAACAGGTTGGTATCGACCTGCAAAATCCTCAGCTGATCCTCGAACAGGCGGCAGCAGAGCTTGTCGAGTTGCAGAAAATTCTGCAGTAACAATAATCACGTACGAGCAACCCTCCTACTGGGTAACAGTAAAGGGTTGCTCATACTGACCCTGGTAACATCTGAACCCGGGGCGGCCGGACACGGCAATTCCTTCCAGCGGGTTGATCCCCTTCCCACCCGCACCTCATCACCCGATCACGTCAGTGGTTCAGAGCTTTGACCACGACAGACAGATCAATCCCCAAAACCTGGATGCCTTTCACTCATCACATGCCAGCGCACACGGTAACCAGCACCAGGTTCGTGATACACTCCCAAAGCTTTCTGTAGACTTGACAACTCACTAACAGAGGCCAGCAATCGCGTATAGCGCATCGCCACTGGAGATAATCAAGTGCATATCACAAAGCCCGGCCAGTTATTTATCCTGATCATCGTTCTGAGCCTCTCAGCCTGTGCCTCTGTTGTCACCAAGCCGGCGAAGCCGATTATCAAGCTGGTTGGAGTAAAACCGTTGAATATCAGCGTGACCGAGCAGAGGCTGCGCTTTGAACTCCAGGTTATCAACCCAAACGCTTTTGAGATGCCCGTTGAATCGGTAGATTTCGTCGCCAGGCTCAACGACACCAACATCGCTAACGGTAAAAGTAATCATTCAGTCGTCATTGGCGCAAACAGCGAGGCACGACTATCTCTGGATGTTACTGCCAGCCTCACCAAACTGACCAGCTCGCTAAACACGTTGATAAAGGGTAATTCCCTTAATCTCGATTATGCGTTGTCCGGTACGGTTAAAGTCGCCACCTGGCCGAAACCCATTCCGTTTGATGTAATTGGTGCAATGGATTTGGAAGACAGTTAACAGGTAAAATTCATTGGTACCGCGGTTAACTGTCGACGGTGTAACTGAAGCCCGACACCAACACAAATTTATCGCTGCAATCAAACATGGACGGATTGCTCACAGTAGTTAATGAAGGATAGATAATGCAGATCAACCTGCCTTCACTGTTTTCGTTAAAAAAATTCTCTCGCGATAAACGGCAGAGTAATAACTCTGCTGTTGCCAACAATCAACAGAGCACACCATCCAACAAAAAAAGCCGCAGAGAAAAGTTTGGTGACTGGCTTTCACCAAAGCCTGAGCCGATCCACTTATTTCCTGGTGAAAAAGAAATTTTTCGCAAAGGTCTGGTACTGGTTACAGACACACGCCTTGCCTATATTGACCCGTTCGACCTGATGCTGAAGACGTATATGTTTGAACACATGGTCAGCATGCACAAGCAGTTCTACCGAACAACTATCTTTAATCGCAGATTATGTAAGTCTTTGCTGTTTATCAGTCTGCTGGTTTTTTTAGTCATCGTGACAATCGATCTGCTGGACAGTAAGTCGAGCGGATTTTTTCTTGTTTATCTGCCATTGATCGCCAGTATTCTGCTGGGCATAAAAGTCTGGAACGATATGAAACCGTGGTACGTTATTCACTGGAGAATGAGTGATCATACCTACTGTGAAATCGTACAAGAGCCCTGGCTTAGCGAGCGCATAAAAGGTGACAACAAGCGAGAGGAGTTTATGAATGAACTTGCCGACGCTATCAATCAGGCCTTGTCTGCAAGAGCATGGCGGCCAGGAAATCCCATTGAAAGCCAATTCCCTGTTGATTACCGGCACCCCGGAAACGAAAACAGTAACGAAAACCAATCAAACACATCTGCCGACACAGCCTCTGTGAAACCGCCATTGGAGCTGGTGACTGACAACTACCAGTAGCACCATCTATATTTTAATATCGAAGTCATAATTAATGCATAGCGGTGCGTGATCGGAAAAGCGATTTTCACGATAGACTGATGTTTTTTTCACGCAATCACGGAGCCCCGGCGTTGTAATCTGATAGTCGATTCTCCATCCGGTGTTATTGGCGTAGGCCTGCCCGCGATTCGACCACCAGGTATATTCATGTTCTTTCTGTGGTTGGGTTCGAAACGCATCGACGTATCCGTATTTATCGAACAGTTCTGTCAGCCACTCTTTTTCTTCGGGTAAAAAACCGGAATTTTTCTGATTGCCCCGCCAGTTGCGAATATCTGCGTTTGTGTGGGCAATGTTCCAGTCACCGCAAATTACATACTGGCGCTTTCTTTTTTTTAGTTTCAGCAGATGGGGAAGCATAATCCCCATCATTCGAATCTTGAATTCCTGACGAATATCTCCGGAGGAACCGGAGGGCATATACAGTGACACAACAGACAAGTTCTCAAAACACACTTCGAGATATCGGCCTTCGCGATCTATCAACTCGTCTCCGATCCCGGCAATCACCCGCTTTGGCTTGTGCTTGCTGTAAACCCCAACGCCGCTGTAGCCGGGTTTCTCGGCGTCGTGCAAAAAGCGGTGATATCCGCGCGGGTTGAAAACTTCATCGCCCAGCTGATGTTCCTGCGCCTTGGTTTCCTGCAGGCAAATCACATCTGCCCGCTGGTTTTTCATCCAGTCATAAAAGCCCTTTTTAGCGGCAGACCGAACGCCATTACAATTGAGCGTGATTATTTTCATAGCTGACCCCGTATCAATCCGCGGATATTCGCACAATCTGCAGGATTTTCTATAAAAATAAATCCTCCCGAAGATATAGCTGCTGCATTACAAAACAAAAACAAAACAATTTTCCGTGTTATCGCTCAACTATTTTTTTTTTCAGCCGCTATAAATCACACAGACGCATAGCAACGCCACTTACAGCAGCGCCGTTGCCCACGGACAGCACAAGCCGAATCTTAACGAAAACCGGGTTTTCGAAGTGAAGAAGTCAGAAATTCAACAAGACGCAGAAAGCGGCAAAGCTAGACCTCAGAAGTCAGCAATGAATCACTGGGTTTCCCGTGGTGCGGCCACTATCGCCGTCGTCACTGGTCTGGCACTGATCGCGACTCCAGCCAACGCGCGTTGGTACAAATGGGTCGATGAAGACGGAAATATTTCATACCAGGACCGTCCACCTCCGTCCAATTTCGAACAGTCCGCACAGGTGCTGAGCGAGCAAGGGGTGACGCTGAAAACCATTCCGAGTCAGCAAGAGCAAATTGAGCTGGATCGTCAGGCGCGGATTGAAAGAGAGAGAAAGCAACGCGACGATGCACTCCTTAAGGCGTTCCCTCATGAGTCTGACTTAATCACTACTCGCGACAAGCGAGTAATCCATATAGACGGTGCTATCTCCCGAATGCACGACCAGCTGGTTATTCTGAACACCCGGTTGATTTCAATCGAGGGACGAATTGAAGAACGAGTAGAGCGTGACCTCACCCCAAGCACTGCCCTCGACTCTGACCGCATTGCGGTATTGCGAAGTATTGACAGTACCAATGCACTGATCAAATCAAAGCTCAGAGAAAGAAGACAGATCATGGGTCAGTTCGATCGCGACCTGTTGCGCTATCGAGAACTGCGACTAAACACGACTACCGCTTACAGCGATTAGACAACAGCACACTAAGCGCTCACGCAGCGTATAGTGTATTTGTTAACACCAAAGAACCGCATCTGGTTTTACTTATTTTACCGACGCTCTAATCTGCGTCCCGACACCAGTATCGGTAAAGAGCTCCAGTAACACCGCGTTTTCCACCCGACCGTCGAGAATGGTGGCGGTCTGTACACCACTGCCAACCGCCTGCAACGCGCAATTCACCTTCGGCAACATACCACCGACTATAGTGCCATCATCAATCAGTGCATTGATGTCATGGGGTATCAAGCCGGATAAAAGCTCGCCTTCTTTATTGAGTATTCCCGCTGTATCTGTCAGGAGCAGCAGCTTTTCGGCATTCAGCGTCGATGCGACAGCACTGGCGACAAGATCAGCATTTATGTTGTAACTGCGTCCATCGTCGCCGACACCAATAGGTGCAATAACCGGAATAAATCCACCCTGTCGCAAGGTTTCAAGAATTGATTTATCTACCGCCTCTACCTCACCCACCTGGCCAAGGTCTGCATCCTCGTTGAGCACCATCGGTATCGCTTTAATCAGGCCTCCGTCTTTACCGGTGAGTCCCACTGCAGGACAGCCGACCTGACTCAGCATAGTGACAATGCTTTTGTTTACCTTAGCGCCAAGCACCATTTCGACAACGTCCATTGTCTCTGAATCAGTGACGCGCATGCCCTGAATGGTTTCGGTTTCGATGCCAAGTTGCGATAATAATTCTTTGATTTGTGGTCCGCCACCATGCACTACAACGGTGTGAATACCGACCTGATTCATCAGGGCAATATTGCGGGCAAAGCTGTGCTTTAGCGCCTCGTCGACCATCGCGT
Organism: uncultured Granulosicoccaceae bacterium; assembly: GCA_964388065.1. GTDB lineage: Bacteria > Pseudomonadota > Gammaproteobacteria > Granulosicoccales > Granulosicoccaceae. Next base: position 10,026 of record CAYLZS010000442.1, read on the forward strand.
TGCCACCATATTTGACGACAACGGTTTTACCCGCAAACTTTTGAATATAGGGCAGTGCCTCGTTGAGGACACGGGCAGTGTTGTGTGCAGCATCAGATTGCAAGGGGCTCTCCATCAAACCCCTTGGCAATTAACTCAGATTGCCGCGTACAGCCAGCAACTCAGCACCTGAAAGGGGGTGTCTAAAAAGGCAGATCGATATTCGGGTTAACATCCAGCATTGCGGTGCGAAAGTTTGCCTGAATCTGCTCAAGGTCTGATTGTGAATCAGCTTCGAAGCGAATTACAAGAGATGGTGTGGTATTAGATGCACGCACCAGCCCCCAGCCCTTATCAAAATCAGCTCGAATGCCGTCAATCGTGGTCAGCTTAGCTCCGTCAAATTTTGCATTTTCAATGAAGGCCTGCATGAATTTATGGTGTTCGCCTTCCTCAAATTTAATTCCAAGTTCAGGGGTATTTACACTGTCTGGAATTTCGCCAAAAATCTCACTGACCGGACGATCGTCTCGGGAGAGAATTTCGAGTAATCGGGCGGCTGAATAAAGCGCGTCATCAAACCCGTACCAGCGCTCTTTAAAAAAGATGTGGCCGCTCATCTCACCGCCGAGTGCCGCACCCGTTTCTTTAATACGAGCTTTGACAAAGGAGTGCCCGGTCTTCCACATTTCAGGCTCACCCCCAGCCTCACTGATTGCCTTTGGCAGCAGTGTTGAGCATTTCACATCGTAAATAATACGAGCACCCGGATTGCGGT
>CAYLZS010000443.1:0-3522 GCA_964388065.1 uncultured Granulosicoccaceae bacterium
CTTATCCGGTGTGTCTCTCACCAGGATCGCCAGTACTATTAATGCGAGTGCGTGAATCATTTGATACAACACACCAGTTTGCCAGGCAGATAACATTGCCGGATCCAAAGATTTGCGCAGGGCATGTGCGCCGAAGGCACCGAGAATCACACCCAGTCCTGCGAATGCACTACCGCATAGAAGAAATAGTTTGGCTGGATTCATATTGACCGTTTATCGGTGTTGAGACCAAGTTATCGCTATAGACTAGTTACTTAAATCGATTGAATCATTATATTCATTTCGAATTGCTTTTCTTAATTATATTCCATAACCACATGATCTGACGGTTAACAGCAATGGTGAACGCGGTAGCTAAATAAAAAAATCCTTAATAAGCGAATAAAATGTATCGTCCGTCTGCAGATTATTGTGGTCAGAGTTTTCAAGCACACTGACTTCGGCCACCTGTGAAAACGCCTGAATCAGTCTATGTGAAGAATCGGAAGGTATGACTCTGTCACGACCTGCCAATATAACTAAAACCGGAATTTTTATATCAGGTGCATATTCAATGGATCTGTATTGATCTTTCAGTAACCGGCCTACGGGGAAAACGGGATAGGCCTTTTTAGCTATGTTCAGGATACTGTCAAAAGGTGTGATCAGCACCATTTGTTTAACCGGTTTCTGTGTAGCGAGCCAGCTTGCAACACCGGTGCCCAGACTTCTGCCAATAACAGATACTGTAGAGTGAGATGTGGCGATTTTATCGAATATCACTTCTGCGTCTTTGAACAAATCGGATTCGGTGGGTGTACCGTCGCTGCCCCCGTATCCTCGATAATTCACTAAATATACTGTTTTATCTGACAGATGAGCTACCAGATCCGGCGCTGAATTGGCAATGGATTCTGCGTTGCCTCCAAAGTAGATGACAGCTTCATTTTTACCGGCGTTGCCAACGACTATATTCAATTGAGCTCCATCCATCGCCTCAATTACTATCTCAGGCAGTTGATGCTTGACTACAGGTGTCGGGTAGTAGATGAATTTACGCTGCATTAAATACAGGCTTAATGTGGCGGTAATATATAACAGACATACAAGGCCTGCAGTTGCAGCTATCAATTTCATCTGGAGTTACTTTAAAATAACAATAACTGCACTATTACACCGAATCATGAAACTAACAAGAGCAGGAAAATTTTGAAGTGATAAGAAATTCGCTGTCGGTTTGATGGCGTGTGAGAAGCTTTAAAGGCATGCTGGTGCGTCTCTGGGCGAGGCAGCTGTGCTAAAGTGTAATTTAGATATTTTCAAATCACCAGAATGACGGGAACAAACAATGACCATTCAGATTTATGAGTTATGCGGAGCTGACCCGAAGCATCTTTTCAGTCCACACTGCTGGAAAGTTCGTATGGCTGTGGCACACAAAGGGCTGCCATGGGAAACGATCCCTGTACCCTTCACCAAAGTAGCCAGTACAGAAGGTGGTGAGTCAAGGCGGATACCGGTTATCCGCGATGGTGAGACGGTTGTTGAAGAGAGCTACGAGATCGCAAAATATCTTGAAAAAAACTATGCCGATAAACCAAGCCTTTTTGGCGGCGAAGGTGGCGAAGCGTTGTCTCTGCAAATTATCAACTGGTCGCAGGTTTCACTACATCCGGAAGTGGCCAAACTGTGTCTGATGGACATCCACAATTCTCTGGCACCTGCGGATCAGGAGTTTTTTCGCACCAGTCGTGAAAAGATGTTCGGTTGTACGCTTGAAGAGTTTTCATCAAAACACCCCAAAAATGCAGAGGCATTGAATAAGGCTCTAACACCGTTAGAGCTGACACTGAAAAAGCAACCTTATATTGGCGGCAGCGCGCCGCTTTTTGCAGACTATGTGGTGTTTGGTGCTTTGCAATGGTTAAACACAACATCGAGCGTTGACTACATAAGCGGCAACACAAAGGTGGCCGGTTGGTTTGACTCGTTGCTGGATATGTATGACGGATTGGGGCGCAAGGGTAAGGTGGCGGCTTAAAATCGTTAGATCTGCTCTGGCAAACGATATCCCTGACGATAACAAGCCTTGATTGACTCTATGGCAGCGTCGCGTGTCATGTTATTGCCAAACCGGTCGGCATGCACGATGGGCAGTTCAAAGTGTGGCCTGCCATTTACCATCCAGTGAGCCAGAAACTCTGCCGATCCGCCTCCGGTGCCAATGCCTACATTGAATCCTGATGCCAGCCAAAGTCCGGCATCTTTTCCGATAGGGCCGAGTAATGGCAGTCCATCCGGGGTCCAGCACATGGGACCGTTATTGATGGTTTTTATACCCGCTTCACCGAACGCTGGTATTCGATCGATTAATTTTTCGAGGTGACCCATCAGGCGTTCTGTATTGGGTGGTAAAAGTTCTTCACGAAAATCTTTGGGTATGCCATCCAGCGCCCAGAACACCGGGTCGGTTTCATAAACTCCTGCAAGAAAACCCTGTGCTTCCTGTCGCACGCTGCAAGAGACATAAGAGTCACGGTATGCTGGTACTTCATTCTCAAGTTCAGTCAATGCCGGTACACTTTCGGTAATCATTTCATGATGCTCTGTGGCATACAGTGGAATATTCAGCCCGAGTGGTTGCAACAGTTCACGCGCCCAGAACGATGCTGCTATAACAACGTGCTCGGCACGAACATCTCCGTTATGTGTCTGCAATAGCCAACTATCGCCATCTCGAGTGATGCTTTCTACCGGACATTGTCGCTGCACATCAGCGCCAAAATTTCGTGCGGCTTTTGCAAGTGCCTGCGTGGTGGAACTCGGGTCGACGTGACCATCTGTGGGTGTGTGTGCTGCACCAAACAGGTCTTCTGTATTGATACAGGGATGTAGTTTTTCAATTACATCGTTCTCGACGACATGGTACGGGATATCCAGCATTTGATATTTGGATTCAAAGCTGTGAAATAATTCGCGCTCACGTTTAGTTGTTGCTACGCGAAGGGAACCTGTCTGGTGAAAGTTTATTGATTGGCCGCTTTCTTCTTCCGCCTGTAGATATGTTCGGATTGAGCCTGCGAACAGACGTGTCATTTCTGCATAGGGTCCAAAGTATGTGGTGTTTCCGGCGGCATGCCAGGTACTGCCGGAAGTTAATTCGCGGCGTTCGATCAGTAAACTGTCGGTCCATCCGAGTTTCGCAAGCCAGTACAGGACTGAAGCGCCGACAATACCGCCGCCAACTACGGCTACCTGAATGTCAGTTTTCAATTATGTGCCTTCAAATAAAGTTAAAGGAATCTGGAGACGGCATTTTCCAACCACATTTGGGGTCTTTCGTTATCACATTCTTGAAGCACTATCGAGCGCAATTAGCGGATTTCAATTTCCCTCTAACATATATAGCCAGGGTGCATCGAGCGAACGTTAAAAAGTAACCCTGTTTCCGCTGCTCTTCCAGAGCAAATCTATTCAGTCATGAAGCTGTTTAAAAACTCACTCAGCTCTTCTACTTCCTCTTTCAGGTATTTGTTGGAATCC
>CAYLZS010000444.1:0-14758 GCA_964388065.1 uncultured Granulosicoccaceae bacterium
AATTCAAGTCCGCGCTTAATGCATTCCGTCACCGCTTTGTTTGAGTTGATCGCTTCTGAACCACCACGCAGTATTGTCGCGTTACCTGCTTTAAGACACAGAGCTGCTGCATCGGCGGTGACGTTGGGGCGCGACTCATAAATGATTCCAATCACACCAAGCGGCACTCGCATTTTGCCGATCTGCAAACCAGACGGCTGATATTTCATATCACTGATTTCCCCAATGGGTTCGGGCAATAATGCGATCTGTCGCAATCCATTCGCCATGCCTTCAATTCTTGCAGGTGTCAGCTCAAGCCGGTCAAGCAGCGCATCAGCCAAACCTGATGCCTGTCCGGCTTCCATGTCCTTTTTATTTGCTGCAACAAGCGCTGGCTGTGATTCCAGCAACGCAGTCGCAATTGCGTTGAGTGCTTTGTTTTTAATCTGTCCATCTGCATTCGCAATAAGCTGGCTTGCTGCTCGCGCACGAACACCCAGAGATTGCATGTATTCAGGCAATGCCTCTGTTGCAGGCAAATCATTGTTAACTGTTAGTTTGGTTTCTTTATTCACATCGCACACACAGGGGTTTTGTCATAATTTCAATTGATATCACTAACGCGAACCAATGGCCAGCGCGAGCCACTCAGTCTGGTCACAAACGCCGCTATTTCGGTCCACAGCTCACCATTTGCCATGCCTTTCGATAACAGATCAAGGTAGCTGCAGTCTGCACTTGCCCGTAGCCAGAATACACGTTTACGTTCACGGATTATCTTGCCAACCAGCGCCTGCTTGTTTTTCCAGACTCCGGATTTAAACATTGCCTGGGATGGATTTTCGCCGTTATCGATGCGACTTATCACCGAATTTATCTTGCGCACTTCGCTGCTGAGATGCCAACAAATTAAAACCGGTGCATCGCCGGCGGCGCGCAATCCGTTCAGCACTTTGATGGCACGTGAAGTCTCATTGTTTAACGCTGCGTCTATTAGATCAATGATCGTGTAACGCGAACTGTCGGTAACACAGGCAAGCACCTCCCGTGGCCCAACCGGTTGACCGGGGTAGAGAATTGCAAGCTTTTCTATTTCCTGAACCGCAGCCAGTAAATTACCTTCAACACGCTCAACCAGTAAGTCGATAGATGTCGGATCCGCCTGTACACCAGCTGCCTGCATGCGTTGTTCAATCCAGCCCCGTGTTTTTGCAGATGACAATGGCCAGACCTGCATAGTGATACCTGCCTTATCAATCGCTTTAAACCAGGCACTGGTCTGAATGCGGCCTTCCGGTCGACCGGTAGTGATAAGCAGTACCGTATCTTCCGGTGGGGCTTCACACCATTTTTTCAGAGCTTTGGAACCTTCCGTACCCGGCTTGCCGGACGGAATATGCAAGCCGACAATTTTTTTATCGCCAAACAAAGACATGGTATTGCCCGACATCGCCAGTGCCTGCCAGTCAAACGATCGCGCATTATCTACCTGATACCGCTCGGTCCCGGTAAAACCCGCCGCGCGACAGGCAGCGCGAATTTGATCAGCGGCCTCCATCTGCTGCAGCGGCTCGTCGCCGCTAATCATGTAGACTGGCGCGATTCCACTGGCAAGCGCTTTTGGCAAAGTGTCTGGATAAACGTTCACCCGGCTAGTTTACGCCTAATCGGCCGGCTGATGTCAGCGTGTGACACCGGCAATCACAATTCCGCTGCAAGCCGCTTCTGTTGCACGTAAACTCGCGGCATTCAAAACCGAGCTTTCTCCATGTGTCACCCTCGAGTCACCGGATCGTGATTTACCCGGCCCTCAGAAATCTGCTTTTCAGACTGCCCGCAGAACGCTCACACGATCTTGCGCTGGCGGCTATAAAAAAAACACCAGCGCCGATTCTTCGCTTACTGGCAGACACCAAAGCTACCGACAATCCGCGCACCGTGATGGGTATCGAATTTCCAAATCCGGTGGGCCTGGCAGCCGGGCTCGATAAAAACGCCGACTACTACAGTCAGCTGGCTCAGTTTGGTTTTGGTTTTGTTGAAGTCGGCACGATCACTCCAAGATCACAGCCAGGTAACGACCAACCACGTATGTTCAGACTGCGGGAAGACAATGCAGTAATCAACCGCATGGGCTTTAACAACAAAGGGGTTGCCTATCTGGCCGATCAGGTCAGTAACACCAGGTTTGACGGCGTGCTGGGTATCAATATCGGTAAAAATAAGGATACTCCACTTGATCGTGCACACGAGGACTACCAGCAATGCATGCAGCAGGTCTACTCGCTGGCGGATTACATCACTGTCAATATCTCATCACCCAACACACCCGGATTGCGGGATTTACAGGTCGGTGAGGCGACCAGAAAATTGCTTACCGAGGTCAAAGCCACGCAACAAACACTGACCGACAAACACGGCCGCTATGTACCGGTTGCTGTCAAAATCGCGCCAGATATGGCTGAACAAGACATCAATGACTTCTGTGACACAGCCAAAGCACTAAAGATCGATGCCATAATCGCCACTAACACAACATTGTCGCGGCCCGGCCTGTCATCGGATCTGGCTCAGGAGACCGGAGGGTTGAGTGGCAAACCAGTGACGGATAAAGCACTTCACACAGTTGCACAACTGGCGCAACGGTTGCAAAAAGAGATACCGATAATCGGTTGTGGCGGAATTTTTTCAGGTGATGATGCACTGGCCTATCTTAAAGCCGGCGCATCACTGGTTCAGGTCTATACTGGTTTTATCTACCGCGGACCCGAATTAATTTCAGAGATCCGGCAATCAATACAACAGACCGAAGTTTAAATAATCATTTATATAGGGAACAGCAATGGCTGATTACGATATTTTTAATGGCGATGCAGATGGCATTTGTGCACTGCTACAGTTGCGTCTTGCTGAACCCCGCGATGCAAAACTGGTAACCGGTGTAAAGCGTGATATTGATTTACTCAAACAGGTAACCGCCAGTGCCGGTGATCGCGTCACCGTACTCGATATATCAATGGATAAAAACCATGATGCACTGGTATCAACACTCGATGCCGGAGCGGATGTCATCTATTTTGATCACCATTTTCCAGGGGATATTCCAGCGGCCAAAAATCTTAATGCAAATATAGATACAGATGCCGAGACCTGCACCGGATTACTGGTCAACAAACACCTTAACGGTGCACACCTGTTGTGGGCAGTCACCGCCGCTTACGGCGACAATCTGCATAGCGCAGCTGTCACCGCTGCAGCGCCACTCAAATTAACTGAAGCTGAGTTATCACAACTCGAAGAGCTCGGCACACTACTTAACTACAACGGCTATGGTGCAACGGTTGACGATCTGTTCTTCGCGCCGGATGATTTGTTTAAAAAACTACTGCCCTACGCAAACCCTTTTGACTTCATCAACAGCGATAAAAACTTTGCAGAATTAAAGCGTGGCTATGAACAGGATATGGCCAATGCAAAAGCAATCAGCCCGTCACTGGCTACAAGCAATTGTGCACTTTTTATGTTTCCCGAAGAAAGCTGGTCACGACGCGTCAGCGGCGTTTACGGAAACGAACTCGCGCGTGACTATCCGGACCGCGCTCATGCACTGTTAAGCGACATAGGCAATAACTGTTATCAGGTCAGCGTAAGAGCTCCAATCAACCGTCGCGACGGTGCAGACGAGCTCTGCCGACAGTTTGATACAGGCGGAGGTCGCAAAGCTGCCGCCGGGGTAAATAAATTGCCAGAGGCGGACCTGGGTAGATTCCAGACTGCATTTGAAGCACAATTTGCTCAATAGGCCATAACTCACCAGACAATAGAAAGCGGGGCAACCATACCGTTATGATCACAGTATGGGGTAGAAAATCATCATCGAACGTGCAGGTGGTTCTTTGGTGTTTGCAGGAACTCGAGCTTGAATGCAGCCGAATCGATGCGGGATTCACCTATGGTGTTACCGATACCGATGACTACCTGAGTATGAACCCTAATGGGTATGTCCCGACTCTGCAGGATGGTTCGAACGATCCATTGTTTGAGTCATGTGCCATCTGTCGCTATCTTGCGAGTACCTATGCAGCAGAGAGGTTTAAGCCAAATAACTTCTGGCCCGATAACCTGGCTTCGCGCGCAACGGTAGACATGTGGGCAGAATGGGCCAGGCTCAATGTTGCACAGAATTTTAGTATTCCGTTGTTCTGGCCAAAAGTACGACTGGCACCTGAACAAACATCCAGTGAATCAATTGCAGCAGCGCTTGATAAGCTAAACAAGTTTTTAAAGATTGCAGACACTCGACTGAGCAACTCACAATACCTTGTTTCAGACGATCTGACGCTTGCCGATGTTATCTTTGGTCATTCGCTGTATCGCTACTACGATATAGACATTCCACGTGCTGACTTTGCCAACCTTGAACGCTATTATCATAAGCTTGGAGAACGATCAGCTTATAAAAATACCGTGATGGTGTCTTACGACGAACTACGTTATAAATCGTAGCCTGCAAACAGGTATTACTTGAACACACACCTGACCGGAACACTGGCATACGAATGAATGGTGCTGTTTGTGCCAGCCACAGTGGATCCGGCTAACTCAAAGCGCTGAACCCGATCTGCGAGTGCATTAAAAAGACAGCTCATTTCAAGCCGTGCCAGATTCATCCCGAGACACGCATGTACACCCGCACCAAATCCCACATGGCCAATGGTTTTTCTTTCTATATTAAACTGGTTCGGGTTAGGGAATCTGGCTGAATCGCGATTCGCTGCACCAAATACAACCAACACTCTGGTATCTTTATTCAGCAGTGATCCTTCGATCTCGATATCTTCAACAACATAACGAGTGAAGGCACGAATAGGAGTATTCAATCGGACGATTTCTTCAATCGCGTTTTTCATCAGGTCACGATCAGCGCGCAACTTATGCCATTGCTCCGGGTGCTCGGCAAAAAGCTTTATACCGTAGGCAATGGCAGAAATTGTGGTATCGAGACTCGGCGCTATATAATCACGCATTAGCTCGGCGGCACGAGCCGGCTCCATACCGCTTTCAATACCTAATTGCGTTGCGCGCCTCGCCCAACCACTTTCACCCAGATTGCTCAGTGTATTGGCATCCTCCAGAAAGGCGCGCATGCTCTTAAGCTTACCCACAGCAGATACACCGCGCTGTTTCGGATCCCCCATCAGTTCAAATGTCGCAGCACCCCAGTCGAGCATGTGGTCTTTACCATAGTCACCGAGCCCCACCAGGTCGCGAACGACTGACAAGGGTAAGTAGGGTGCAAGCTCGCTTGCTGCATCGAATTCAACTTGCGCAAGCAGTGTTTGCACAATGCTCTCTGCTTCTTGCTCTATGCGTTCACGAACGTGGTGAAGTTTCTTGGGAGACAAAGGTGCAAAGGTGATTTTGCGGGTGATATCATGCTGCGGCGGATCAGAGTTTAGGGTACTCCCGACTAACATCTTGTTAACGTCTTCGTTAATCGATACACCCTTGCCCGAACTAAAGTGTGCATGATCGCGTAAAACAGATATCACCGCGTCATAGCCACAAATTGCGTGTATGCTGTTTTCTCTGAGCCAAACCACTGACCCAAGGTTCAGCATTTCGGTATAGATCGATACCGGATTCGCTATAGTTTCAATACTATAAAAGTCAGACTCACAAACGGGTGTATTATTGTTTTCAACTGACATCGATTGATCCGTTTATATTTCTGTACAGGGACTCAAAAAAACGCCTCAGCAGACCTCATACCATGGAGAACAACAACCAGTGCTCTTGCAACATACAGGCGTCACTCGCAGCACACAGGGCGCTACAGACGGTTATGTTCTATTCCACCCAATAGCGGGCAACCAAGTATATCTGATTGACTATACAGGCGCTGTGGCACACAGCTGGTCGGTTGGTATCGGTTTTACCAACTGGTGCTATCTGCGACCTGACGGCAACCTTTTTGTCAACGAACGTTGCGAGAATCCACAGGGTGTGGAGCTGACCGGCAGTGGCTTAATGCGCGAGTACGACTGGCAGGGAAATCTGGTTTGGGAGCATCTCGATCCCTGGCAACATCACGATGCACGGCGACTGGAAAACGGCAACGCGGTCTATCTGGCCTACACGCCGTTAACACAGGATGAACAACTCAAAATCACTGGTGGCGTCAAAGGCAGTGAGTCCGGTACCGGCATCGCAGGTGAATGCATTCGAGAAGTAGATACACACGGCAACATACAATGGGAGTGGAATTTCAATTCACTGGCAGATGATCAGTTTCCCATTCACCCGAATGCCAACCGCTGGTCCCGATCACACACCAACACTGTACACCCGCTGCCGGACGGCAATTACCTGATTAGCTGTAAAATACTGAATTTAATTTTCATACTCTGCCGCCAGTCGGGTGAAATAATCTGGCACTACCAGAATGATCTAATGAGCGGCCAGCACGACGCACAAATGCTTGAAAACGGAAATATCCTGCTATTCGCCAATGGAGCTTACGCTTCTGACCTGCATCATTCACAAGTGTGGGAGCTAAATCCAAAAACCTTTGAAATTGAATGGTGCTATACATCAAAGGACAACCCGCAATCGTTCTTCTCACCACATATTGGAGGCTGCCAACGACTGGCCTCAGGCAATACACTAATCTGTGAAGGTTCAAAAGGTTGTATTTTCGAAGTCACACCAGATGGCGATGTACTATGGGAATATGTCAGCCCCTACAACAACCCGACTAAACTATTCGGCCAGCAAAACTGGCTCTTTCGTGCCAGACACTACCTGCCAGATGCTATTGAGCTGCAACACTTGTGATAAATAGCTCACCACATAGAATCATGAGCGAACACCCGTTCACTGATCGATGCATTCATTGACAGATCCTTACGATGCCATTGTATTGGGAGGCGGCGCTGCAGGCCTGATGACCGCCTGGCAGGCAGGTTTGCGTGGTAAAAAAGTCTGTGTTCTGGAACGCAGCAATAAGGTTGGACGTAAAATACTCATGTCGGGTGGCGGCAGATGTAACTTCACAAATTTGCATGTAAGTGAAGATAACTTCCTGTGCAGCAACCCGCACTTTGTTAAGTCCGCCTTAAAGCGCTATACCGCATGGGACTTTATAGGCAAGGTAATTGAGCATCAGGTGCCGTATCACGAACGCAAACACGGGCAACTGTTTTGTGACAACAAAGCCAAAGACATTCTTAATTTGCTACTAGATGAATGTGCAAAAGTGGGCACAATAATCCACACCAAGTGCGATATAAAAACTATTGAGCACATTGACAACAACAATTACCGCGTGACCACCAGCATTGGAAGCATGACCACACCTGCCGTAGTGGTTGCGACCGGAGGTTTGTCTATACCCAGCATGGGCACCACCCCGTTCGGCTACGAAATTGCCAAACAGTTCGATATGCGAGTACAGCCACTGCGTGCAAGTCTGGTACCTTACACCTTCGATGGAAAGCTTAAGGATATGTTCTCACGCCTGTCAGGTAACGCTATCGATGTTCAAATCAGCTTTGGCAAAACTATCTTCAACGAAGCGGTACTCTTTACTCACCGGGGATTAAGCGGTCCGGTGGTTTTGCAAATCTCTAACTATTGGATTCCGGGACAATCTATCTCAATTAACTTACTGCCAAATGAAGAAGCCGGCAGTTTATTGCTCGACGCTAAAAAAGACAAACCAAAAAGCCTGGTTAGAACAATACTGAACCAGCATCTGCCAAAAAATCTGGTACTGGAACTCGAAGCACTTTGGTGGCACGAACTAAAAGACACACCACTTGCAGAACTCACCAACGCACAGCTTGCTAATATAGCGAGACAGATAAACGACTGGCAGATTGTACCCGCGGGCACCGAAGGCTACAAAACAGCAGAAGTAACCCTGGGTGGCGTGCACACAGATGATCTTTCCTCAAAAACAATGGAATCAAAAAAACAACCCGGACTGTATTTTGTTGGCGAAGTCGTTGACGTAACAGGCCACCTCGGCGGCTTTAACTTCCAGTGGGCCTGGTCATCAGGATTTGCCTGCGGAGAATCTCTGTAGAGTTATGACAAAAGCACAAATCCATTGTCGAACAGTAGGATTGTCAAACAGTGTAAGGCGTCAACGATTTTCCAGTTTCCTGGTATAAGGTGAATTATGAACAATATTAAGGTATCTCAAATGAAAAACACTGACATTATTGACCATGGCACCATTGAACCTGGCACCACCATGGACACCGGCAATATAGATTCTGAAAAACGCCAGACTCTAAGAATACTCGCAGGTCTAACCTCGACGGCTCTTATTGCCAGCACACCTCTGAGCGCAGACATCAACACGGCATCACCTGCGCTCAAAATACATGGCGATTTACTCAACTGCAGATTGATTAGCCGTGCAGACATATCCCGCGCTCATTTATTAATGCATAACAAGACAGATACCTACATTACCGCCAGCCGGTTCGCGCCACAACTCATCCAGTTTGACGACACACTGATGAACCTTGAAGACGCCTACTACAATGAAACCGTAGTAATACCACCCAACGACAGAGTAATGGTAAGGCTAAATGTTGATGCCGGGCTGAATAAAAAAACGCCATATAAAAACGTTATAAATTTGAATAACAAAACACAATACCTTCCTCAGGGCACTCGTGTAATTGAACTGGCGGTACGAGTAATGGACGGCGTATGCACAATCAGCAATGCGTCTGTACAGGCATGAGTATGAAACACCTGATGTAAAACGCCGCAATCCGTCACATTGTTATGATTTTTTGTACTCACCTATTACCTCGATATATCCAACAATATTGTCATTGAGTTCTGGTAGCTCAGCATCCGGCACCCACCACTCAGTGTGATGAGAAGCTCCGACTTGCTCTATTTTGTAACGAGACATAAAAGCTGACTTAACCTCAAACCTTGTGACATACCCAACGCCACTATCTTTAGTGTTCCAGCGGGTAGCAATCTCTTTAGCGTACTTCTCGTTGGTTACCGGATAGAATATTGGCTGGCCAGGCAGACGTGGAGGCCAGCGCTTAAACCCTGACTCTTCTACCAGTTTCAACTCCTCAGGCCCTGTAGGACGGTATAGAGTGACCGTTTCTTCAGACATACATACTTCACTCAAATTACTTTGATCAGTGTTTTTTTGTATTGCCATTTATAGGCCATAACCTCCCAAAAACAGATTACTTCATCAGTTCCTTAACGTGTGCCGTCGCACTGCGCCCGAGTGCCGCAAGGTTGTAACCACCCTCAAGCATTGACACAACTCTTCCGCTACTGAATTCATCTGCAATTGACTTAAGTTCTGCGGTAATCCATGCAAAATCTTCTTCGAGAAGATTAAGCCCGGCCAACGGATCATCACGATGTGCATCAAAACCTGCAGAAATAAAAATCATATCCGGCTTAAAATTGCGTAAGGCCTGCAGGCAGTCAGACTGCATGATCTTTTTAAATGTGGCACCGTCACAACCAGCGTCAAGTGGAATGTTTATCTTTCGTCCGGGAACGTTCTTACCAAACTTTCCCGGATACAGGGGATGCTGAAAGGATGAACAAAAAAATATATCTTCGTGATCACCAATCAGATCTTCGGTGCCGTTGCCGTGGTGAACATCGAAATCGATAATCGCAACCTTATTGATATCTGCTTTTTGCAATGCATAAAGTGCTGCAATTGCAATGCTGCCAAAAAAGCAAAATCCCATCGCCGCAGTTTTTTCAGCATGATGACCAGGCGGACGTACGCAGGAAAAGCTATTATCAAACTCGCCACCCGCGACCAGATCAACGGATTTAATTCCAGCACCTGCAGCGCGCAGTGCTGCACGCAGAGAATATTCATTCATCGCAGTATCCGCGTCCAGCTGGACCGAGCCGCTTTTTGGTGACGCATCAAAAATACTATCGACGTAGTCACTCGGATGGGCAAGTAACAAATGTGCTCTTTCCGCCTCCGGTGCTTCGATTTGTTCTAGTTGCAAGCCCTGATTCGCAAGCTCATCAAGCACAGCACCAATTCGCGCAGGTTGTTCCGGGTGACCGGGTGCAATTTCATGCCGGACGCAATCCGGGTGTGTAATCAATGCAGTTTTGGTCATGTCGTTCCCAAAAATTCGAAAGCCACAGGTTACTTCAATTAGCCGGAGAATGCTCGACCCAAAGTTCGGACCCGCAGCTCATATGTAACAATTATCGTTAGTTACTTGTTAATTCTTCGTTAGCTCTTCGTTAATTCTTAGTTATCAACAGAGCCCTTAGCCAGCGCCTCTGACCGACCAATTTAGCAGAGAATAAAAAGCCCATCGCGACAAGATACTCCCCATCAAGCGCGACTATCGACGTTACCGAAAGTTCCGCCTTTTAATAACTTTAAATTTCTAATCCATACGGAATATTTTCACCACTGTGGTGTTTTTATAGCAAGCGCGGGCTCAAGACTATTACCCTCTTATCACCAGGCTCCCGTGACTGTATAAACCATACATACCAACAAGGATAAAGCTAATGATTGAAACCAAATCACTTTATAAAACAGCCATGGCACTTGGAGTACTCACTGCTTCGGCTTTTGCTATGCAGACGATTAACGCCTCCGATCATCAAGAGGCACCAACAGCAACTTCTTTTCTAACTGCCGATATAGGTGACTACTATGTTTGGCATGAGGGTGACCAATTAAACCTGATTCTCACCTTCGGTACTTTCTCACCTCCCGGGTTGCCCGCCAGTTTCGACCGTGATGTGCTGTACGGTTTTCATTTTGATACATCGATACCAGCTGACGGTATCGCAGATATAGAAATCTTTGCACGTTTTGCACAAGACAGTGTGGGTGACTGGGGACTGCAAGTTGCCGGTATTGGTGATACACCGCTTGAAGGGCCAGTAGAGACCATCTTGTCCAATAGCGAGTTGACCGCATGGGGGGGACTTGCTGATGATCCTTTCTTTTTTGATCAGACCGGATTCAATCAAACGGTTAGTACCGGAGTTTTATCGTTCGATCCCACTCGGGATGACGTGGCCGGGTTAAATGTTACCGCCATAGCGATTCAACTTCCGGTTACTGCAATTCAGTCTGATGGCAGCCAGCTGCAGACATGGTCAACAACTTCAAACATCTGAGGAATAATACAATGAACAGGATTTTAAAAAACTCGGCAATTGTTTTTGCTTCCGCCTGGTTCGTGGCTGCATGCGGCAGCGACGATGATCCAGCCCCCTTGTTAGCTTCAGCAGAGGCTTTTGATTTCCGTACCGATGACCCGAGTGCCTACAATAGAATAGACCGTTCCGGTATGCCGGCAATTTCAACAGCGCTCATTGCGAGCAGTGACTCCTACAATCAGTCCGATCCGGTAGACGATATTGCGGGCACTTTTGTACCGGAAATACTTAACTCTCTAACGGCTTTGCACGGTGCTCTCGACACACAACTGACGGGTCTTGGCTTAACACCCTGCACAGTGGTTGGCGATGGTACGGGCAGTTGTGCAGCATTTGCTGTTCCACTGATCATTCCGGACACAGTAAAACTCGATACTTCAGTAACCGCCGGTTTTCCCAACGGCCGTCTGCTGACAGACCCGGTTATCGCAGTAACACTTGCTGTTGCTCTACTTGAGCTGACTGGTGATCCCGCACCACACGCACCTGATGCGCTGGTGGGTGTGGTAAATCCAACAGCCAATGACGTTGCCCTTCCGGCAAGCTTTCCATTTTTGGCAGAGCCATTCTGACAATGGTTTGAAGTTTTAAAAACAGATGCAGGAAATAAAATACTCCGACACCTCTGTTGCAACTATTGTCAATGGTTGTGTCGGACAATCTATCTTTGATGGCAAGCTTCAGCCTGCCCTACAGGGGAGTCATAAAAATGTTGTTCATTGACAAGAATCACGAAAAAAACTATTCAACTGTGGATCGCACAGCAGATACTAAACCTCTGTTACCACGGTTTTGGAATCGCTTGTCGCAGACCGTTGCTCTGACCTGCGTAACAGCTTGTGTGGCGGTTTACGCTCTGAGTGTATATTCGCTTGTAAATCTCCATAGTCACTTTAGCGATGACACCACACTGTTCTCAACTTCAGAGAAAACACCACGTGTTATCTCTCCCGCAACATCTGTCGCACACAATAACGCCTCAACTTACGCGAAAGAACTAGCCCAAATAGACAGGCAGCTCAGTGCGAAGAAGGCGTTTGCCGCTGCGCACCCGGATTCAGAGTTACACCTGACGAAAGTGGCTGAAGCGTATTTCGAACGCGCAAGGCTCAGCGGTGAATTTACCGACTATGCATCGGCGCTGAACACATTGCAGAGTGTTTTTGCAATGGAAGATCACGGCAACGGCCCGGTATTGTTGCGGGCCAGGCTCAACTATTCCCTGCATCGATTGCCGTCTATTGAACCTGATCTGCTAACAGCACAGTCAGCACTTCTCGTAAACAAACCTACTAATGCAAAGATAGAAGGTATTCGCGCAGATGTTTTGTTACAGCAGGGGCAGTATGACAACGCTTTGCAAACCTATGAAGAACTGGACAAGAACCATCCGGACAGCACCAGTGCTATTCGCATCGCGCAAGCTAACGCATATACAGGTGACCATGCAGTGGCTGAGCACTGGTTTGCAGTGGCAGAAAATCGGGCACCTCTTCGATCCTCTCAGCTCAGATCATGGTTAGCACTGCAGTTAGGAATATTGGATTTGGAAAGAGGTCGATTGGATGAAGCACTTGTTCATTATCAGCGGGCGCTGGAGCTGTTCCCCGGGTATTGGCTTGTAGAAGAGCACATCGCAGAAATCGACGCGCTACAGGGTCGAACCGACAAGGCAGAACATGCTTATCGCGATCTCATCAACCGAACCGGTTCACCTCAGTTTATGATCGCACTTGCTGACATTCTCCTGCAACGGGACGGACTGGAAAATAATGAAGCCACTGAATTACTGGAACAGGCAAACCATGTTTTTACATCTATGGCCAGTCAAATACCAGAGGCTATAGCGGGTCATGCGCTGGAATATTTCCTACAGCAAGGGAACCCGAAACAAGCGCTGCAACTGGCGATGGACAACTATCGACTACGCGCGGGCGGACCGTCTGCAGTGTTGCTGGCGCAGGCACACGCCATTAATGGACAATTGTCAGAAGCTTCCACAGTGCTCGACAAGTTGTTGACGACGCCATACCGCAGCGCAGATTTACACGCAACAGCCGGGGTTGTCTACAGGGCCAGTGGCTTCAACGATCGAGCGGACCATCAGGAACAGCTGGCCCGGACCATAAACCCAGGTGCTGTGGAAAGTAATGATTGGTTGTGGGTTGGCATTGAGGCAATTAACTAAATCAATTAATAATATGGGCCGCCACAAAAAAAAGCGCTGTCTGTTTCCAGACAGCGCTCCGCAGGCCACAAGTGAAGTCAGCGACTTAACACAAAGTACACCTAGTTACGGGTAATAGTTACCTCGAGGAATCGACTACCTTCTGCAAAGTCGAAAACAGGGTTTTCCGAACCCGACTGGCCCGGATGCAAAGTGATAGAGCCATTTTCATCATCTGTGATATTGGCGTCTGATCCACAAGGCGGGACCCAGTAATCTAAAGACAGGACATTGGTCTCTGAGCCGGCGTCATAGATAGGTGCCAGGAACGTTTCAGTGGTGTCTGATGACAGAACATGAGAGTCAGCACCGGAGAACCCGTCATTAGTACATACCACCATGCTGACAATCGACATTACCTGATCTTCTGACGCTAAATCCAGGTCCACAGTAGCCGACATACCAGGCAGCAAAGGTCCAGGATTAGCAGGATCAGCAAAAGCTACCGCCGATGCACTCACCCGACCCTGATCAACCAGATACCCAATCAGTTCTACCATCGGACCGTTGTTTCCATCTTCCGCGATAGCAACCAGCTGATCAATGGCAGGCTGACCGGGAAAGAAAAGCCGCATACCATTATCTGCAGCCGGAGCATTGTGCAGAAGAACAACGGGTGGTGTCATCGGCTGACTTGACGATGTGTTGGTTAATGTCACTGTCAAATCACCAGCCGGCGTACCACCAGCTGGCTGCTCTGGCGATACCACCATATCCAGCGAGTAGTTGGCGGGGTTGGGACCGGTTTCCTGAATCCAGAATGTGTAGTCCCCTGCTGCAAGTGGCGTAGTAAACCCCTGAGCGCCCTCACCGCTGCCAATGGCCGGAAGAATATTGCTGCCTTCTGATGCCACACCAAACAAAGTGAAACCCAGAAGATTTCCAACGACGGTGTCAACTGGTGGTTCTGTAAAAATGGTGCCCGCCTGAATACCAATGAATGACTGAGTGTTTTCGATTGATTCATAGCTCAGTAAATCGATTGCAGACAACACGTGACCTTCTGGCACATTAACCGTTACGTAGTCGATGTCACCTCCAACCACTGTACCGTTGACTACATTGGACCCGTTAGCCAGATCCAGCGCCAGCGGATTGGTTGCATCTCCGGTAATTTCGCCATCGACTGATTCATCGAATAGCACGCCTCCTGAGGCAACTGGCAATGTCGGATCGTCATCTTCAATCGGCGCTGTATCGTCATCTGCGATACCAACTACGATATTGCCTTCGTCATCGGTAGAGAGATTTATATTTACATCGTCACCGTCGGCCAGGTCGCTCTGAAAAAGTGCAAGCGTTTCAGCATCACATGCAGTGAGGGACAAA
>CAYLZS010000445.1:0-1800 GCA_964388065.1 uncultured Granulosicoccaceae bacterium
CTAATAGGTTACCAGTAGTCGGTAGTTTGCTTGTGTGAATTTTAAGGTGCTTTAACCACTGTGAAGAGGGAATACCAGGGTAGAAGTCGAGGTGATTGTTTACTTCGGTCCCTTTGGAATCTCTTAATTTCTGAAAAACTATTTCTGTGGCTTCAGGGTCAGAGGCATTTCCGGTCAGAGTCAAAACATTGTTATCGATGTGAATTTCAACAAACAATTTGTTGCCACCTGAACGTGACAATGCGGCGATTGCTGGAGCAGTTGCCGGGTTCGCAACGCTTCCTACTAGAAATATGTTATCTACACCGGCTACGCTTGCAATTTGTTGCTGTAAAGTATCGATTTCATCTTCCCTGCCAAATTCACGTATTTGTATAATCACATCTCGACCTGCAACGATGTAGTCAAATAAGTCGTTGGGAGTCTTAGACGCCACTGAATTGAGTTGCGTAGTAAGATCTTTTTCGATAAAGCTTATTATTCGGTCATCAGAAACATATGACCATAAGAATGCAGCGCTTAGGACTGCTCCGGTAGTAATGTATTTTAGCATATCGTAAGGTCTAAAAAATAAATCCAGTTATTGGCAATCATTATCCTTCCATGGTTGACTTGCTCGAGTTGGTATTGTGTTCAATAATTCATAAATCAGTAAACATGTTTTTGATTATATTAACCAGGAACTAACCAGCTCTATTATTCTGTTTGAGCGCTCATACTTCCGTTTCCATGAGTGCCGTATCCATACCCGTACCCGTACCCGTACCCGTAATCGGCTTCTTTGGGATCGTAATGATTGAGTGCCACTCCCAACAGATTGCATTCGATGGATCTTAGACGCCCGATACAATCTTCAACCAGGTCGAGTGGAGTGCTGCCGGCTTTAACTAAAAAAACCACACCAGAAGCGTACGGGGCAATAGCAAGCGAATCGTTAACCATTTGCAGTGGTGCACCATCTACGATCACAAATCGGTAACGCTGTTCAAGAACTTTAAAGATCTTGCTTACCCATTGTTTGTCGTTAGCCATTTTATAAGCTATTTCGGGATCAACCCCTTCCCCTGCACCGATAAAATCAAAGCTTCGGTTTTCGCCAATGTCTATTGCATCGTCTAGGCTCGATTCTCGAAGGTAAACGTCACACAAACCAGCCCTGGTTCGTCGTGAAATATTGTCTGATAAAGATCTTTTTCTCAGATCAAAGTCAACCAGCACAGTATCATCAATCAAAGATAAGGCGTGGGCCAATTGTAACGATGTACTAGATTTCCCTTCACCAGGTAGCGCAGAAGCGATCAAGTAGCTGTTGCCAGCGCTTGAGCCGTGTGAGTTAAAATCTATAATCTTGCGGATCTGAGTGTTGCTGTAATTATCGGGCTCGACAATGCCTGCGAGCGAACTCGTTCTGTTAGGAGAGATCAAACTAGTGGAAAGGGAGCGGATGGATTCTGTGTAGCCGCTACTACCTTTGAACTCTTGAAGTGGCTTAAATGATTTGCGCTTGGTCAGCAATGGTTCTATAGGAATGCAACCGAGCACAGAAACACCCAGCTTTTCCAATAGTTTTTTTGGTGAACGGATACTTTTGTCGAATGAGTTAACCATGAACGCCAAAACGATACCGATGGTTGCACTGAGGCCAAGTGCGATTAACAGAATTAATATCTTTTTAGGACTGTGCGGTTGTCTAGGTACCGTTGCGCTCTGTATTATCCGAGCAGAAGCATCTGAAACATGTTGTTCCAAGCCTCTTCTTTGCTCCAAAACAGCGTCATATAAACGGTGATTGGTTTCCAC
>CAYLZS010000446.1:0-2777 GCA_964388065.1 uncultured Granulosicoccaceae bacterium
CACCTGGGCCAAACAGGCAAAGCGCGAGCTGGATACTATTGAGCTAGGCAAGAATACTAATGCCTTAAATCAAACCGCAGCGCTGCTTAAACGGATAGTGATAACGCATGATAAAAGCAATGAGATCAAACACCTGTCAGGTGATCATTGGCTTCGGTACCTTGACTCGTTTTTTAAGACGCGTTACTTCAGCGAGGGAAACGGACAACTGTTTGGCACTGCTCAGTATCAACAAGCTCATAGAATGCCACCTGAGATGTTCAATGAACTCAAAA
This sequence comes from uncultured Granulosicoccaceae bacterium, assembly GCA_964388065.1. Lineage (GTDB taxonomy): Bacteria > Pseudomonadota > Gammaproteobacteria > Granulosicoccales > Granulosicoccaceae. Next base: position 276 of record CAYLZS010000446.1, read on the forward strand.
ATTTAATCCAGCGTAAGTACAGGTCGCAATAACGGTGAGTGACAAATTTCCATTTTCCCCCGGCCAATTTGATCCCGGCGTTTTAAGCGCGGTTCAATTTAACTGGCCATGGATTTTTCTGCTGCTGCCGCTGCCTTTACTTGTCACGATGCTAAAACGGCAGAAGACCGCAAATGAAGCTATATTGGTTCCACCTGCCCTTACAGGATCGCTGAACAAGCTGGAGCAGAATAAAAAACGCGGCGGGACTGGTTTAAAAACACTCAGGCTGATACTGCTGGCTCTATCATGGACTTCACTCTTAACCGCTATCGCACAGCCATTTAAACCTGAGCCCGGTAGTGCAACGGCCGCCAGCGGCAGAGCCATTACCTTGCTCATTGATCTTTCCACCAGCATGGAGAGGCGCGATTTTTCTATCGATGATGAAGCGGTGAATCGTCTGGTTGTGGTTAAAAATATCGCCAGTGAATTTATCGGCAACCGCAAAGGTGACCGGGTTGGATTGGTGCTGTTTGGCTCTGAGGCATTTATAGCATCTCCTCTAACCTATGATGTGGACTCCGTTAATACTGTTCTGCAAGGCAGTGGCATTGGCATGGCTGGCAGAACCACCGCTATGGGAGACGCACTGGGGCTTGCTATAAAAAGTCTGCGTGATGATCCGGCCACTGAAAAAGCTATTGTGCTGTTATCGGACGGCACCAGTAACGCGGGCATTGTTGAGCCGGAAGATGCAGCAGAACTTGCCGCAACACTGGGTATTACGGTGCACACTATCGGCCTGGGCAGCGATGATGCAGGCATCGAAGGGCAGCAGTTTCAGTCAGCGTCAGCAGATCTTGATGAGGTAACACTTAAATCCATTGCAAGTGCAGCAGGTGGTGAGTTTTTTCGTGCTCATACCAGCGCGGAGCTACAGACAATTTACTCTCAAATAGATTCCCTCGAATCTGCTGATGTTACCGCCCCGCCGTTAATCATAAGACAGGACTTTCGCAATCTGTTTATCGTTCTGTCGTTGTTGTTTCTGGCAGTTTCACTGATCATTGAGTACAGACCTTTTGAACGACCCGGGAGGCAGCTGGCATGACATTGCTGCACCCCTGGTGGCTTTTGCCTGCACTGCTCTGTGTAATCGCCTATCTTTTAATTGATTCGAACACACGTAACGATTGGCGTCGGATTATTGATCAAATAGTACTTCGCTTTTTGAATGGCGAGCTGCATCGCGAGTCTCCTAAATCGGGATCGACAAAGTGGCAACGCAGGCATCCGGGTTTTCTGTATGCAGCAATCGCCTGTTTTGCCCTGAGTGGTCCGTCAATACAGGCAAGCGACAGTCAAAGCTTCAAACATAGTCGTGGCTGGATAGTGCTTGCGGATGTGTCCAGATCCATGACACTTGATGATATTGCACCCTCAAGACTTGCTGCAATGCGAGATACCGCACTTGCGCTGACAGATCGTGCTGTGGCTAATTCAACCGCGTTAATTATCTATGCAGGCGATGCTTTTGTTGTGGCTCCACCTTCATTTGATACCAACAATTTTAAAAGTAACGTAAGTCTGCTTGAGTATGGCGTTGTACCTGTCGACGGTTCTAATGCCACCAGAGCTTTTGCGCTTGCTCTGTCTGTTTTAGAGGGTACGGACATTGTCAATTCGAGAATATTTGTACTCTCTGATACCGGCGGGTTTAACACCAACGCAAATGCAGCTGTAGCCCGTCTGGCGCAACTGGGTCACCAAACAGATTTCATTTTGTTTGGCAGTGACGAGACAAGTGCTGAAACGTCGTTTGATCTGGACATTGCCCAAACCATGGCAGCCAGCGGCGGTGGTCAGCTTGTCATTGCAGATGCCATCGGTGGTGTAAATTTAAATCAGCTCGACTTGCAATCGCAAAATATCGATCGAAAGCTACTGACACAGTCCGGCATTACAACACTCCAGTGGAAAAACCAGTCTCACTGGATCCTACTGTTGGGTATACCGTTGCTGCTGTTGTTGTTTAGACGAGGCTATTTATGATAATAGCTTTGAAACAACGAATATTTGTCACTCTGATGCTTGTTCTTTTTCTGGCTACTGCACACGCTGACGACAATCTGATAGCACACAGGTTGTTCCAACAGGAAGACTACGCAGAAGCCGCGGAGATCTACACCGACCCGGCATGGAAAGGCGTCGCACTCTACGAGTCAAGTCAGTGGTGGCGTGCAGCCGAGGCTTTTGTTCGCGCCAATGATCATAAATCGTTGCACAATCTTGGCAATACCTACGTCAAAATGGGCTATTACGCGCTAGCACTTGAGGCCTATCAAATGGCGCTCACAAAACAACCGGACTTTGAAGATTCCAGAGTAAATGCAGAACTGATGCGGCAGCTACTCAGCCTTGAGCAGGATGAAAGCGGACAGTCAGCACTGCAACGCGAAGGCGAGGAAATTGATCGGGTAGAAAGTGATGGTCAGGAACTACCCGGTGGAAGTTCTGAAG
>CAYLZS010000447.1:0-23250 GCA_964388065.1 uncultured Granulosicoccaceae bacterium
CGCTCATCGACCCGGGTATGCAGGCCGAATGTTAAGCCATAACCACTGGCATTGATGTCTTCTATTACCTTAAAAAAACCACCGGCTGCGTATTTTGCCAAATGCAAAACCGGGCCAAATATTTCATGATCAAGATCTGCAATACCGTCTACATCTATCAGAGTTGGTGGAATAAAGTATCCCTGGCTATCAGCCATTTCGGTTTGGTGTAGTACTTTGGATTTTTTTGATTTTATATAGGCACCGACCGATTCAAAAGCGTCAGTGTCAATCAATGGTCCAACATCTGTGCTCAGTTGCCACGGATCATCGCAGGCGAGTAGGTCCATCGCGCCTTTGAGCATGGTGAAAAATTTGTCGTAAATATCTTCCTGTACATACAGCACCCGCAATGCTGAGCAACGTTGCCCGGCACTTTGAAAAGCAGATTCAATCACTGATGCAACCGCCTGTTCGGGCAGAGCAGTGGAATCGACAATCATGGCGTTGAGCCCGCCAGTTTCTGCAATAAAAACCGCAGACGGATTGCCATGGTTGGCGATGGCATGGTGAATGAGTTTTGCGGTGTCGGTAGAGCCGGTAAAGCATACACCTGCGATGTCCGGGTGCGACACCAGCGCATTGCCTATGGTGCTGCCGTCACCGGGCAGCAGTTGCAGAATTTCTTCAGGTACCCCGGCCTGATGAAATAGTTGTACCGTACGTGCGGCGATAAGCGGGGTTTGTTCAGCGGGCTTGGCAAGTACCGAGTTGCCGCAGGCGAGTGCCGCTGCTATTTGTCCGCTAAAAATAGCCAGTGGAAAATTCCATGGTGAAATACAGACAAATACACCACGGGCTTCAATGTGGTGGGCTTTGTTAAGCTCGTTGCCTCGCACGGCGTAGTATCTGAGAAAGTCGACTGCCTCGCGTATCTCTGCAATGCAGTCGAGCAGTGTTTTGCCCGCTTCCCGACTGAGAATTGCACACAGCTCCGGTGTATGAGTTTCCAGTTTATCTGCGCAGCGGTTTAAAATTTCGCCTCTGACCTCAAAGCTTGTCTGGTTCCAGGCTGGTTGCGCTGAGGTGGCTTTCAGTACTGCATCGTTTGCCTGTTGTACCGTTACATCGTGACAGTGGCCTGCAATGTCGGCATTGTTTGCCGGGTTGTGAATTTCTCTTGCCGGGTTATCGTTTTCATTGCTTATCCACTGATGGGTTTTAAAGACATCGCGTTCTTTATTGATGCTTTCTATTTGCAGCGGATCGCTTAGCCAGTACCCCTGAGAGTTTTGTCTGCTCGGTGCAAACAGTTCGCTTGCGTTAGTAATGGCCGGATGACTGACGTTATCGGAATTTTCTGCTTGTTCAAAAGGATCCGCTGCTACCTCTTCGACACTAATAGATTCATCAACGATTTGATTAACAAAAGAGCTGTTGGCACCGTTTTCAAGCAGGCGTCTGACAAGGTAGGCCAGCAGGTCTTCATGAGCACCAACCGGTGCGTAGATGCGACAGCGTGTGTTGTACTGTTGCATTACGTGAGAGTGCAGTGCGTCTCCCATGCCATGCAATCGCTGAAACTCGAATTTCGGTCTGCTGTCTGTGTCGCTAGTGTTTGCCAGATGTAGTACGGCTGCAACAGTGCGTGCGTTGTGGGTTGCAAACTGCGGATATATTCTGTCTGCCATGGTAAACAGTTGCTTTGCACAGGCAACAAATGAAATATCTGTGTTGCACTTTCTGGTAAATACCGGAAAGCCCTCCAGTGCGTGAAGCTGAGACTGTTTTATTTCATAATCCCAATACGCACCTTTGACCAGACGTACCATAATGCGTCGATCAAGTCGTTGTGCCATATCGTACAGATAGTCAAGCAGATACGGTGCGCGCTTGGAGTAGGCCTGCACCACTATGCCAAAGCCATCCCAGCCTGCAAGCGACGGCTCAGCCAGCACAGCTTCGATAACATCGAGTGACAGGTCCAGCCGGTCTGCTTCTTCAGCATCAATGTTAAAGCCCATGTTTGCCGACTGGGCAAGCATTGCAAGTGATCTTGTGCGTGCCACCAGTTCAATCATTACTTTTTCACGGTTGGCGAATTCATAACGTGGATGCAGGGCAGAAAGCTTGATAGATATGCCCGGGTTTTCTGCAACAGTTGCATACCTGCAGTTGTCTCCGAGTGTGGAGATAGCGCGTGAGTAGGCGAGGTGATAGCGCTTTGCATCGGCCTCGGTTCTGGCGGCTTCACCGAGCATATCGTAGGAGTAGGTATAATCCGGATTCTTTTCTGCGTTTTCTATCGCTTTTCGAATTGTCTCTCCTAAAACAAATTCATTACCGAGCTCTCTGATTGCCTGATTAACCGCGGTTCTTATTACCGGTTCACCGAGGCGTTTTACAGCGCCTCTGAGTGTTGCCACAACACCCGGTGATGCGTCGTCTTCTGCGATAACTTTTCCTGTAAGCAACAATGCCCAGGTGGATGCATTCACCAGAGACGAGCTGGATTGCCCAAGGTGCCTGCCCCAGTCTGCCGGCGCAATTTTGTCTTGTATAAGTGCATCAACGGTTTCTGTGTCTGGTACACGCAACAGTGCTTCGGCCAGACACATTAGTGCAATGCCTTCATCAGTGCTGAGTTCGTACTGCGCAAGAAAGCTCTCGGTAAGCTGCGGTTGTGATTCCTCGCGAATGGTTGTGATCAGTGCGGAAGCGAGTTCGGTGATGGTTGCTCGCTCAGCTTTGCTCAGTTGCGCCTGTTCGAACAATCGGTTTAAGGCGTCGGCTTCATCGCAGAGTATATTTTTCCGGAGAAGGTTGCGTAACTCAGCTTTTCTGGTCATTTGTTCCGGCCATGTACTGTGGTCTGTTTTTAGCTTGGCTGCAGTGTCTCTAACGCTGACAGGCGTTACCTGTGCAGGTGCACCTTACGGGTAATCTCTTTTGTAGCGCTACATTAATGTATACGCGAATTTTGCGATAGATAATACCCGTCGGTAACATGTTAGAGGAAAATAACGGGCCAGGGGAAAACGATGGATATCGAAAAGTTAATTGATGCAGTGCCGAAAGCTGAACTGCATCTGCATATTGAAGGCACACTGGAGCCTGAGATGATGCTGGCGCTTGCGAAGCGCAATGGTGTGGAGCTGCCGTACCGGAATGCTGCTGAAGTAGAAGCTGCCTATGAGTTTGACTGTCTGCAGGATTTTCTCGATTTATATTACAACGGCATGTCGGTGCTGATAGAAGAACGCGATTTTTACGATCTTACCTACGCCTATGTCGAGAAGGTTCATCAGCAGGGGGTACGCCATGCGGAAATATTTTTTGATCCTCAGGGCCACACGGACAGAGGGATTGCATTTGAGACTGTGCTGGGAGGCATTAGCAGCGCGCTGGAGGCGGCAGAAAGAGAGCTCGGTTTGACCAGTAAGCTAATCATGTGCTTCCTGCGCCACTTACCGGAAGAGGAGGCCTTCGAGTCATTACACTGTGCCTGTAAGCACAAAGAGTTAATTCACGGGGTTGGACTGGACTCAAGCGAAAAAGGCTATCCGCCATCGTTATTTTCCAAAGTATTTGCATCGGCGCGTCGTGAGGGATTTATGCCGGTAGCACACGCCGGTGAGGAAGGACCAGCTGAATATGTTGAGGCAGTACTTGATGATTTAAAAGTACAGCGCGTAGATCACGGTAATCGCTCGTTTGAAAATCCTGCACTGGTTAAACGACTGGTGAAGGAGCGTACACCGTTGACCATGTGTCCGCTCTCCAACTTAAGGCTTAAGGGTATTCCATCTCTTGAGGCTCACCCGTTAAAAAAAGCGATGGATGCCGGTATGATGGTGACGGTTAATTCGGATGATCCGTCTTATTTTGGTGGCTACATCTCAGACAACTTTAAGGCGATTCAGAAGGCACTTGCGCTGCAACCTGAAGACATAGTGACGCTTGCTAAAAATTCTTTCTCATCATCTTTCATTGATGATAAAAGCAAGCAGTCTGCACATGATGCTATCGATAAAATCGCCGCAAAATTCAGGTAGTTTTTAACTCTTTCGAGCGAAGCGAAATCGCACTGTGAGCAGCAGTGCCAACAGCAGAGAATTGTACCAGTCAATGGCACCGGCCCAGATATCTTCATCATCTGTGGATGTCGCCAACACAGAATCAACTGCAACTGCTGTGTTATTTGCTGCTGCAAGTTGAACTGATGCTGTTTCTTCCAGTGTTTCTTCCAGTTCAGGCAGTTCGTTCTCGAGCAGGTAGTCAGAGGCCAGCAGTTCCATGGCGTCATTGGCATTGAGGCGACCCTGCCCGCATTCACCGGATCGACACCTCGGGTCGAAGTCGGTCGGTGTTGCAGATACCGATAGCAGCTGTCTGATTTGTGATTGTGTCAGGTCTGGTTTGTATGACAGCAGGTTGGCAACGGTGGAGCTAACGTGTGCTGCAGCAATGCTGGTACCGTAGTGATAACCGTAGGAACTTTCGGGCATTGGAAAATCATTTCCATCGTTCTGAGTTGTGATTATGCCATCATTAAAAGTACCCCCGGGAGCAGACAAAAATACCGATTGCCCCAGAGCAGTGTACGAGGTAAGTGCACCAGATCGATCTGTGGCTGCAACGGTAATGATGTTGTTACATGAGGCGGGAGAGTAAGGTTCGTCATCGAGGTTTACCGCACTGTTGGTTGCCGCTGTAACCAGTACCGCACCTGCATTTACTGCGTCGTCAATTGCGCTTTGCATTGCGTTTGAGCAGGCACCAGGGAAACCAACACTCAGGTTAATGATGTTTGCCGGATGCTGGTTGAGCGCTACGCCATTAACTTCAAGGCCTGCGGCCCAACGGATGCCATCAATTAAGTCGGACACGTAACCGCCACACTTGCCGGTAACTCTGACAGGTAGTAGTGACACAGACGGTGAACCACCAGCAATGCCTGTTGCGTTGTTTAAGGTGGCACTTATAACTCCGGAGATGGCCGTGCCATGCCATTTACTATCGGTGACAGGGCAGGTGTCACTCACAGCTTGTTGAGTTATATCTTCTTTGGTAACCCAGTCACCAGGATCACCCGGATCGTGATCGCGTCCGTCGCCGTCATTGCCAACGGTGGGTTCGTGAATGAAATCGTAGCCAGGCAGAAAGTGCAGATCTTCGTGCTCGAGCATCACGCCTGAGTCAACTACCGCGACCACCACTTCGGTGGCAGAGGTCAGGTATTCCTGTGATCCAAACAGACCGCTGGCACCTGCGATTGTCGGGTCGCTGTGGAGGCTCCACTGTTGTTTTACAAAGGTGTCATCAAAAGTTGAGCTCTCAACTTTGTCTGTGTCTGAATCCGGAGAATTCGTAGTTGACACATCATTGCCCAGGTCTGAGCCTGGCGGTGGCCGGAATTTGTAATCAGGTTGCTGGTGAAGTGCCAGTACCGGTTTGACCGTTGGTTTGTGAGCCGCGAGGTTTGCCGGGCTGATCGCAAACGTAAAAGCCAGGATACAGAGCGCTAAAACAGTCGCTTGCGCGAGAAAAATTACGATGTGTGATCGTTTGCTGGTGAAAACTGTGGGCATTCAGCAGAATCAGCAAATTGTATGCCCGGTCAATGGATCTGATGGTATCCTGCAGCGTTGTGAAATTCGTCTTTATTGGAGCTGCTGAATGACTAAGCTGTTGAGTCGCCTCGGTATATTGCTTGCGGTTATTTCGACAAGCGTCCCGGGGCTGGCCTTTGGTGCAGGTCAGGGTGATCTTGCGGTAGATATCCGTCCTGCAGATAACGGCGTCGAGTTTGTTCTAACCAACAACAGCTCCGACGACATTTCGCTTCTTCGCTGGGAGACACCGCTCGAGCCGGAACTGACTCAGGATGTCTTCGCGGTTTCCTACAGCGAGGGCAAAAACAAAAGCCTGCACGCCGAGCGTGCGATGTTCAGTGGCCGGTTGATCAGGCGTACTGAGCCCCAGCCGAATGATTTCATTACAATCGCAGCTGGCGAAAGTCGATCTGCGATAGTGCCGTTGGCGGATTATTACCAGCTGTCAGACCAGGGCATGCACTATGTCAGCTTTCGTGGTGTTTTCAGTTTCCAGCAGAATCTCCAGCCGAATCGCACGGACCGATCAGCACTTCTGACTGCTCCGGCATCTTTAAAGACTGTGTATGCAAAGACAGGAACCGTAGAAGTAGATCTCACACCAACTCCGGAAATACTTTTTGCGCGGGCGGCAGGCTACAGCGGTTGTAGTGCACAACAGATAGCAGAACTGCCGGGGGACTTTGATGCCTCTGAACAAATTACACGTGAAGCGAAAGAAGCGCTTCAAACCCTGCCGGTAAATGAGCGCGCCGGCTCTCCGCGTTACCTGCAATGGTTCGGTGACTATAACAGTGGCAACTATGCTGAAGCGCTGGACACTTATGAAAGGTCTGAAGCGTTAATGGAGCGTGGTGAAGTTGAGTTTCTTTGCGATTGCGATGAACCGTTCTTTGCCTTCATCAGACGCACACGACCTTTCGAAGTAAATCTCTGCACCTTCTATTGGCGAGCATCTCAGCTCGGTACAGACTCACGTGCCGGAACCATTCTGCATGAGGTATCTCACTTTAATGAAATCGGTGGCACTGAAGACCACGCTTATGGTGCAGCTCTGGCTTCAGCGCTTGCCAACAATGATCCTGCACGTGCAGTGAACAACGCTGACAGCATTGAATATTTTGCCGAGAACACACCTTTTCGCGAAATTTCAGCGGGTATTGTATTGCCTCCACCTGAGCCCGAGCCGGTGCCACCGGTTGTATTTTCAGCGCTGCAACTTGATACCGCGGTAAATAGCTCGGTCGCTACCAATGCAAGTGACTTCTATCAGGTGACTGGTGCTGACAACATTGTTCTGACTTCAAACAGTGGTGATGCCGATCTGTTCATCTTTGCAGATGACACCCGGTCGCGCATGCTGTGTAGCTCAGAAAACGCAACAAGTATCGACTCCTGCGCCCCCCAGACTTTCGGCACAGCATATATTCAGGTCTTGGGATACAGTGCTTCCAACTACACCCTGATTGCAGATTCAGGTGCCGTACCGCTGCTGTTGGGTCAGACACAAACCATCTCTATAGCTGCCAATAGCCAGGAATATTTCACCGTTTCCGGTGCGAACTATGTACAGATAAACTCATTGTCTGGTGATGCCGATCTGTATGTTTACTCAAATGCTGCCCGAACTGAAGATTCATTGGTTTGTGATTCGCGTAACTCAAGTCAAAGTTCAAGTCTGGATACCTGCGAACTCAATGGCGCGAGTTTCGTCTCTGTCGTGGGTGTTAGCGACGGGCAGTTTACGATAACAAGCAGTACGCAGGATCCGGTGCTTGCGGTTGTCGAAACACAGTCGGGCCCAACAAGTACAAACCCGACAGATGGAACTACGGGCACTGTCGATGTCGCAACAACCACCACCATCGGCAACACCGGTGGCAGTGCCGGTGGGGGTGGGTCGTTCGGTCCGGCCCTTACCATGTTGCTGCTTCTGCCATTGCTGCTAAGACGGCGGCTGGTTCTCGCCGTTAGAAAGGTATTGCAATGATACGAGCCCTCGCTCACCGATTGACCCGCCGCGTCGCGCGTGTGTTAGCGCTGATTGGTTGTGGCTGTTTTCTTGTTGCGTGTGAAGCCGTACCCACAGGTGAATCAGTAGTGAACAAAGAACTGGTTGGAAAAGTCACCGCGGGTATCCGTCCTGTTGAAAACCGACTGGACGCGGAACAACCTTTGGAAGTGCTTTTTTATCTCAGCAACGGTACTGATACGTCGGTTGAAGTGTTGCCCTGGGGGACACCTCTGGAGCAAGACCTCACTGCAGATGTTTTTGTGGTCAGCATAGAAGGCGATGCTATGCCGTATGGCGGCAGAATAGTTAAGCGGCCTCCACCAGGACCTGATGACTATCTGACGCTTGCTGCGGGTGAGAAACGCGAGACTGTGGTTAATCTGTCCGATGCCTATGAAAGCAGCGCTTCCGGTGAGTACACGGTTGTATTAAAGACCCGCTCTTTTTTGGGCAAAGCAGACAACACCATCGACCCTGTCGTGGTTGAAGATACTGTCATTGTAAGTCGTCAATAGCGTCGCATCAGTTCACCCGTTAGATAATCTGCTGCCGAGTCTAAACTGGTTCTCTCTGTGGCGGTATAGCCGTTATCTACTTCACTTTATCCGCTTCACTTTATCCGCTTCACTTTTATAATATCGTTTGAATTAACATTCAGCCTGATGAACTGAGGATTGCGCGTGGTCGAAAAGAGTCTGGATTTAATTTGCCTTGGCAGAGCCGGTGTTGATTTTTATGCACAGCAAGTAGGCAGCAGGCTTGAAGATGTCGCAAGCTTTTCCAAGTATATTGGAGGTTCTTCAACCAATATTGCCTGTTGTTCCTCGCGTATGGGTTTGCGTACAGCACTGATTACACGTGTTGGCAATGAACAAATGGGGCAGTTTATTCGCGAACAACTCCAGCGCGAGAGCGTTGATACCCGCTGTGTAACAACTGATCCCGACCGACTAACGGCACTTGTGGTGCTGGGGATAAAAGACCAGGATACCTTTCCGTTAATTTTTTACCGTGAAAACTGCGCCGATATGGCAATCGATGTCAATGACATTGATGGTGACTTTATCGCTACTGCTAAAGCGTTGCTGATTACCGGTACCCATTTGTCGAACGAGCACATTCTTAATACGTCAAAGAAGGCGTTGCGGCTGGCGCGCGAATCATCAGCCAAAACGGTACTGGATATTGACTACAGACCAGTGCTTTGGGGCTTAACATCTAAAGGTGATGGTGAAACCAGATTTATTGCCAGTGATTCTGTCACCGCACACCTTCAAAGTGTTTTGCCGGAGTTTGATCTTGTTGTCGGTACTGAAGAAGAGATTCATATTGCCGGTGGAAGTACAGATACCTTGCAGGCGCTGAGAAATATCCGAGATGTCAGTGATGCAGTATTAGTATTAAAGAGAGGACCGTATGGCGCGAGTGTTTATGACAGTGCGATACCAGCCAGTCTTGATGATGGCGTCACGGTTAAAGGGGTCACTGTAGAAGTATTGAATGTGCTTGGTGCCGGAGATGCATTTATCTCTGGTTTCCTGCGCGGCTGGTTAAACGATGAGGGCTATGAGCAGGCACTTACATACGCTAACGCCTGTGGTGCACTGGTGGTGTCGCGTCATGGTTGTACACCCGCTATGCCTACAGCAACAGAGCTCGACTATTATCTTGACAACAGTGATCGAATCAAACGACCGGATGAAGATGCTGAGCTGACTTACCTGCACCGTGTAACAACATGGCCAGCACCTCAGTCACAACTCTTCATTCATGCCTTTGATCATCGCAAGCAGCTTGTGGATATGGCTCAGGACTGCGGTGCTGATCTGAGACGTATCAGTGTGCTTAAGGAACTACTTTTTAAGGCAACGAGCAATGTAATCAACCGACGGGGTATTCAGAACAGCAGCGGCATTCTATGTGATGATCGCTTTGGGCAAAATGTACTGAACGAGGCGACCGGCAGCAACCTGTGGATAGCACGCCCGGTAGAGTTGCCGAGTTCTGTACCGATTGAGTTCGAAGGTGATGCCAGTATCGGTACCAGGTTGAAGTCGTGGCCGACTGAGCAAATAGTTAAGTGCCTGGTGTTTTACAGCGCTGCAGATGAGATAAATTTAAGGCAACAGCAAGACAATAGCATTGTCGAGCTTTACCAGAGTTGTCTGGATAGTGGTCACCAGCTATTACTTGAAATAATTCCCCCCGCATCAGATGACATCTATACCGGCGAGTCACTTTACCGATCTGTTGATCATTTGTTAAAGCTCGGCGTTAAACCCGATTGGTGGAAGATTCCCTGTGTAAAATCTGACTGGGCAGCTAAAACCTGTACATTAATACAAGAGACAACGCCGCACTGTTGTGGTGTGGTAGTGCTCGGTCTCGATGCGCCCGTTGCTGAGTTAGCCAGAGGGTTTGAGGCTTTCCGGGGATTGTCCCTGGTAAAAGGATTTGCTGTAGGCAGAACCATATTCGGTGACCCCGCCAGGCGTTGGCTGGCTGGTGAGTATGATGATGCAAAGCTGGTAGATGAGGTCGAAAGCAACTACAGCACAATTATCGACTTATGGTGCCAGGCGACCGGATAAGTCCACCCGGAATAAGACAACCAGAATAAAGTTGCCTGCAGCATGTTGGTGATGCCGCCTGAGTGCTGTGTTTGATCGTGATTAGAAAACCGTAAAAATGACGGGTGCGTTATACTCGCGCAGGTTAGCAATGAGAAAAAGCAGATGATTGAAAACCTGATCAACAACAAGCGCGTTGCGAGTGGCAGCGGGAATACGCAACCTGTCTTTAATCCGGCAACTGGTGAAGAGATAAATCAGGTCGGCCTCTCAAGTACAGAAGAGGTGAATGCGGCTATTGACGCTGCTGCCAATGCAGCGCCTGCCTGGGGTTCTACTCCGGCGCTAAAGCGTGCTGCGGTTATGTTCAGATTTAACGAGCTGCTTGGTCAGAATGCTGAAAAAATTGCCGAAGCAATTTCTCTTGAGCATGGTAAAACACACGAAGATGCACTCGGTGAAGTACAGCGTGGCAAAGAGGTTGTTGAGTTTTGTTGCGGTATTCCTCAGATGCTCAAGGGCGAGTTTTCAAGAAACGTCGGGCCATCGATAGATTCTTACTCTGACCGTCAGGCACTCGGAGTCTGTGCCGGTATCACACCGTTTAACTTTCCCGCCATGGTCCCGTTGTGGATGTATCCGGTTGCTATTGCCTGTGGCAACGCATTTGTACTCAAACCATCAGAGCGCGATCCGTCTTCTACTTTACTGGTTGCCGAGCTTTTGCACGAAGCGGGTTTGCCTGAAGGTGTGCTCAATGTTGTCAATGGAGACAAAACAGCGGTAGATGCAATACTCGACAGCCCGATTGTACAGGCGGTGAGTTTTGTTGGCTCAACACCAATTGCCGAGTATGTTTATCACCGCGGTACGCAGGCCGGAAAGCGCGTGCAGTCTCTGGGTGGTGCAAAAAATCACATGGTGGTTATGCCTGACGCTGATATGGATCAGGCGGTTGATGCATTAATGGGTGCAAGTTTCGGCTCCGCGGGTGAACGTTGCATGGCAATTTCTGTTGCAGTGCCTGTTGGTCAGGAGACCGCAGATCGACTTGTCGATAAATTGCGTCCCCGTGTTGAAGCATTGAAAGTCGGGCCCGCTGTAGATTCAGACGCGGAAATGGGTCCGGTCATTACGGCTGCTGCAAAGCAGAAAATTATGGACCTCATCGATTCCGGAGTAGAACAGGGTGCGGATCTTGTTGTCGATGGCCGCGGTTTGAGCCTGCAGGGTTATGAGAACGGTTATTTTCTCGGTGGCAGCCTGTTTGATAATGTCACCACTGATATGGATATCTATAAGCAGGAGATATTCGGTCCGGTGTTATCCGTTGTGCGGGCCGAAAAATTTGATCAGGCAGTAGATATGATAAACAAACATGAGTATGGCAATGGCACGGCAATATTTACTCGTGACGGCGATGCCGCAAGAAGCTTTACCGATGGAATACAAGTGGGAATGGTCGGTGTTAACGTGCCTATTCCCGTGCCGGTGGCCTTTCACAGCTTTGGCGGCTGGAAGCGCTCACTATTTGGGGATCACTCCATCTATGGTCCGGAAGGTGTGCACTTCTACACCCGACTTAAGACAATCACTTCCCGCTGGCCAACCGGTATTAAGGAAGGGTCGGTATTTGCTTTTCCAACTACCTGATGCCTGTACGCTGCACTGTTGCTGCGAAAAACAGATTAAAAAAAACAGCGCTCTTCAGCGCTGTTTTTGTTTCAACTGTGTCAAAAAAAGCAGTGTATGAAGCTGATAGAATCATCTCTATGAAATCTCGATTCAAAAACCTGTTCCTGACTGCTACATGTCAACTGACTTTGCTTGCAGCCTGTGCATCCGTACCGGAGGCACCGTTGCGAGGCGTGACATCGTTGACTGACCATGTCAGTGAGGCGGGGCAGGAGTTTACGCTGGCCTACATGCCGGATGCAGGCATGGTATCTGTGCACGTTATCTGGCCTAACGACAGCGCGCACAATAGCGGAAAGCCAGTGATTGGTAACCTGGGTGTGGAGCTCATGTCATCGGGTGGCGCCGGCGATCGCAGTGCAACGCAAATCAAGCAGATGATCAATGCACTGGGAAGTGCGGCGTCAATCGTTGCCACGCCCGACCATATCTATGGTTCGTTCACCGCCACATCAGAAACACTGGATGAAACCCTTTCAATTATTGCTGATGTTATTAGCCAGCCGGATCTGGATGCTGTGCGCTTTGACCTGCTAAAGGACGCAAAGCAAACACGGGTGGAAGCACAGCAGGAGAATTCATCGGCACTGTTGTGGACTACCACAAGACAAGTTCTTCTGGGTGACTCGACATTGACTGACTACTGGAACAATACCCCGGTAGAGCAGGTTGTAGCACCGCTGACAGTGGATGACGTCGAACGCTGGCACAGAGAAACGTTCACCAGTGACAATATTCATGTGGCGGTTGCAGGAACCATCGAAGCAGAGAAAGCCGGTGCATCGATTGATCAGTTGCTCGGTGCCTTACCTGAAAGTGTTACTAAATCCAATCGTGATCCGTTAACTCTAAACACCGGTGTAACCGTTTTATTGAAGGATGAAACAGCTTCGTCAACGCATATGGCAGTAGTTGGATTACTGCCTGCAAGCCGCGAGGGGGGCGAGATAGCAGACATCGTTGCAGTTGGCGCACTTGGAAAAGGAAATGAGAGCAGGTTACTTAAGGCGGCGGTCGACGAGCTCGCAGAAGGCAGTTCAATAGATGCGAGCATAGCTAATTTTAGTCGTGATGTTCGCGTGTTTGGAATTAATACCACTGCAGAATTCGACAATGCAGAAGCCACTCTTAACTCAATTGAGCAGGCCTATCGCAATTTTCGCGAAGGCAATCTTGATGATCAGGAAGTATTGCGCTCAGTCGTTCCTTTTGTGAATAGCTTGCGCAGCAATGATAAAAAGCCGGATTTGCTTGCCTACGGGCTGGGGCAGTTGCTGTTGGATGAATTGCCAAAAGACATGCTTCTTTCGGTAATGCAGGATTCTTTATCTTTAAAGGCCGAAGACATCAACCAGAGAATTATGGATCTTTATCCTGACTGGGATGAATTAGTCAAAGTAGTTGTTAGTAGTAACGCAGATTTTATAGAAGCGGATTGCGTTGTTAGTCGTGTGGAAGAGTTGTCAGAGTGCGAGCTTTAACCGGTAGTATCTTAAAAAGGTAACTGCCATATTTCTGCACGAGTTCCTTCTTAGTTAGCTCTTGCCACTTCTTCGATAATAATGCCGGTTATAGTTTGCATATCTGATTCGTCAAAAGTCAGTGGCAGGCGCATATCAAATGTGCGGTTTAGAATTTTAAGTGTATTGGGAAGCTCTGGTGCATCACCCAGGTACTTCCAGCTGTCGTAGCGGCTGGTAAACCCGTGTGGATCTTTGTTGCCAAACCATTTGAGTTCAACGCCACGAGCGGCACAGCGATCTATAAAATTGTCGACATCCTGAAGCTCATCCACCCGGAACTGAATACTGCTGCCAACATACGATTCCTGCTCTGGTCTTTGCGAGAGAGTAATGGCGTTACTTTTTCCAAGTGCAGTTTCTGCAGTGAGGTAGAGTTTATTCCAGCGCCTGCAGTTTTTTTCCAGCGATTTTAATTGCTCTCTGAGTATCGCTACGCGCATATTGTCCATGCGGCCGCTGTAGTTTGGTGTATTGAGCTTTAACTCTTCGAACACAGAGAGATCAGGTACAGTGCCGTGTCTGTCATACAGCATGTATGAGCCCGAATGAATGATAGCTTTAGCCATGACTTCTTCATTGCTGGTAGTAAGCAGTCCGCCTTCGCCACTATTAATATGCTTGTAAGTCTGGGTACTGAAGCAGGCAGCGTTGCCGAAACTTCCAGATGGTTTGCCATTCCAGAATGCACCCATGGTGTGGGCGCAATCTTCTATAAGACAAACATCATGCTTCTGACACAACTGCACCACGGCATCCATGTCTGCGAGGTGGCCTCGCATATGTGATATCAGAAAAAATTTACTGCCAGTGTCTGCCATCACTGATTCAAGGTGGGAAAGATCAACGCAGTAATTGTTGTCAATTTCCACCAGAGCGGCTTTACAGCCTGCATTATCTATAGCACCCGGTACTGGTGCGAGGGTGAAAGCATTTGTAATGATGGTGTCACCGGGCTTTGCACCGCAGGCTTTTAACGCGATATGTATTGCGTAGCCGCCAGATGCGCAGGCCAGACAAAACTTTGCGTTTAGTGAGCTTGCGAATTCCTTCTCCAGCAGTGCTGCTTCTGAGTCTTCGCCCGGTGCTGTATTATAACGGTGCAGTTTGCCGGTACGCATGACTTCAACGGCTTTGGCAATTGCTGATTCTGATATCGGTTCTTGTTGAGTGAAAGATTTTTCGAACGTGACTGGCATCGATAAGTCCGGCAGCGACAGGAATCTGGAAACGTACTGCACACACTGCAGTGAATAAGTATGGCACAGTTTATTACATTGCTTGCGTTGAAGGGTGCTCTACTTCAACATACACATAGTTATCGCCGTGCTCGGCGTTCATTAATAAAACGAGGACAAAAAATGTTGGGAACATTGGCAAAAGTTGCAGTCGGTGCGATGATCGCTAAGGGTGTTAGTGGTGCAATGCGTGGCGGCGGTGCCGGTGGTGGTCTGGGTGGACTGCTGGGCGGTGCAATGGGAAATGCGGCCGGTGGGCGCAGTGGTGGTGGCGGTTTGGGCGGTATGCTGGGTGGCCTGGCAGGCGCTCAACAGGGCGGTCAACAGCAAGGCGGTGGACTCGGTGGCCTGGGCGGCCTGCTTAGCGGTCAGCAACAGGGTGGTCAGGCAGGTGGTGCAGCTGGTGGCCTGGGTGGTTTGCTGGAATCTCTCGGTGGCGCTCAGGGTGGTGTACAGGGCGGCCAGGAGCAACAACAACCTCAACAGGGTGGCTTTGGCGATTTGTTCAACAACGCATTAGCGGGACAAGAGCCGCAGCCGGATCCGGCTGCTGAGCAACAAGCGGAAATTATGCTTCGTGCCATGCTGATGGCGGCACGCGCTGACGGTCAGATTGATGCGGCCGAGCAGGAAAAAATCACCGGCAACCTGGGTGACATAGAAGAACATGAAGCAAATTTTATTCGTGAGGAAATGGCAAATCCAACCAGTCTCGAAGCATTTGTCCCAACCGTACCGAAGGGAATGGAGCAACAGGTTTACCTGATGTCACTGCTCGCTATCGATCTCGATACTCAGGAAGAAGCGCAATATCTGGATAAGCTTGCCAAGAGCCTTAATATAGATCAGGCAACCAGCAATGCGATTCACGCGAAATTGGGTGCTCCTGCTCTGTATAGCTAGGTGCCCATTTGCTGGCTGGTGCCTGATCCAGGTCCAGACATTGGATTTTGCATAGTAAAAAACCCGCTGTATTGCAGCGGGTTTTTTTATGCGAACACTCACATGCTAGTTCGGGTTAGTCCTGAGCCAGACCTGCCTTGCGGCGAATTTCATCATCGCGCAGTGACACTTCCTGTCCTGCATACTCACTCGCACCGTCTGCGCAGAGCCAGGCAATAGCTTTGGCCGGCCATTCTGCGTCGATGTGGTCGGACACATCCATTTGGCTGACCGGGTTGATTCCC
The DNA here is from genome assembly GCA_964388065.1 of uncultured Granulosicoccaceae bacterium. GTDB lineage: Bacteria > Pseudomonadota > Gammaproteobacteria > Granulosicoccales > Granulosicoccaceae. Next base: position 15,819 of record CAYLZS010000447.1, read on the forward strand.
GATGCCTTGATCAATACCTGCATGTCGGTGGCAACAGTCCCGGGACTCAGGCTCACAACATTAACCCCCGATGCCGCGGCTTCTTTGTGTGCACAGAGCGTCAGCATGTGTGCTGCGGCTTTGGATGCACAGTAGTGGCTCCATCCTTCGAGCGCACTATGTGCAGCACCTGAGCCCACGGTCACTATGGTGCCGCTCTGCTGTGCCATCATGATAGGCAACGCTGCTCGAATTCCATGATATACCCCGTTAAAGTTTATTGATGCTGCGTGACTCCAGGTTGCCGGGTCGGACGTTGCGATATGACCGATTGGCTCTATAACACCTGCGTTGTTGACCAGTCCGTCGAGTCTGCCGAAGGTCGACTCGCAGTGAGAAATTAAACCCTGTACGTCTTTATATTTACTGACATCGCAGGTCACAGCCTCAGCTTCACCGCCACGATCCCGGATCTCCTGAGCGTTGTGTTTAATTTCGTTTTCGTTGCGCGCTGCGAGAATGACAGACGCACCTGCCTGTGAAAGCGCCATAGATGTCGCGGCGCCTATACCGCGACTTGCGCCGGTAACAATAATCGCTTTTCCACTCAGGCTCGTCATATTTATTCTTTTCCACTGTTATCAAACTCTGTTCGCTTGTCAGTATACACGTAGCTTATTTGTGAGCCTTTTGCAGCGTTGGTGAGAGAGTTCTATCGTTAACCCGAGTCGATGCAGACCTGATGGTTAATGGCGGGCTATGTGTGGGAAAGGGGTGGTTTGACTGAGCGTGACAAGCTTTTACGTCGAGATGTTGCGCCAGTTGGCAGATCGATGCAGAATACGGCCCGCTTTGTGCGGCATAAATTCAGAAAAATTCCCATATTTAAGTACGAGAGTGTAGCCCTGTGAATATCGATGCGATTCCCGTTGGCGATAATCCGCCGGAGGATATCAACGTGATCATCGAGGTACCGATTGGTGGCGAGCCAATCAAGTACGAGCTCGATAAAGCCTCCGGCGCTTTATTTGTTGACCGCTTTCTCTACACGCCGATGCGTTATCCCGGCAACTATGGTTTCGTGCCGCATACACTCTCTGATGATGGCGATCCGATTGATGTTTTGATCTGCAATACCCGACCACTGGTTCCGGGTGCCGTGATGAATTGTCGTCCGGTGGGTGTACTCGTGATGGAAGACGATGGTGGTCAGGACGAGAAGATCGTCGCAGTACCTTCCGACAGTATTTCTCAGCGTTATGTGCAAATTCGCAACTACACAGATTTGCCGGAAATCACTCAACATCAAGTGCAGCATTTCTTTGAACACTATAAAGATCTTGAGGATGGCAAGTGGGTTCGCATTGATGGCTGGCGTGACAGTGCCACTGCCAGGCGAATGATTCAGGAAGCTATGCAAAGGCTTGAGAAACTCAAGGCCGCCTGACAGGTGCAGTGCCGCGCATTGCTCGATCGGGCATTTGTCCCGGGCAATGTATCTCTTCAGGGGAGAAGCACATTAATTGTTTCGTATTTGATACAAAATGTACGATAAGTGGACGCAAAACCTGTCTATCAGAGTGAATTTTTGCTGGTGTTAACCAAAACACAGTAAAATTCTGCCAGAGGCGCATAGTACTGAAGCGCACCAGCAGGGTAGAAGAAGTTTGATAAAGCAAGCGTTCATGGCGCTTTTTTGCGCGATGTGTTGCACATTCGCTCAGGCCAATACAGAACAAACCACGAATAAACCAGTAGTCTATCTGACCTTCGATGATGGACCGTCTGCGGATGGCGTCACCGAAAGACTACTGGCAGTTCTCGACCGATACGATGCAAAGGCAACGTTTTTCGTTACCGGCGAGCGAGCGCGTGCCAACCCGAAACAGATTGTCAGGATTCTTGCGGCGGGCCACGGGCTTGGCAATCACACTCATTCCCATGGCAATCTGACTTTGCTGGCCGATCAGCACGTAGCGAATGAATTGAACCTCACGAATGTTTATGTTCGTGCTGCCGGCGGACCGCGGTTGAGTTGCTTTCGTGCACCATTCGGGGCAACCAGTGCCAGAGTCGAAGACGTTGCAAATCGTATTGGGTTGCAAGCGGTAGGCTGGACTATCGATACACGTGACTGGGATCCTTACATGGATAAGGACTACTTCACCACGCAGCTTGAAACCAGTCGTCATGAGTCAGTGGTATTGATGCACGATGGTCCGAAATTACGTTGGCGAACGCTTCAGGTGTTCTCGAACTGGATGCGAAGTAGCGGACACCTTTATGAGTTTAAGGCACTGCCTGAGTGCGTGCAGCCACTGCCTGCCAGATTCGCCAGTCTGGAATCAACACTGCCAGCGTATGAACGCGAAAAAGTAAAAGAGACTATACCCGAGCTAATTGCGAAGATACGAAACTACGACATCACTCTTGAGGCTGAGGTAGTAGCGCAGATTAGTAAGGAATTAAACGACCGGGCGGTTCAGTAACAATAGATTGCTTAGCCATTTTTGTTTAGTTATGTCAGCCTGATCTGTTTATCTGATTCATAAAACTCCGGTTTAATCTTCAGATTGTTGTGTTTCGTTATCAGTACGTTCCTGTGCCTCTATTTTGCTTTGTACCATTTGTCTCTCAGCTTCGGTTAATGATTTATACCCTCTGGGGTACGGCCATCCGTAGCCCCATCTGAAAGAGGTTGGTAAATAGGGTGTACCACCAACCCGTACACCGGCGAGCATCAGTTTGGCAATTTCAGGCTGGCCGGTTTGTGCCACGCAACTGCGCAAGTCCTGATCTGCCTGTAAGCGCTCAGCATAGCTACCCCCCTGCCAATAGGCTGAATCGTGTGCGGTGCAACACGAAAGCCATAAGGTTCTTGTCTCGAGTGTGCCATCTGGAAATGAGCTACAGCCGTCACTGGCAAATGGCTGGAGTTCCTGCGCGCAACCACTGCTGAATAAAAAGCTGGCGACAACTATTGCGGTAGATGTAGGTGAATTCATAAGCGGCTTACAGTTTTTCCTGATTGAAAAGATCAAATTCCGTCTTGTTCAGAATTGGTGTGATCGTGGATGTTAGTTGTACCAGGGGTGTTGTTGCCTCTTACGACGTTCTCTGTGTTCTGCATTTTAGCTTTTAATATGGTAGTGCGTAAACGTCGAGCGGTAATAACCTGTTGCCTGCCGATGGTCCATTTTCTGTGCATATACCATTTTCGTTGTAACGGGGCCGGGACGAGGAATTTCCATGCGGCACCGAGCAGGTGTGTAATACCGGAACGATTCAGCGTTTTGAACAGCATACCCTTCAACCAATTCAATATCGATTGCGGGATTATCAAAAGCGCAATGACTACATAAGAACTGCTTGCGGTGGCAAACAAAATCCCAAGTGCAATTGTGGTGCGCAGCCACAAAGGGGAGCTGAGATAGAGTTGAATAAGTTTCAGTACTGTTTGTGAACTCGAAGCTTTAAGCGATCTTAGTTTGTGGCGCCAGGGCTTGTGTGAAAGAAATGCAAATCTGGTAGATGCTCTGATCAGCAGTTGTTTAATTTTCAGAAACAGAGAGTTCTTGAACAGCAATACCAAAAATTTTGGTGTCAGTAGCTTAAACAAACCCTTCAGTGTTGCAGACAGACCGATAAAAAGCGGCAGCAGCAAGGTACGCTGGTGATAGGTGATTGCAACAACTATAACGATAAATAAAATACCCAGCAGCGTGAGGCGTAGTTTGCTGACTGGTGGTTTATTAATCAGAATTTTTCATCGCTTTAGGGTTAGCTTCGGGGTTGATCAGTGTGTAGTAACAACAATAACCCGGCACGCCAGCGGCCGGATGACTGACTATTCTATTGGCAGACAACACACCTGCTCAACAAGCTGGAACTAGCGGCTCTTCCAGTTAGGTGCACGTTTTTCTGCAAATGCAGTAGCACCTTCTTTGCCGTCTTCGCTGTTAAACACCAAATCGACCTGTGTTTTCTGGTAGGCCCAAAACTCTTCTTCTGTGCGGCCCTGCATTTCACAGAGTACTTGCTTGGAGGCGATCAGTCCGAGTGGTGCGTTCTTTGAAATTTTTTCAGCGAGCTCGATTGCTGTATTCAGCGCTTCACCTTTTTCTGCAAGTTCAGCCACCATGCCCAACTCGTACGCTTCTTCGGCAATAATAGGTGTGCCGGTCAGGGCCATTTTCATTGCGCGACCATAGGGCAGTACTCGTGGTAATCGCAATAACGCACCGGCTGCTGCGAACAATCCAACAGTCACCTCCGGTATGCCGAATTTTGCACCTTTGGCGGCAACGATCAGATCGGCAGATAGCGCTACTTCAAGACCGCCCGCCAAAGCGAATCCCTCTACAGCACAAATTAAGGGCTTTTTTGATGCGCGCTCAGTGATGCCACCGAAGCCGCGATCCCCGACCATCGGCATACCTTTACTGACAAATTCTTTCAGATCCATTCCCGCACAAAAGCCACGCCCGGCACCGGTTAAAACTCCCACACTCAGGTCATTGTTTTGGTCGAGTTCGTCGAGACTTGCCGCCAGTTGTTCTGCCAGATCCAGATTAACTGCATTCATTGCGTCCGGACGATTGAGAGTGATGATCATTACTCGATCACGTATCTCGGTGGTGACTTCATTCGCCATGGTGTTTGCTCCGCTTGTTCGAGCCAGGTGGCTTCAGGGTGGAAACTTATATAGTTATTAAGTGTTGCACGCAGCTGGTTTGTTCGCAAGCGCGAGCTGGTTTTGCTTATGCGTTAAAACTCAACGCAGTGCTGTGCCATTGACTCGTAGTACGGCCAGCATTGATCGGCAATCCGTTGTTGGCTTTTGGAAAGTACAATGGTCTGTTGCTTTCTGGGTGGGCCAAAGCCGGTTGATGCTTCGACACTATGGTACCAGTATGGCGCCCACACACCGTCAGAGTCTCGCTTGCCAGCTGGCCATTGCAGCATTGCGTCATCGAACGGAATCGCACAGTGGTTACAGAGAAGTTGCAGCGCTTTTGCCGGTTGTTGCAGAAGGTTTGCTGAGTTAATTACCAGAGGTGCCGTTCCATGTTGTTCTTTTACTGCATTAAATAGCCGTGCCTGTTGAATAAAACCCAGATCCGACGCATCCGGATCAGGGCGTGATTTAGAGTACGAAGCCACGACAGCATCCGGTGCACGGATAAGAAATATATTTTTTAGATTAGAAAGCCATTCAAGTGTTATGTGTGGCAACACATGATGGGTCATGTGCTTTTGATAATGCACCGTGCACCCAGGGCTTGAGCTCGTTATGCAATTGCTAACCACCTCCTGCCAGTCTGTTGGCTGACTTGCCAGTATTTCCTGTTGTCCCGGATGTTCAATAGATGTATTTGCCAGATAGTGTGCATAGAACGGTTCGTCGGTTACAAACGTATCGGTCCGGTTTTCCCACGCACGCATCATTGCAGTAGAAATGTTGCGCGGCCCTGACCATGCGGCGATACGAAGTGGAGCGTCCATCTATAAGGCTGGTCTTAAGAGGACAGTGCAGCGAATGACTCACTGGCGGCGGCAATAGTATTGTCTATGTCCTGATCAGTATGCGCTACTGATATAAAGCCCGCTTCAAAAGCCGAAGGGGCCAGATAGACACCCCGCGACAACATTTGGTGAAAGAAGGTTTTAAATTTCTCTGCATCGCAGGCCATGACGTGATCAAAGCGGGAGATGTTTTGTCTGTCGGTGAAAAATAATCCGAACATACCGCCAACAATGTTATGTGATAACGCTATACCGTTGTCGGTCGCGGCGCTTTGCAGACCGTCTACCAGTTGTTGCGCTTTTTGCCCGAGTGTTTCGTAGAAACCGTTTTCACTTATTATATTTAGTGTGGCAAGCCCGGCTGCCATAGCAACCGGATTGCCTGACAGAGTTCCTGCCTGATAGACCGGGCCGAGCGGGGCCAGATGATGCATGATATCTTCACGCCCGCCGAATGCGCCAACCGGCATGCCGCCACCAATAATTTTGCCGAGTGTGGTCATGTCAGGGGTAACGCCATATAGAGATTGCGCACCACCTTTGGCCACTCGAAAGCCAGTCATTACTTCATCAAAAATTAGCACAGCACCCTGTTCATCACAGACACTTCGCAGGCATTGAAGAAAGCCTGGTTCAGGTGGTATGCAGTTCATGTTGCCGGCGACCGGTTCAACAATGATGCAGGCAATCTGGTCTTTATACTTTTCAAAAAGATCGCGTACGCTTTGTTCATCGTTAAATGAAGCGGTTAGCGTGTGTTCTGCAAATGAGGCGGGTACACCTGGTGAGCTTGGCACACCCAATGTCAGAGCGCCTGATCCTGCATTAACCAGTAAGCAATCTGAGTGGCCGTGATAGCAGCCTTCAAATTTTAGTATTTTGTCGCGACCGGTAAAACCGCGCGCCAGGCGGATTGCGCTCATGGTGGCTTCGGTACCCGAGCTGCACATGCGGACCATATCCATGGACGGTATCAAATCACAAACCGTTTGCGCCATAGTGGTTTCGATTTCAGTTGGTGCACCATAACTTAAGCCCGACTGTACTGCCTTCATTACTGCATCGATTACTTTGGGGTGTGAGTGCCCGGCTACCATGGGACCCCACGAGCCTATGTAGTCAATGAGTTGCCTGTTGTCGCTGTCGTAGAGGTATGAACCTTCGGCGCGGCTGATAAAAAGCGGTGTGCCACCCACACTTTTGAACGCACGGACTGGTGAGTTAACACCACCAGGAATGTACTTTTTTGCGGCTGTAAAAAGTTCGTCAGAGGGGGCCAAGTTAATGCTCCGGTAGTTTTTTCGTCATTCGTTTTATTGCTGCGTGCATCTGTAGTGTTTTGCGCAACTGCTACACCTTAAAATATTTTTGGGATATATATACGGGCCTTAGATCCCTGTTTCTGGCCAGGCACTAATTACACGAGACGCGGTTCGGGTACATAATACCGCGAGGCTGGAGTTTTGGCATCAAACTGTTTAGCGCGGGTAATCGGTCATGGAACTGAAGAAATACATGTGTGTGGTGTGCGGCTGGGTCTACGATGAACAGCTCGGTGCGCCGAAAGACGGACTGGCAGCCGGCACCCGATGGGTGGATGTGCCGGATGACTGGGTGTGTCCTGACTGCGGAGCTGGTCGCGAAGATTTTGACATGATAGAGCTTGAGTAGCTCATCTCTGGCTGGGTTGTTGTCATTTCGAGGTGTAGTGGTCACCGCGCTGGAATACTTCTTGTTGTTTCTGTCCTGATATTCCACTTAATTTTTTCGCGGTTTGCACTACCGACAGTACATCAGCCTCTGGCCGAATCAGAACTCCATGGTCAGATCCGAGCGGATTCCGGTAGTCCACGCGTGTCAGTTCGAGATAGAAAATGTCACAGTACACCTCTTTTTATAAATTCATCTCAGAAGAGCAGCGTGAGCG
>CAYLZS010000448.1:0-5865 GCA_964388065.1 uncultured Granulosicoccaceae bacterium
TAACACGGCAAGAGCCTTGGCGATGAAGCTATGTCAGGAGTACGGAGGTATGAAACTGTCAGAAATCGCGCAAGTATTTGATCTAGGTAGCGAAAGCGGAGTGACGAAGACAATCAGTCGGTTAGGTCAACGAATGGAGAATGATGCTGAGTTGCTTGCTGAATATAATGTATTATGTCGGGACTTGACCCCTTATGACTTGAATTCGCGGTTTGCGTGCATGTTACGGCTCGAATCGACTGAGCGAAGATCTTGATTTTACCGGCGGAGCCGATTTTAAACGCGAGCAGCTGACTGATTTAGGTGGTGTGCTGACTAATCGTTTGCAAATTAAGTATGGTCTAACCGTCGAGGTCAGTGAACCGTACCGCGATGTAGGCAATGTGGATACCTGGAAGCTTAAAGTCATTACGCATCCTGAACAGCGAAATATACCGATGCAGCGAATTAATATTGATATATGTTCGATTGCCAGTCACGATCCGAAACCGATGATGCTGCGTAATCACTATGGCGTTGATATGGGAACGTCAGGTTTAATTTTACAAGCGGAAAGCCGCGAGGAAATTCTGGCAAATAAGCTTGTCGCATTGGCTTTGCGCCCGAACCGGATTAAAAACCGAGATTTGTGGGATATTACCTGGTTACGGCAGCAGGCAGTGGAATTACCATTGGCACTGGTGGCAAAGAAGATTGCAGATCATCGTCAGGAGCAAAAGCGCTTTACCGAGTTACTGGAAGAGAGGATTCGATTGCTGCGGGCAGGCACGTTGCAGCGCAGTAGTTTTGTAGATGAAATGCGCCGATTCCTGACACCAGACGTGGCAAAGCGCACTGTAGAGAATGGAGCGTTTTGGGAGTATTTGTGCGGGTCTGTTGAACAAGAGGGGCGTCGGGTTTTGCGGTATCTGCGGGGTGAAGGTGAAGATGTTTCATTTGACATGTAGCTTCCAGGTTTCTTGTCGGAGAGCCTGGCTCAAGCGAATATCGGTTGCCTAATAGAGATAGAGTGCGGCTTGTTCAAAGGTTATTGACCAGGCACTGCTTGCCGTTGCTTCAGAACAATTTTGTGCGTCAAACGAAAATGTGCCAGATGCCATCTATACCATTTGTACGGATTGACAATTCAATTTCGGGGCATTAACGTCAACAATCAATTTAGGGAAAGACTGGAAAAAGGGATTTTGCAGGCACTCACCAACAAGAGCGCAGGTAGCGTAGCTCAATTACGCGATGCAAGGATTGGCTCATTTGGCCTTTGGTCGAAGGTATCGCAATTCCAAAGTATCTCGAGTGGCCAGCGTAAGTCGGCAATTCGCTCCATTGCCGGATACTCGCTCGGGCATTTACTATTGATACTGGCACTACCGCCAAAAAATATTTGCGCATCTACTAAATCAGTTTAGAGTAGTGGCTCAGTATATTTACGGCATGGACAGCAGCAAGGCGCAACGTAAGCTCAATATCAAGGAAAATCATGTTAGGGCAACACGCCGGAAATATCGCCGGTTTAGAGAGCGTAATCAGTTTGATCATCCGCTCGCGATCTTATTGCTGGACCTCAGTATTAATGTCAGTAAATTGATGCTGCTCGCAGGGCTTTTATTTTTTCTATGGAAGTCTGTCGGTTCATAGTCAGGCTGAGGTGGAGTTTGGAGAAACTCACCGTTAGTCGTGGACGGAAGCCGTGGGTGAGCCTTGTCTCACCGTTTCTTCGCCGTGCGCGCACGTATTTTCTGGTAGCGAGTGTTTGCCATAGTATTGATTGGCCCGTACTTACACTGGAAGTGGTGTGAGGTCTTAGTTTAGTGAGCGCTGATAAAAGATGTATAGAAATGTATACAATGATTGTTTGTCATGACTGGGTCGTGTAGTGTTCGGATCTGAGTAAATCAGCCGTGACAGAGAGTCACGGCTCTCAGCTGTATGGTGTTTACTGGATTTTGAGAGCTGTTAGGGATTAAATTTAGCGCTCTATTGTTACACTTTGTGAAGGCAGTTCGCCAGGGCTCGGGGTTCTCGAAAGCTTACCGATTTTTAGTTTCGTAATGGACTACACACATGATTTGGGTGTCTCGTAGTTTGAATATTTTTCGTCTCATTGGTGAAAACGCAACAGTGACTTCAGTTGAAGGATTAACTGCAGGACTGATTGATGGGTAATGCACTTATAAAGCGGAGCTTTGACATAGCAGCAGCAATAGTGTTGCTTATCATGGCGCTGCCTGCCTTTTTTGTAATCGCTCTCTTTATGAAAGCGACATCGCCCGGTCCGCTGTTGTTCCGCCAGAAACGTCTGGGACTCAACGGACGAGTGTTCTTAATGAACAAGTTTCGCAAGTTCCCAACAGCATGGGGCAACAAAGGCCCAAACGTAACCCTTCAAAACGACTCCCGAATGACCAAAGTTGGTCATTTTCTTGAGCGAACTAAGCTCGACGAACTACCACAATTGTGGAACATCTTGATAGGTGAAATGTCCTTCGTTGGTCCGCGACCAGAATCTTTAGCTTTTTCTCATTTGTTCAAAGACGGATTCGAACAAGTTCTGAATTATAAGCCTGGTATTTTTGGACCAAATCAAACCGAATACCGCAATGAATCTGGAATGTATCCAGAGGGAATCGACCCCACGTTGTATTATGAGAAAGAACTCTTCCCAGCCAAAGCGAAGAATGATCTCCGGTATTTCAAAAAATCCACCTTCATGGGTGATATCAAATGGATATTGCATGGAACGATAGTTTTGGTTTTTAGTGCAATAATCTGGCGCAAGTCGATGCGCACTTCCTTAGTTTTGCTCTGTTGGGATATTGGCTGCGTATTGATAGCCTGGATGTTCACACATTGGTTCAAATATTTATTTTTAAATCCCGCAGTAATTAAGCCGAAGGTTGCAGATATATTCCAGTTTGGTTTGTTAGCTGCCCCCGTTTTGCTTGTTGCAGTTTTTGGCTTAACCAGAGTGTACCGACATCCGGCGCGTTTTTTCTCGTCCACTGACGCCTACAGATTACTAGCGGCGAACTGCTTAGTTTGGATGCTATTGGCGGTTGCGTTGAGGCTGGCGGTAACTTCTACATCGTCGTTAATTTTGTCTGCGTCTTGCATAATCTCTATCGCGATTATGTATATTCCCAGAGTGGCCTATCAGCAAATTTTCAGACGGTTAGATAGTCACAAGCGCATAAAGCAAGTTAGTAGCCGCAAAAGAATTGCTGTTTGCGGTGTTGACACGAGGTCGGTTGGCTTGTGCAAGCTCTTGGAAGAAGGTTTTGAGAAAGCAGAGTTAGTGGGGATCATTTCAGATGACTCCAACCACCTTCGACGGGAAATTCACGGCATCGAAGTAATTGGTTTATGGACTGATCTCGATATTCTTGTGGCGCGATATAAAATCGAACAACTTTGGATAGGTACTACTCTTAAACCCCACATTCTGCGTGAATTTGAAATGTGGTGTCTCGAATACAATATCACGCTGGTTAAGCTCGACAAACTTGAAGGGTTCTCATCTTTAATTGAGCAAGAGCAGAATATGAGTTCTGGTCCTTCCCAAGCCAAAACGATTCAACCTGAACATAGTCCTTCTGAGATTGCCGTCTAGGTAGCTATAAGTAAATAAATAGAGAAAGCTATGTGGAAAGTGCCCCTGTTCGATTTGAATTTCGACCATAGAGAAGAAACGGCCGTATCAGTCGTGATGCAAAGTCGATGGTTGACTATGGGCGAGCAAACAAAATTATTTGAACAAGAGTTCTCGTCATTCCTTGGCAATGGTGCAAAATCGATCGCTGTCTCGAGTGCCACTGCTTCCCTGCATATGAGTCTGCTGGCGTTAGGCGTTGGTCCGGGTAATGAGGTTATAGTGCCTGCACTCACCTTTGTAGCCGATGCTAATGTTGTATGTATGGTTGGAGCAACCCCTGTTCTGGCAGATTCTGAATCGCTTGATAACTGGAATGTAAGTGCAGATTCGATCGCAGAAAAGATTACTAGTAAAACCAAGGCGGTTATTGTTGTTCATTTTGCCGGGTATCCGTGTGAGATGGAATCGATTGTTAGTTTATGTAATGAAAACGGTATTGCTTTGATCGAAGATGCCGCGCACGCACCGGGTGCCGCCATTGAAGGTCGGATGTGCGGTACATTTGGCGATACGGGCTGTTTTTCTTTTTTTAGTAATAAAAATTTGTCAGTTGGTGAAGGTGGAATGGTAGTTTCCACAGACGAACGAATTGTAAAAAATCTGACTTCGTTAAGATCACATGGTATGACGTCGCTAACACTTGATCGTCATAAAGGGCGTTCGACCACCTATGACGTTGAGCAAGTCGGGTTGAATTACCGCATGGATGAAATACGTTCCGCCATTGGTCTGGTGCAACTTGATAAGTTAATCGATGGTAATGCGAAGCGTAAATCTCACACAGATGCTTATAGAAAAGAATTGTGTGATGTTCCAGTAGAAATTCCTTTTGCCAAACTTGAGCAGGGTGTGACGTCGAGCTATCACATTATGCCGGTGTTATTACCTGTAAATGTGTCTCGCGTTGACGTTATAAATGCTCTAAAAAAAAGGGGTATTCAATCAAGCATTCATTATCCGCCGTTTTGGGGTTTTACTGCGTATGCATCAACGACAAGGAAAGAAGAAGCTCCAATCGTTGCTGACATTTGCGAGCGCGAGCTAACACTTCCGCTATATCCAACAATGTCGGAGGAGCAGAGAAACCTGGTAGTGACTGCAGTTAAAGAGGCGGTATCATGAGTAGCAACGAAGAGATTTTGTCCCTCATAGGCCGCAGCAATCGTTTGTTTGCGTCAGACATTGAAAAAAATTCAACATTGATCGCAGAGCTGATTGAGAATCACCGGTTTCTAGTGATAGGTGGAGCTGGCTCTATTGGTCAAGCTGTTGTAAAGGAGATCTTTAAACGTAAGCCGAAAGCATTGCATGTTGTAGATTTAAGCGAAAATAACATGGTAGAACTGGTTCGTGATTTACGAAGCTCCATTGGCTACATTGATGGTGATTTCAGAACGTTTTCTATAGATTGCGGTAGTTCAATTTTCAAAGCGTTTCTAGACTCCCACGGACCCTATGACTACGTGTTGAATCTCTCTGCGCTTAAGCATGTGAGAAGTGAAAAAGATCCATTTACGCTTATGCGCTTAATAGAAGTTAATATTCTTAATACACTGGATACTATCGATCTAACGAAAAGCTCATTAAAAAAATATTTTTGTGTTTCAACTGATAAAGCAGCTAATCCTGCCAATATGATGGGTGCCAGCAAACGCATCATGGAAATGTTTCTTGTGGAGAAAAGCAAGGAAGTGGATATTTCCACTGCCCGATTTGCAAACGTTGCATTCTCGGATGGATCATTGCCGCATGGCTTCAATCTCCGTCTCCAACAGAAACAACCATTGTCAGCTCCGTCTGATATATTGCGATATTTTGTAACTTCGCAAGAAGCTGGTGAGTTGTGCTTAATGTCATGTTTGTTGGGAGAGAATAGCGATATCTTTTTTCCAAATAACGAGCAACTTGTACCAACATCATTCTCTGATATCGCAATTCGATTGTTAGAAAGTAGAGGCTTTGAGCCGGTCATATGCGAATCTGAGGAAGAAGCAAGACACCAGGTTGATGCACCTGCGCGGAAGAACAAGGGGCCGGGTTTTTTCAGTGCAAGTGACACAACTGGGGAAAAGATAGGGGAGGAGTTTTTCACTGAAGCTGAAATAGTAGAACTGAATAGATTTCAAGATATAGTCGTGGTTGGCAATACGCATTACAATTAATTGATGGTGTTAAAGGAGTTTGTGAACTCTATCGTGGAAATTCGTGAAGCGGGT
>CAYLZS010000449.1:0-5654 GCA_964388065.1 uncultured Granulosicoccaceae bacterium
ATTCAAAAGAGTTTAAATTAGATGCAGTGAGTTTGGTGCTTGAACAAGGTTACAGTCAGGCAGAGGCTGCGAGAAATCTTGGTATTAATTCGAATATGTTGAGTCGCTGGATCAGACAATTTCAAGACGACTCACAGAATAAAGAAGCGTTTCGAGGAAATGGCAGCCAATCACCAGAGCAGAAGGAGATAAATGCGCTGCGCAAGAAAGTAAAACAGCTAGAACAAGAAGATGGCTCAAGATTATTGCATGTCACGTTCACACTGCGGATGAAAAATTCTTTGATACGCGTTATCTCTGCTCGCGATATGCACAGGAAGGAGAGAGCTACTTATGAGCAAAAATAAAAAAATACCCAAGTTTAAAACTGAAGCAGAAGAACGTAAATTCTGGGAAGCCAATAATTCCGATGACTATGTTGACTGGGATAAAGCGGAGTTGGTTTCGATGCCAAACTTAAAACCTTCTACCAAGACTATTTCACTGCGTCTTCCAGAGGGGCTTCTTGAAAGCATAAAAATTGAAGCAAATAAACGAGATGTGCCGTACCAATCTTTAATTAAGGCCTGGCTTGCTGAAGATGTTAGACAACATCGCCAATCCTAATTTGGTGCTAACAGTCAACTAGACTGTTGGAGATATTACAGGAATAGGCTGTTGCGGTTATTACAGGAATAGACTGAATTTTTAGCAGGGTGAGGGAGTGTTAGAAATTCTGTGTCAATCCTTTATTATATACAAAATAGGATTGAATGATGTCAGAGAAATTCGACTTTGAAGAAGCTTTAAAAGCTCTTAAATCAGGTCAAGCTATCACTGGAAAAGATGGGGTTCTTGCTCCATTAATTAAACAGTTAACAGAAGCCGCTCTGGAAGGAGAAATTGAGAGTCACATCGCCAATGATGTTGTACCTAACAGGCGTAATGGAAAATCAAAGAAGACCATAAAATCAACTTCAGGGAACTTTGAACTTGAAACTCCTCGGGATCGTGCGGGAAGTTTTGAACCGACGCTGGTAAAGAAACATCAGACTACAGTCAGCGACGAGATCGAAGCAAAAATATTGTCTATGTATGGGCTTGGTATGAGCTATCGGGATATTGCCAGTCATGTCAAAGAGCTCTACGGCATTGAGGTCTCTACAGCGACCATAAGTACAGTTACAGACAAGATCATTGATGAGGTAAAACAGTGGCAACAACGCCCTCTGGAAAGCCATTATCCATTTGTATGGCTTGATGCGATTCACTACAAAATTAAACAAAACGGTCGGTATGAAAACAAAGCCGTGTATACCGTTTTGGCGCTGAACCTTGAGGGCAAAAAGGACATACTGGGTTTGTATCTGTCTGAATCTGAAGGTGCTAACTTCTGGCTATCGGTTTTAACCGATTTGCAGCACCGTGGAGTGGAAGATATATTAATTGCCTCAGTAGATGGCCTGGCGGGCTTTCCTGAGGCGATAAAAACGATTTTTCCACAAACCGAAGTGCAGCTATGCATCGTTCATCAAATACGTAATTCGATGCGCTATGTAGGCTCTAAGAACCACAAAGAGTTCATGGCTGATCTGAAGCCAGTATATCGTGCTGCGACGCTTGGTGAGGCAGAGACCGCCCTGGATGCACTGGAAGATAAGTGGGGTGAACAATATCCGATCGTGATCAAGTCCTGGCGTGGTAAGTGGGATCTACTGTCAGCTTACTTTCGCTACCCTGAGCCGATTAGAAAAATCATGTACACCACCAACGCAGTGGAAGCGGTCCATCGCCAATTTCGCAAGCTCACCAAAACCAAGGGTGGTTTTCCCAATGACAACAGTCTGCTAAAGCTGTTGTACATGGGCATCCAAAATGCCTCTAAGAAATGGACGACGCCGGTACAAAACTGGAATCAAGCACTATCGCAGTTGGCCATCTTCTTTGAAGGCCGACTTGATGCTGTACTGGAGATATAGCACTATAGATGTTCAGCGCTTCGTCGATTGACACAGAATTCTAAACGCCCTCGTTTCTGTAGCCTTCTATGCTACCGGTCCTTTTTCAAAGGCCTCTATATCAACACGCTCTTGCGTGCAGATACCTTTACGGAATTCATCAAAACAATCAATTTTATTGTGACCAATTTCAGTAAGTATTTTGTTACTAAACTCAAAAAGCTGACGGTGATCAATGCATTGTAAGAGAGATTTTCTAGATATATCCGATTGAAGTAGTTTGGAGTTTTCATTTGAAACTGGCAATTTTTTAATTCTATCAAATAATCCCATAAAATTGCTTTTTTCGCGAAGAATACCCTCAAACAATGACCATTTAGGCCTTCGCTTAATCAGGTAGGTTTTCGCCTCTATTGGACTCAACAAATCCAACAGATGAATATTACTACTTTCCTCCCACACTATCACCCTTGCATCCCGCAATCGTATCAGTTGCTCATGAAACGATAATGTTTCAGGGAAGACTATTTCAAAACCTCGGTTTTCAAACATTTTTTCAAGATAACTGAGACCAGCTACCTTACCCGAAAAAAGAAAATTCCTCCTGGAAATAAACACTTTTCGCGAGTTGATAGATTGTCCAACAACATTAGATGGTAATAGGTATTGTCGATACCAAGACGGTTGTTTCATCCCTATTCCTGAGCCTGGTAACGGCAAATACAGCTGATCGACCTCCACTATGTCTTTTACGATTTTAATTGAAGATGCGGGTACTTTATAAAATTCTAAAGCATCATGCATATACTCGCGCAACCAAGCTTTGGACGCTCCACTTGGAGAGAGAAAAACAACACCTTGTGAATTTTTTTTTACCTGATTCCAGGCCCAAAGCCTGTGAATTGATTCGGCGAAAAAGTGTCCAAAATGATTAAACAATATACCTCCATACAACCATGTACCACACAGTCTTTCATGCTCAGGTAGTGCGGACTTTGTTCTTAGAGTACTATTTATCACAGACTTACCATATCTGTGGAGATTTAGAGCCAGTTCGGTAATTTCCTCTCGTGTCTCGACACCATGAGACCACACCCGACGACCATGTAGAATTTCGTATTTCCGAAAGGGAAACACCGTCGCGTTCTTTGCTACAAATATATTGTCGAATTCAGCAGCACACACAGTTCTTTAGGAATCGCTAACATCAGCTAGAAGTTCTGACTGATCTTTAATCCCTAAAGATTTTTGCACACGCGAAAATATCTCCTCGTCCGTTTTGAAATTCAAAACACTATCACGATATGACACGAAATCAGCATAACTCATGTTTGTAATATCCATGTCATCTGGTATACAGAACTCAACTTCAGAAGATATCTTTTTTCGCCATACGACAGTTTGACCATGCTCCAAGAAAGTTGCATACTCGAAGTCACGTAAATACTTATTCAAAAAGAAAACGCATTTATACACATCTCCCATCCAACTGTTATCTCTATTGCCGGTCCTAACTCTTACCTCTTTAGTAATTCTCTGCGGATAAAGAGATGCCTCGTAACTATCTGGATTAGTATCGTCAAAAAGCCAAATAGTGTTTTCATGACTGTATGATAAAGTGTTGAAAAAATCTCTTAGAGTCTGATTGTACTCATGCAAGCCATCCAAATAAATCAGATCGAACTTCTTACTGGTACCACATGTTTCGAAATATTTATCACTAGTAACTTCGTGTAGCTCAGCCTTATGGTCTACTTCTTCTGTATTGAAATTGAAGGAAGGATCCACCCCAACCTTCCGTTGCACATCTACGCGCCTAAGTGTCACACCCTTGTTTACACCGATCTCTAAATAGTTTTCCGCAGAATTTATTTTCGACAAACGATTTAGCCTGTCAGCTCTTAATTTGGTCATCTTCTGCCTACTCGGTATTCAAATTTGGAGTTATCAGATGCACATTGCATACCAGGAAGCACAATCATCTGGCTTACGTCCATCACACTGAATACCCAAGAAATTCTGACACAGCACGTAGAGGCCTGGGTACGCTCTATAAAGAAATAACATGCAGTCAAATATGGCAAACTCATCCTATGAATTTGACAAATTACAGACCTTGGTTGTGGTATAACATCTGCTTATTTTTTACTGAAATTCCAACAATTTAGACGAATTACATGCAATTTTTCATCAACTATGGCACACCATATTCCGGCACAACGGTACTTGCTAAGATGCTTGCTCACGCAGTCGGTGGAGGCATGGTCAACGAAAGATGTGAAGGTATATGGGAAGTAGCCCAAGTTCATCCAGAGGATTCTGAGTCTATTCTCAAAAACGTTGGAATCCAAATACAAAATTAGTCGACAAAAATCTTATAGATCACTGGTTAAATTCTGTAGATGTCGCAGAATATCAATATGCAATAGAAAAAAGCCCGCCACTAATGTTCCATAGGGTTGCACTGAAACAGTTCCTACCAACGTGCAGGGAACTCATACTGTTGCGTGATCCGATGCAATTGTATTTAAGCTCACGCAAACGCATCCGGATTGACGGTAAAAGACTGCATTCAAAGGAACAATATGCAAGTCATTTAACACTTGATTGGACCAAGCGTTGGTTCAACGAGTATTTTAAACGGATCGAAAAGCTATACGAAAATTCAGAAGATGGCGTGCAGTACATTCACTACGAGAAATTTCTCGAAGATCCGGATTTTTTTTAAACCTTCAAATACTAGAGGATATTAGCCTAAACCGTCCTCCCGACAACCTAAAAGTAAAAGGCAAAAATTCTGAAAAAATTGCGGTCAGAGACAAAAAACCAGAAGAATGGTTATCGAAAGATGAACTGAATTATGTCAACAAGTTTCTATCCGATAACAAAACTCGTCTGTTCGACCTGGGCCTTTCAACCGCGGCCTGATTGAATTGGATTGAGCATCCCGAATATATAGCAACTAGTTTGTCCCATTGTATTTTAGCTGTCATACCGTGTTTGTAGTGATCACATAGCGCACCAGTGCCTTCCAATGGACAAGTGCATAGTGAATCGCTTTAGCCAACAGTAGATTCTTCGGTATCTGGGATCGGATGACCGGAAGTTGATCCTGTGCATTTTAGGTGCTTATCCAGATTTTACGGACTTCTCCTGCCATATCCTCAAGAACTGCCAGGCAGGCAACGGTGATATCACGCCTGGTGAAATGTTGTGCCATATCGCGCAGGAATAAATGATACAGACTTGCACGAATTTTTGTGTCACCGTTTTTTAATACTTTAATACAGAACTCTCACGTAAAATCGGTGCGATTAAGTCAGAATTTCGGATATTTGCATTGCCAGATTCAACTGTTCAACCGGTTCACTCCATTGCTCAACACTCTTTCTCGATCTGCGAGTCTGCATTGTCTTACTCTGTAATTTTTTAAAGACCGGACCCTCGGCGATGTGACTGCTTACATAGTGCTGCAGTGTATCGTGCGCTTACAAAGCAACTTATAGAATGCGGTGTTATATGCGACATAGCCTGAAACCTCTGCATTTTAATTGTCATTTTTGTAGTTACATTTTACACTTTTGATTTCCTGCTTTGTCTCTGCCGACCACTATAGAAGAGAAGCGGCTCGAGATAGCTTTTTAACACTCAAATTCACATGTTTTTAAAAACATGCTTACATTCGTCTTATATTTTATAGTGTCATATGTATACAAC
>CAYLZS010000450.1:0-3712 GCA_964388065.1 uncultured Granulosicoccaceae bacterium
TTGTCCCTACTGTGGAGTCGGGTGTCAGGTGTCATTCAAAATCAAGGATGAAAAAATTGCCTGGGTTGATGGCATCAATGGTCCTGCGAATGAAAACCGTTTGTGCGTTAAAGGTCGCTTTGGTTTTGACTATATTGAGCACGAGCACAGACTCACCAAACCTTTAATTCGTCGCGATGATGCGCCTGCCAAAGGATTAAACGTTGATCCGTCCAACCCGTTAACTCACTTCCGTGAAGCGAGCTGGGAGGAAGCACTGCAGGTGGCATCAAAAGGCTTAACCGATTTACGCAGTGATACAGGCAAGCGCGTTGCGGGCTTTGGTTCTGCCAAGTGCTCCAACGAAGAGGCTTATTTATTCCAGAAGTTTATCCGGCAGGGTTTTGAACACAATAATGTAGATCACTGCACCCGCTTGTGTCATGCCTCGTCTGTTGCGGCACTTTTAGAAAACGTCGGCAGTGGTGCAGTTACCGCTACGTTTAATGAAATTGAAAATGCCGATGTGGCGATTGTGATTGGTGCCAACCCCACTGAAAATCATCCGGTGGCAGCCACATACTTTAAACAGTTTACAAAGCGCGGCGGCAAGCTGATTGTGATGGACCCCAGAGGCCAGGGGCTTAAACGCCATGCAACTCACATGTTGCAGTTCAGGCCCGGTACTGATGTCGCCATGCTAAACGCCATCATGCATGTGATTGTTGAAGAGGGTTTGTTCGACGAGCAATACATTCAGGGCTATACCGAGAACTGGCCTGCGATGAAAGAGCACCTGAAGGGATTCCCGCCTGAGAAGATGGCAGAGCTGTGTGGTATAGATGCAGACACCTTGCGTACTGTGGCGCGAACTTTTGCAGGTGCACAGGCAGCGATGATTTTCTGGGGCATGGGAATCTCGCAGCATATTCACGGTACGGATAACTCTCGCTGTCTGATTTCCCTTGCGCTAATGTGTGGGCAGGTGGGACGACCGGGTTCCGGATTGCACCCGCTGCGTGGTCAGAACAATGTTCAGGGCGCATCAGATGCCGGACTCATTCCGATGTTTCTACCCGACTATCAGTCAGTGTCAGATGATGGTGTACGCAGTGCCTTCCATGATATCTGGGGTACAGAAAGTATTGACAGCGAGCGCGGATTGACAGTTGTAGAAATTATGGATGCGGTGCATGACGGACATATTCGCGGCATGTATGTACTGGGTGAAAACCCTGCGATGTCTGACCCGGATGTTGAGCATGCACGTGATGCACTGGCTAAACTTGAGCATCTTGTGGTGCAGGATATCTTTTTAACCGAAACGGCTAACTATGCCGATGTGATTCTGCCATCGTCTGCATGGCCTGAAAAAACCGGCACAGTTACCAACACCAACCGGCAGGTACAAATGGGTCGTCCGGCGACATCACCACCGGGTGATGCAAAAGAAGACTGGTGGATACTGGTAGAACTTGCCAAAGGCATCGGTCTTGACTGGAACTACCAGCACCCGCGTGAAGTGTTTGCAGAAATGAAAATGTCGATGAACTCACTCGACAACATCACCTGGGAGCGGCTTGAAAAAAGCGCGGTGACTTATCCGTCACTGTCAGAGGATGATCCAGGGCAACCGATTGTGTTTGGCGATGGCTTTCCGCGTGAAGAAGGCCGTGCACGCTTTACACCAGCGCAGGTTACCTCGCCTGCAGAAGTACCGGATGATGAATATCCAATGATCCTGACTACCGGACGTCAACTGGAACACTGGCACACAGGCTCAATGACCCGACGTGCTGCAGTGCTTGACTGGGCAGAGCCTGAAGCGAACGCATCGTTGCATCCGAAAACGCTGCGCAAGATGCAGGTAAAGCCCGGTGAAATGATTACTGTCGAAACCCGTCGCGGCTCTATTAACATCATGGCGCGTGCAGACCGTGCAGTCTCTGAAGACATGATCTTCATACCGTTTGCCTATGTTGAAGCAGCAGCTAACGTGTTAACCAACCCCAGTCTTGATCCATTCGGGAAAATTCCGGAGTTTAAGTTTTCAGCCTGTCGGGTTGCGAAGGCCAAAGAGTCGGTAATGGAGCAGGCGAGTTAAGCGGTCACGAGGCGTTATATTAATTGAAGCGCTGTAAATGAAGTGCATCCTGCAAAAGGAAGGTTACATCAGGAGATTCTTCCGTGTTGATTGACGGTGTGTTCAAAACTCTGGACCCATTGCTCAAGGGTGGTTTGGCGCAGTCTGATCGTGATCCACAAGCCTACTACGAGAAACTCGAAGGGGCAGAGGGTGTCGATCATATCTGGCGCGACCTGCGGTCTATTGATGCCAAAAGCAGTGGCCTTTTGACGCACATATCCGTCATGTTTGTGGTGCTTGGGTTTTTAGCATCCAATGTAGATAATTTTTTATTGCGACTACTGCTGACGGTTGAGTTTCTGGCTTATATCCTTGCAGCGATGGTTCTGCTGCGCTGTTTGGATATGACAGGGCCGCCGTTGAACGATTTACCGGATGATCCGCAAGCCCTCAGGGAAGTTCAGGCACGCGAAGCGTTACTGCGGAAAACGATTTACGTGAGAGTACTTCGACTGGTTTATGTGTTAACAGCGATGTTAATTCCGATAGTCGGAATAAAACTCCTGGTTTATTAGTTCGTCCCGCGACTCATCAGGTGCCCATGTGTCGCACGGGCCTAAATTTCATCGGCACCATAAGGTTGTAGTTTAAAAACGCGATGTGTATTGTGTATGTGGTATACCACAGAATTCGGCTCAGAATCAGGAGGAACGCTTTTGCCGGCACGTAAATCACCAGCTCAGGCTGCAATAAAGCTGCGTCCGGTGACAAAAAATAATTCGCTTAAAGATCACGTCTACCCCGCGCTCCGTGCAGCGATTATGGAGATGGATATTTACGGTGCTCAAACAAACCTGCGGCTTGATGAGCGTCAGCTTGCGGAACAGTTGCAGATATCCAGAACCCCGATACGTGAGGCGCTGGCGCAGCTTGAGCGCGAAGGTTTTGTTGAAATTCGCCCACGCAAAGGGGTTTACGTTCGACCGAAAACACTCCCGGAGGTACTTGAAATTGTTACTGTCTGGGCGGCTCTTGAGAGTATGGCGGCACGGCTTGTCACGGAGGTTGCCAGTGACCGGGAGATCGCGTCTCTGCGCAAACTCGGCGTTAAGCACAGCGCAGACTCAAGTCGTGCGGACATTGCCGAGTACTCCGAGGCTAATATTAAGTTTCATCAGCGTATTCTCGAATTGTCGGGCTGTGACCTCCTGCGTAGTACTGCAGAGAGTCTGTTGCAGCACATGCATGCTGTCAGACGTCGTGCGATGCAGGAGAAAGACCGGGTCAGCCGGTCGGTTGTCGATCACATGGCAATTATTGAAGCAATAGAAAACCGTGAAAGTGAACTGGCAGCGATGCTGGTTCGGGATCACACGATGAAGTTGTATGACCACATCAAAAACACCTGGCAGGAGTTGCAGGAGGAATCCGCCGCAGCACTGCCCTAGTCCATTGTTTCAGCTTAATTTTTTAAAAGAACAATGGTTTGATTTGAAATGAACACAGGAATAAATTTATGTCTGTAGAGCTTAAGGAAAAACCCGAAAGCAAAGCTGAGACTCAAGATGAGCAGCTTACTGATGGTTTTCATCTTCTTATAGATGCACTGAAGATGAATGATCTGAATACCATTTACGGTGTACCCGG
>CAYLZS010000451.1:0-38549 GCA_964388065.1 uncultured Granulosicoccaceae bacterium
GAGCATATCGCGCAGAGAATTGATTTCACAGTGGATTTTCTTCTCGCGTCGAATACTTATTGATATTTGCAAGAGAAAAAATTCGCTGTGGAATCAAGGATCAAGCGAGATGTCGTCAATACCATGAATAATCCCGGCTAGTGTTGCGGCTTAATAAACGTATCGTTCTTCAAGTCATTCATAGCCTGCATAATCTCTTCACGTGTGTTCATCACAATTGGACCATGCCATGCTATGGGTTCCTGTATCGGCGCACCTGAAACCAGTAAAAAACGCACACCTTCATCGCCTGCCTGAACCGTGATTTCAGAACCGGTTCCAAACTGTACCAGTGTGCGGTTGCCACTTTGATCCCGAATGTTAACTTCCCTGCCTGCGAGTTCTTTCTCTACCAATACACCGGATGGGTCTGAAGCATCTCTAAAATTACCAGCCCCTTCAAACACATAGGCAAAAGCACAGCGGTAAGTATCAATCGGGAATGTTTTACGGACACCGGGTGGTACCGAAATATCGAGATACTGAGGGTCGGCTGCTATTCCATCCACCGGGCCTTTGATGCCGCGGAAGTCACCGATGATTATTTTTATACAGGTACCATCATCGTCGGTCACTTCAGAAATATCACAGCCCTGAATATCCTGATACCGAGGTGCAGTCATTTTTAACTCACCGGGGAGGTTGGCCCACAACTGAAAACCATGCATGTGACCCTGTGCATTACCCTGTGGCATCTCCTGATGCAAAATGCCGGAACCTGCTGTCATCCACTGCACAGAACCCGGGCCCAGCGTGCCCTGATTGCCAAGGCTGTCACCATGCTCTACGGTACCGGCGAGCACATAGGTTATGGTTTCAATGCCGCGATGAGGATGCCATGGAAAGCCCGCCTGAAAATCTTCCGGCCGGTCATTGCGAAAATCATCAAACAACAAAAAAGGGTCATACTGATCGGGGTTTTGAAAACCAAATGCACGGTGCAATTTTACGCCCGCACCTTCTGTGGTTGCTTGCGCGAGTTGTGCAGAGGTAACTGGTCTTAGTGACATAAATAACCCGCTATTTTTTTTGCGTACTATGAAGAACAAAATTCAGAACAAACTAACTGAATTCCTTTTGCGTCCCTTCGCGATATTTATTCTGCGGTACAAAGCCGGATTGCTCAGGATCACGTGGCTCCGGCACCCACAATTCTCGATCCGGATGCATGCCGGCGCCATAAACCGCAGAAACCGCAGAGCGGCGCATGCGGTTTAACAACCGTGTATCAACCTCACCACACAACGGGTGTATGCCGTTATTGTCTGCCACTGTCTTTTGCCAGGCAGTATTGCGTGCGCTAAAGGTTGCTTTATCCTGCAGTTGTGTACAGTTCAGTTCGTTGGCATCGAGATCTGCGATGATTTCATCACCCTCTTCAACCAGTGCTATCGGGCCGCCCAGTGCTGCTTCAGGGCCAACATGGCCAATCACCAGTCCAACTGATCCACCGGAGAACCTTGCATCTGTCATCATGCCAACAACAATTTCCCGCTCACGACAGAGTGTTGTGATTCGAGAGGTAGAGTCGAGCATCTCAGGCATACCGGGGGCACCACTCGGACCTTCGTATCGGACTATAACCATATCGTTGTTGGCAAAACTGTCAGCATCAGTTTCCAGTGCGTCAAGCAATGCCTGCTCACCGTTAAATATTCTTGCCTTGCCTACAAAGCGATTGTTTTCAAGTCCGCCTTCAACACCGGCAAGCTTTAATACCGCGCTGTACTCGGGCGACAAATTACCACCCAGTACACGCAAGCCACCGGTATCTTTATAAGGCTTTTCAACCGGATAAATAACAGTACCATCAACATCAGCTGTGTTTAGCCGCTCCACCTGCTCAGCGAGCGTTTCACCTGTACAGGTAAGCGTTGCACCGTTAAGCAGTCCTGCATTCATGAGTTCTTTAACAATGACCTGTATGCCGCCTTTACTATCTATATCAACCATTGAGTAGTTGCCGTAGGGTCGAGCGTCGGTCAATACCGGTACTACATGCTGTGACAGGTGGTTAAACTCTTCAGGTGACATAATGTCTTGAGCAAAACTGCGAAAGCCTGCTGCACGTGCAATCTCCGGTGCGTGTAACAATACATTGGTAGACCCACCAACCGCCATCGACACAATAACGGCATTGCGAATCGAGTCGCGCGAGACGATGTCACGTGGTCTGTGGCCACGCTCAATCAATCCTTTAAGATAAGTAACCAGTTGATTGGGGAAATCATTCAGCCGTCGCGGATCATCAGATGGTGGTGACACCATATGTAGCGGCTGCATACCGACCACGCCAATAAATGTTTGCATCGTGTTATAGGTAAACATACCACCACAGCTGCCGTACCCCGGACAAGACTCCTTTGCGATACGCTTTTTAAAATCGGCATCCGGATTGCCCGCCGCCTGGAACCCGGTGATTATGTCGATCGGTTGTTCAGTCACTGAGTCGACCCCCGGACGGATCGGGCCATCAGACATAATAATCGCAGGACGATTGTGCTCAAGAATTCCCGCCAGTGTGCCAACCGGTGGTTTATCACAGGCAACTACTGCAATCGTACCTTCAAGGCCACTTGCACTGAGATGCTCACAGATGGTGTCATGGGTCACTTCACGACCAATCAGTGAATAGCGCATCTCGCGGGTGCCGTTGCGCATGCCATCTGATGTGGCAACGGTATATTCCGGTTGCACCAGCCGCAAACGCATCTGACCACTGCCGGTACCCAGATTCTGACGCAGGCATTCGTGTATCGACTCTACTTTGCGCTGCACTCCCAGATAACACTGGCTGTCACCTTTTGTACCTACAACACCGACAGACGGCTCGTGGATTAAGTCCTCTTCGGTGTTTAGCTGGCGGGCTATGCCATAGGTTTGCGCATTACGGCCGGGGTTTTTATCAAACACCACAGCTTTCGACTTGCTGGCCATGTGAGGTCCTGAGTTAGGTTTATTGTTAATTACAGGCGGTCGCCAAGATTCTGTGACAACCGGCAGAGCAACACCGGGATTCACTGCTGCCTTCGAATAACACTATTTACGCCCCTGGCGGGCGAGCATTTCTCAGGCTACCGCGTACCACGGGCTGGAATTATACCTCTGCAGCACATGCACGTCGTCATTTGCACGACGCAACCTGTTCGCGACAGAGTCGAGCGCTGTATCCGGCGTGTTGTTGTTTTCACTGAGGTGGCCGAGACAGAGTTTCTGCAATCCGCCATGCTCAAGTGCCGCGGCAAGGGCTGCCGACTGATCATTACTCAGATGACCATAATTGCTGTCAATACGCTTGCGCAACGCCCAGGGGTAGGATCCGTTGCTAAGCATCTGACCGTCATAGTTTGCCTCCAGCAACAAGGCATCAATTCCGGTCAGCTGATCGTAGACATACTCGGTGACAAACCCCATATCAGTAGCTACTGCCACCCGACGCATTCCATCACCGACGATGTACTGGCAGGGCTCCGCAGCATCATGCGGGATCGGAAACGGTGTGACTTTGGCATCGCCAATACAAAAAGAACCGTGTGGGTGAATAAATTCAACACTCGGCAATTTTTTATCTTTTAGTTTTTGATAAGTACCGCGTGTCAGCCAGACGGGTATGTTGTGCCTGCGCGCAAGAACGGACAAGCCCTTCACATGATCCGAATGCTCATGCGAAATAAGAATGGCATTGAGATCTGCAGGATCAACATCGAGCGTCGCCAGCCTCTGAGTAATGGCTTTGGCTGAAAATCCGACATCGACGAGTAGCAAGGTATCATCAACCCGAACCAGTGTTGAATTACCGCTGCTGCCACTACCCAGACTGGCAAACTGTAAACTCATGCGTTTATATCGCTGTGTTTACAACGCAGGGCAAAAGCGCGTTTTACACCACAATTAATTTTCAACAATTAGTTTCCAGTCAGGCAGAACAGGGCTTGATTACCTTCCAATTGTAAGTCGAGTGCACCCTCTGCACACATGACAATCCTGTTCAGGACTGATTGCAACAGTGCTAAAAATCGGATCAGGCTATACCTGCTTTTTTCATCGCCCCAGTCACTTCACCATAAAACTGAGCATCAAGTGGTGTAAGTGGCAGACGAATACCCGCGCCGATCATACCCATTTGCTGCAGGGCCCATTTCGCAGGGATCGGGCTTGACTCAATAAACAGAAACTTGTGCAGGTCATTGACCTGTGCATCAAGTTCGCGAGCCTTTGCTTCATCCTGCGCAAGTGCTGCGGCACACATCTGAGCCATAATTGCCGGGGCTACATTGGCAGTCACTGAAATGTTGCCACGAGCACCTGCCAAAATGCTTTCCATGGCGGTTCCGTCATCACCGGTCATAACAATAAAGTCGTCCGGACACAGTGACACCACCTCTTTAATTCGCTCAACCGTGCCGTGCGCTTCTTTGGTGCCAATGATGTTTTTGATCACCGCCAGGCGTGCGGTAGTTGCGGCAGTCATATCGACTGAGGTACGACCAGGAACATTGTAGAGAATGATCGGAATATCCACAGACTCAGCAATTTTTTTGAAGTGCTGGTATAGCCCTTCCTGAGTTGGCTTGTTGTAGTAAGGCGTGACAAGCAAACACGCATCTGCACCAGCCGCCTTGGCGTTTTCTGTCAGCTCCAGTGCCTCGGTAGTGGAGTTGGCACCAGTGCCGGCGATAACCGGGATGGCACCACCTGCGAATTCGATTGTCTTGCGAATGACTTCAGAGTGCTCTGCCATGCTCAGGGTTGCAGATTCACCGGTTGTGCCGACAGAAACAATGGCATCCGTACCAGCATCGATATGGAATTTGACCAGTTTTTTCAGAGCATCGAAGTCTACCGCGCCGTCATCTGCCATCGGGGTCACAATTGCAACGATACTGCCCTGGAACATTGGATTGCCTCTTTAATATTCGTACACACGAACGAAGCCGACAGCTTACTGCTCGCGCCGGAGCGTGACAAGCACAGCAATGCGCGTAGCCATCAACTGTCTAAGTTGCGACGGGAAAGCGTGAAAAGCCGCGTAGAATTAATCAGGCACAGATCAGCGTATCGAAATAAATACACTATTCAAATCGCGCAAGACTATTGGAATTTCCTGTCTGTAGGAAGTGGGGGCTCAGCCCTATTAGAAAGCACCAGGGTGAACTGGCACACGGTTAGTAAAACCCGAAAAACACCCGGCTTTAAGCCGACTTCTGCTTAGGGGCAACCGGTTGATCTACTGGTTCTGTATTGGCCTCAGCGGACCCGCCACGGTGTCGCGGCCAGGCATCGAGTACTGCCTGCATAAGTGCTGCCAGCGGGATCGCGAAAAACACCCCAAGTATTCCCCACAAACCACCAAAAAACAGCACTGAAATAATAATCGCCAGCGGATGCAGATCAACCACCTCAGAAAACAACAGCGGTACAAGCACATTGCCGTCGAGTATTTGTATGATCTGGTAGGCCGCTAACAGGTACCCGAGCTTTGCTGTAAAACCCCACTGAAAGTAGGCAATAATCGCAATCGGCAGTGTCACAACAACTGCACCGACGAACGGAATTATCACCGAGATACCGACCAGAAAACTAAGCAACACGGCATAGTTCAGATCCATCAGGGCAAACGTGATGTAGCTGACCAGCCAGACAATCAGAATTTCGATAAACTTGCCGCGAATGTAGTTGGCTATTTTAGTATCCGCTTCAACCCAGACTTTTTCGGCAAGCTGACTTCGGTTAGGCATAAAGCCTCGAGCCCAGTCAACCAGCATTGGTTTGTCTTTCAGCGCAAAAAAAACAATTAGCGGCACCAGTACTACATAAATTGCGATCACAAACAGATTGAGCGCACTGGCAATAGAGAAAGAAAGAAAGCCCTGCCCCCAGCGTCCTACCTGACTGCGCACATCAATAATCAGATCGTTAATTTGCTCTGTAGTGAAAATAGCCGGGTATAGTTCAGGCAATCTTTGCAACTGATCCTGACCGGCGGCAATCATTTTTGGCAGCTCTCTTATAAGTGAAGTTATCTGTTGCGACAAAAGCGGCATCACACCAAACAGCAGCAACAGACAGAAAAACACAAACACCAGCATCACCGTGGCGGACGCCAGTGGTCTTGGAATGTGGTAACGCTGCATCGCTGTGACAACACCGTCCAGCAAATAGGCAAATACCAGCGCCACCAGCACGGGTGCCAGCACGCCGCCCAACAGCCATATCAGCAGGAAAGCGGATATTAGCAGCAGCGCAAGAATAACGGCCTGCGGATCAGAAAAATTTCGCTGGTACCATTCGCGTATCGGCTCTATCATTTTAATATTATTCTAATCATTACTTTTTGGGTCCGTCCGCATCGGGTTTTCAATCGCGGAGGCCAACAGCTCTTTATTTATTTCGGTATCTGGCTTTTTGTCGTTATCTGGATACGATAGTTCAAGTGTCTGGCAACCACTAGACGCCATTCTGATGACGCTTGTGATGCAGGGGCAGATTGCAGGCTCCCAAAACACTGATTCCGGCCCGATTGATCGCTCAGGACCGACCGACTATCCAAAGTAAGGGCAGACGGTGTGCCAAACTGGCATCAGGCGCTGATTTATGCCAGCAGGACGGCTATCCTACACCAATCCATCATTAACTTAATTACCGTAAAACCTATGCGCACCAGCCAATTACAACTAGCGACCACTAAAGAGCCGCCAGCCGATGCCGAAGTCATCAGCCACCAGCTGATGTTGCGCGCAGGCATGATTCGCCGTCTCGCTGCCGGATTGTACACCTGGATGCCGCTCGGTCTGCGCGTGCTGCGCAAAGTCGAGAATATCGTCAGAGAAGAAATGAACAATGCCGGCGGCGCTGAATTATTAATGCCAGCGGTGCAACCCAGTGAGTTGTGGGAGGAGTCTGGTCGCTGGGGAGAGTTTGGTCCTGAACTACTGCGTTTTAAAGATCGCCACCAGCGCGACTACTGCATGGGTCCGACACACGAAGAAGTCATCACCGACATCGCTCGCCGTGATCTGCGCAGCTACAAGCAGCTGCCGGTCAACTACTACCAGATACAAACCAAGTTCCGTGATGAAGTACGGCCTCGCTTTGGCGTCATGCGTAGTCGTGAATTCATCATGAAAGATGCCTACTCTTTTCATATATCACCTGAGTCACTGCAGCAAACGTTTGATGATATGCATCAGGCCTATAGCAATATATTTTCACGAATGCACCTGAAGTTCCGTTCAGTAGAAGCAGACAGTGGCGCGATAGGCGGCTCCGGTTCAAAAGAATTTCACGTCCTCGCAGACAGCGGCGAAGATGCCATCGCCTACTCAACCAAAGGCGACTACGCCGCCAACCTTGAAAAAGCCGAAGCAATTTGCACTGACGAACGCGTAGCGGCAACACAGGAAATGTCACTGGTAGACACACCAGACACCAAAACTATTCAGGCACTGATTGACAACTTCGATATGCCGATAGAGAAAACAATTAAAACGCTTATCTGTCATGCATCTGAAGAGTGCGAATCAGAACTTATCGCGCTGCTGGTACGCGGCGACCATCAGCTCAACGAAGTCAAAGCCAATAACCACCCAATGGTGCAATCTCCACTGGAGTTTGCAAGTGATGAGGAAATTCGCAAAGCGGTCGGTGCAGGCCCCGGATCGCTGGGCCCTGTAAAACTGCCTATGCCTGTAATAGCAGACCATACTGTAGCGGCAATGTCTGACTTTGGCGCTGGTGCCAACATAGAAGACAAGCACTACTTCGGTATCAACTGGGACCGCGACGCAGACACCCCACTGACCGCAGACCTGCGCAACATCGAAGCCGGTGATCCGTCACCCGATGGTAACGGTGAGCTACAGATCATGCGCGGTATTGAAGTGGGGCATATCTTCCAGCTCGGTGACAAATACAGCCAGGCCATGCAGGCCAGTGTACTCGATGAAAACGGCAAAGCCTGTACCATGTCGATGGGTTGCTACGGTATTGGCATCACCCGTGTTGCAGCAGCCGCTATTGAACAGAACAACGACGACAACGGCATTATCTGGCCGCTGCCTAGTGCTCCGTTTGAAGTCGTGATTGTACCGATCAACATGAAAAAGTCGGACACCCTAAAAGCCGAAGCCGATAAACTCTACGAGTCGTTAAAGAAAGCGGGTATTGATACTCTACTTGATGACAGAGACAGTCGCGCCGGCGTGATGTTTGCCGACATGGAACTGATAGGCATTCCCATGCGTATTGTCATCAGTGATAAAGGACTTGCGAAAGGAGTAGTTGAGTTTAAGGGACGTACAGATAATGAATCCACTGATGTAGCGATTGGTGACATTGAGGAATTCCTTATTTCAAAAGTAAAACAAGGGAAAGATTAAAACCAGGGCCAGGGAAAGAATCATTGTAAAAATACAGTAAAACCTTCAAGCCATTAAAGGGATTAATGTAGCGATGCAACCTCAATTAAAAAATGCGATCACACATCGCCAATCCTCATCCGCAAATAATCCACTTCTATATCAACCGTCACATCAATCATAAATTCAAAGACATCAACAGCTGCAAGCTCAGGCAGTTCATAGTGATTAGCCAGATTTCTGGATAGCTCAATCACTTTTTGCTCGCGATCTTTCCTCACTATAAGCTTCAACATCCCATCGCGATCACCACCCGTGGCTCTAAAGTCATCAGTTAACTCGACAAATTTTGACTCAGCCACCTGCTTGCCTAAATTTACCCGCTCCATAATCGCAAGCAGTACATCAACATCGGCAGTAACTGTCTGACCATAGGTTTCAGGACTATCCGCAGTGTCGCAATACTTGTCTATCCAGCCTTTATAAAATTCAATAATGCGCTGTCCGACTCCACTGGCCATATCTCTAACCGGACTTTCCGGCGCTTTACGGTTGATAACGTTTTCTACCTTTGACACATCAGTGTAGGCATCCTGTGCTGCAAAGGCATACCGACCCAATTCCGCATGGCATTGCTCAATACGACTCAGCTCGTAGATCAACAGCGACTGTTCCGGATGCGGTACCACCAAACCAGGTTGATAAATTTTCGGGTTAGAGGCATAGCGCTGCCGCTTCTTCAAACCAATAATGATTTCATTGGCGAGAATATCCAGCCCGGGGCGGATAGTTCCCTGTAAATCGAGATCAGGATGTATTGACATTAAAAGTCCCGGTGGATGGTAGCTGCATAGTGTTCGATTATTAGCCGGTCGCCGAACGACACAGACAAGCTTCGATTGGGTGTATTATTGAGCACAACCGTGCGCCGGTGCAATTTGCGCCCGCAATATTTCATGGCATTGCAGCCAGTCAATCCCGGGGAAAAACGTGAGCCGAGAGCCGAAAAAATTTAAACGCCGCAGCGAGGCCTGGTTCAACAACCCCGCCAACCCATCGATGACGGCACTCTACGTTGAGCGCTATCTGAACTACGGCCTCACGCGCGAGGAACTGCAGTCCGGTAAACCGATCATTGGTATCGCACAGACCGGCAGTGATCTCTCACCCTGTAACCGCGCTCATATTGAAAATGCCAAACGCGTGCGTGAGGGAATCCGTGAAGCCGGTGGTATTGCAATTGAATTCCCGGTCCACCCTATTCAGGAAACGTCGCGGCGCCCAACCGCCGCAATTGACCGCAACCTCGCCTACCTGGGTCTGGTTGAAATTCTGCACGGCTATCCGCTTGACGGTGTGGTCCTCACGACCGGTTGTGACAAAACCACACCCGCCTGCTTAATGGCTGCCGCAACCGCAAACCTGCCAGCGATTTGCTTGTCCGGCGGGCCAATGCTTGATGGCTGGCACAACGGCAAGCTGGCGGGCTCGGGCACGATTGTCTGGGAGTCGCGATTAAAGCTTGCAGCTGGTGAAATAGACTACGACGAATTCATGGAGATCACAGCATCAGCAGCACCATCTCCCGGGCACTGCAATACCATGGGCACCGCATCAACAATGAATGCACTCGCCGAAGGTTTGGGCATGTCATTGCCAAACTGCGCTGCAATACCAGCACCGTACCGCGAGCGATTACAAATAGCTTATGAAACCGGCAAGCGCATTGTTGCAATGGTCGATGAAGACCTGACTCCCGCAAAGATCCTCACCCGTGAAGCGTTCGAAAATACCATTGCATTAAACTCAGCCATAGGTGGTTCAACCAATGCACCGATTCACATCAATGCAATTGCTACTTGCATGAATGTTGAACTCGACATCAAAGACTGGCAAACCCACGGCTATGACATACCACTACTGGTCAACATGCAGCCTGCCGGTGAATATCTGGGCGAGTCGTTCCACAGAGCCGGTGGTGTACAAGCTGTGATGGGTGAACTGCAAAGAGCCGGAAAGCTCCACAACGATGCGCTGACGGTTAACGGAAAATCTATGGCTGACAATTGTGCCAATGCAATAAGCTCTGATGAACGGGTTATAAAAACCTTCAGCGCACCCATCCGCGAGCGAGCAGGATTCCTGGTTATGTCTGGAAATCTGTTTGACTCTGCCGTACTTAAAACCAGCGTCATTAGTGAAGAATTTCAGCAACGCTTTTTAAAAGACGGCGTTTTTGAAGGTCGGGCGATAGTATTCGAAGGCTCGGAGGACTATCACGATCGTCTTAACGATCCATCATTGAACATTGACGAAACCTGTATTCTGGTAATGCGGGGTACTGGCCCTGTGGGCTGGCCAGGTTCTGCAGAAGTCGTCAATATGCAACCACCGGATGCATTAATCAAACGAGGCATCACAGAACTGCCATGCATTGGTGATGGCAGACAATCAGGCACCTCTGCCAGCCCTTCTATTCTAAACGCATCACCGGAATCGGTTAAAGGTGGAGGATTATCATTGCTGCAAACCGGTGACACCGTGCGAATAGACATGAACGAGGGCACAGTTAACATGCTGGTAGATAACAAAGAGCTTGCAGCACGCACCGCCAAAACGGACTATCCCGCTGATCAAACACCATGGCAAACATTATACCGAACAACCGTCGGACAGCTTTCTCATGGTGCCTGCATAGAGCTTGCGGAAGCATATCACTGTGTCACTGAAGAACTGCCACGCCACAATCATTAGGCCCACCATATACTTCAAACAAATGCCAAAAGTTTAACCACATGAAAATACTTATTACCGGTGGTGCAGGATTTGTCGGCCAAAGACTGGCGCTTGAATGTCTTCAGCGCGGCAATCTGCATCTGGACAATAATCCATCTGATGACATTAATAAAATAGTGCTCGCAGATGTTTCCGAGCCTGGCTTCTGGCATACCGGCTTAGCAGAACATCCACTGGTAGAAACCCGCTTTGGAGACATATCAAATGAAAGCTGGGTGAAGTCTCTGTTCGATATCAGCTACGATGTTGTCTTTCATCTGGCATCAATTGTTAGCGGACATGGCGAACAGGACTTTGACTTAGCGCTCAAGGTCAATCTGGATGGTGCGCGATATCTGTTTGAAAATATTCGCGCACAAAAAAACAATGCAAGAGTTGTATTCACCAGCTCACTCGCAGCGTTTGGCGGTGACACCATGCCAGACACGGTTGGCGACACGTCAAAACTTACACCTCAAACAACCTACGGTGCAACCAAGGCAATTGGCGAACTGCTAATCAACGACTACAGCCGCAAAGGCTTTCTTGACGGGCGCAGCGCAAGATTGCCAACGGTAATTGTCAGACCGGGCAAGCCAAATCTTGCTGCCTCAAGTTTTGTCAGTGGTCTGTTCCGGGAACCACTGGCAGGAAAACCCTGCAAAATTCCGGTTGCACCGGAGCAGATGATGCCAGTGCTCGGCTATAGAAGTATTGTTAACGGCATTATAAGGCTTGCCGAGGTACCCGCTTCCGAACTGGGCACTGATCGCGGTGTCGGCCTTCCGGCAATCAATGCGACGGTTAATCAAATGATGGCAGCCCTTAAAAACGCCGCTGGCAATCGACATCTGGGTGAACACGTTCTCGAACACGATGCAGTGATTGCTAAAATTGTCAGTGGCTGGCCCGAGCAAACGGACAACAGCCGGGCAATAAAACTCGGTATGCCACTGGATGATTCACTGGAAGCAATAGTTCACCACTACATTGACGATTACATTGACGGTAGCAGCACATGAGCAACGATACTCCTATTCACTGGGCAAAAGCCCCGACAGACAATTCTGATCTGATCAAACTCAGCACAGAAGATAACGTCGCTGTCGCACTACGTGACATCACAGCAGGTGAGCAAACTGCAACTGTCACCGCAACAGACGAAATACCAAAAGGTCATAAAGTTGCTCTTGCCAAAATTTCAAAGGGAACTGCGGTAACAAAATACGCACAGATTATTGGCTACGCGACTGATGATATTGCGATCGGAAAACATATCCACACCCACAATATAGAATTCAGAAATACCGATCATCAATACGAATTCGGCACAGACAACAACGCACCCGAACTGATTGAACCTGCTAATCGCGCCACCTTTATGGGCTATAAGCGATCCGGCGGAAAAACCGGTACACGCAACTTTATAGCGGTGATCGCAAGCGTCAACTGTTCCGCAACCGCAGTGCAAAGTATTGCCGGCGCATTTGATCATTCACTGTTAGAGCAATATCCAAATATTGATGGAGTAGTGGGACTTTCTCACAGCACAGGCTGTGGTCTGGCAGACAGTGGTGATGGTTATGACAACCTGCAACGGGTAATCCAGGGCTATGCTCAACACCCAAATGTTGGTGGTGTTTTACTGGTCGGTCTGGGTTGCGAGGTAAACCAGATCAGTACGCTGGTCGAGCAGTCAGAACTGGAACGCGGCCCGTTACTGCGCACGATGAATATTCAGTCCGTGGGAGGTCACAAAAAAACTATTGCGGCAGGCATTGCAAGAATTAAAGAGATGCTGCCAAAAGTTAACGACGTCACTCGTGAGCCATGCCCTGCCTCCGAGTTGATGCTTGCCTTACAGTGCGGCGGCTCTGATGCATGGTCCGGTATAACCGCAAATCCAGCTCTTGGTTACGCCTCTGACCTGCTGGTTCAAAACGGCGGTACTGCTGTAATTGCAGAAACACCCGAAGTCTATGGAGCGGAACATTTGCTAACACGTCGCGCCAGTGATGAGTCGATCGGTAAAAAACTGATTGAAAGAATAGAGTGGTGGGAACAGCACGTTCAGGTAAACGGCGGCTCAATGGATAACAATCCATCACCCGGTAACAAGCTTGGTGGCCTCACTACTATTCTCGAGAAGTCATTAGGTGCAGTCGCCAAAGGTGGCACCACCCGATTGAACGGCGTCTATCGCTACGCAGAGTCTGTTGATCGCAAGGGTTTTGTATTTATGGACAGCCCGGGTTATGACCCGGCATCGATCACTGGTGAAGTCGCCGGTGGCTGCAACCTGGTGGCTTTTACTACAGGCCGCGGATCTACCTACGGCTGTAAACCATCGCCCTGCATCAAGATTGCCACCAACACAGAAATGTTTGATCGCATGCAGGATGATATGGATATCAATGCAGGTAAAATTGTCACCGAGGGTGCAAGCATTGCAGATGTGGGTCAGGAGATATTCGATCTATTACTGGCGGTTGCATCAGGGCAGCAACCACTGAGTGAACAACAGGGCCTTGGTGATCACGAATTCATACCCTGGCAGATAGGCGCTACAATGTAGGCAAAGCTAATGGTACGCACAGCAACGGAAGGTCTGCCACGCTACATGATCGTTGAGCGTTTTCACGACGGAGCCCAGGAAAAAATCTATCAGAGGTTTAAGGAAAAAGGGCGCATGTTACCGGAAGGGTTGTACTACATAGATTCCTGGCTGAGTTCAGACACAAACATTTGCTTCCAGATAATGGCAACCAACAATAGCAACCTCTTTGAAGAATGGTTTCAGCATTGGCACGACCTTACTGATTTCGATATTCACCCACTCAACGACAAGCCCGATTGAAATGACGCAAACACCCGACTACATCATCGACTTCTGGTTCAACGCCGTCGACAACAAACTGTGGTTTAAAAAAGATGATGAATTTGATCTGCTGCTAACCGCTCAGTTTAGTCAACTACATACCGCAGCTGCAAAAGCGGAGTTATATCAATGGCGTACTAATGCAGAGGGCAGGCTTGCAGAAATTATTGTACTGGATCAATTTTCCCGCAATATTCACCGCAATACACCAGAAGCCTTCGCAAGTGATCCAATAGCACTTGCGCTGGCGCAGGAAGCAGTAGCTCTGAATTGCATGGAAGAACTCGACCCTGTCAAGCAGTCTTTTTTATTAATGCCGTACATGCATAGTGAATCAGAGGCAATTCACGAGGTTGCAGTAGAGTTGTTTAACCAAACCGGACTAGACAAAACCATAGATTCCGAATTAAGACACCAGGCAGTCATCAAGCAGTTCGGTCGCTACCCTCACCGCAATAAAATACTCGGAAGAGAATCGAGCCAGGCAGAACTGGAATTTCTTGACGGACCCGGATCCTCATTCTGAGTTTTTACTACTGTCAATTACCTGTTAAATTGATCACCAAATTCACGCAACAGTGCTTTAAACGTGGATTTAAATGAAGATGAGCTTGTGTTTGTGGAAAAGCCAGAGTCATCATTCTGGATAGCAGCGGATCCAGTACATGCATTTAAATCAGCCTGTGCAACTCCCTGCACGCGTTGTACAACTACCGGCTCAAAATTTCTATCAGCAGGAATGATAACTGTATTGGGATTAGAACCAAGCCGCGCACTGTCATCATCAATCTCTGTCCACAGAGAAAACGTTTCTCCATCTGCACTTACCGAGATACTGTTTTCAATAATCCCGTTAAATTCAGAATCACGAAAAATTATATCGAAATTACTTCCGCTGGGAGATACCGACACCGATTGGAAGTCATCATCCAAAGACTCAATCAGATAGCAGTTTTCACCCGTACCAAAAGCATCAGCCTGATAATCGTAGAAGCTCAGTGTACCGACCGAGTCAATTACAATGTACTCGACATCATCATTATTGCCATCACCCCAAACACCCACTATTTGACTTAGTTGCGCATCGCTGGAAGAACCAGAACCGCCGCATCCTGCCAGTAAGAATGACACCAAAAAAGATACACCAACTGCTCTCACATACATCTTGATACTCAATTTAATACTCCCTATCATTAAAATTCTTTGTTAAATCGAGAAAACGCGAAAAACTTCACACGATCTCTTCAAGATAGACGGCAGGAATACTAAAATCCGATAGAACAACTTCAAGTTTTCGGCATATAAAATTCAATTTTGGCTATATATCTAAAAAGCTGGCAGCTTTCTCTGCTACATAAATGACCTATGTCACACTTTGAGCACAACCATCAACTTCGCGATTCGATTACTGGAAGGCTAAGTAATTTCAGAAATATTAAACAATCGAACCATCGGCTCACGAAAGCGGCTGTGGTGATAGGAATAACACCTCTCTGCAATAACAAATCAGCAAGCATCTTTCTAACCCAGAGAAGCAGCAAGCTACGCAGACACGCGGGCCAGTACGCGCTACCCGGTGGCAAAGTCGATGCAGATGAATCCATAATTGATGCAGCGTTACGAGAACTTTCCGAGGAACTCGGTTTAACGCTACATCAGGATTCTGTATTGGGCTTGCTGGATGATATGCCGACACAATCGGGCTTTAATATAACACCGATAGTGGTATGGATAGACAGCCAGGACAACCTTAATCCGAATCCCGATGAAGTAGCAAAGGTCTATCAAATCCCGCTTGCAGAACTTGAGTCACTCGATCTCAACATCAGCCGCGAAAGCGCAGATGTTAACCTGACATCGAGAGAGTCAAACAGTAGCGACGATAAACTTTCCGGCGATAGCGAAGTGATGTCACTTTATCTGCCAAGCGTCGGCACCACTGTCTATAGTCCGACAGCAGCAATTATCTATCAGTTTCGAGAAGTCGCCCTACTCGGCAATGCAACACGGGTCGCCCACTTTGGTCAGCCCACATTTGCATGGCGCTGAACAACAGTGGCAATGGCGAGCCAGGTTAATCAGAGCTTATTAAGTAAACAGATCCAGAATATCGTCAGCTTCAAGCTTGCCAAGACCCTGCTCCTGATTTTCCACAACGATATTAGCCAGTTGTCGTTTACGCTCCTGCATCTCGACAATCTTTTCTTCAACCGTTTGCTCGGTGATCATGCGATACACAAAAACCGGTTTATCCTGACCAATACGATGCGCCCGGTCAATAGCCTGATTCTCGACCGCAGGGTTCCACCATGGGTCATAGAGAATCACCGTGTCTGCCTGAGTAAGATTCAAACCAGTACCACCCGCTTTAAGCGAGATTAAAAATACCGATACTTTGCCGGACTGGAATTCATCTACGACTTCATCGCGTTTCTTTGTTTTACCAGTCAGCTTGGTATAGGTTATACCGGCTTCGACGATTTTGTCTTCGATCAGTGACAACATTTCAGTGAACTGAGAAAACAACAGAACACGCCGCCCTTCTTCTACAAAGGTCGGCAACATGTCCATTAACGCATCAAGCTTGGCAGACGCATGAATATTCTGGGCGTTCTGCATTTTTACCAATCTGGGATCAAGACACGTTTGCCGCAGTCTGAGCAGCGCATCCAGTACCGTGATGTGACTTTGCGCCAATCCACTTTCAGCCAGCGCTTTGCGAACTCTGGCTTCCATCGCGGCACGTATACCTTCATAAAGTACCGACTGCTCCGGATGCAGTGATACGCGATGAATAATTTCGGTCTTTGACGGCAACTCAGATGCTACGGCGTCTTTACTACGGCGCATCACAAATGGCTTAAGGCGATTGGTCAGTGCCTTTGATGCCAGTGAGTCTGCGGTTTTTTCAATCGGGTTGCGGAAGGTGCGATTGAAGTTTTTCTGATCGCCGAAAAAGCCCGGCATCAGAAAGCGAAACTGCGACCACACTTCACCCAGATGATTTTCAACCGGTGTACCTGTTAAGCACAGTTTATGATTCGCTTTGACCTGACAGACCGCTTTGGCCTGCTTGGTTGCCGGATTTTTAATTGCCTGTGCTTCATCGAGAATCAGATAGTGGTACTCAGATTTACTGTGGACATCTTCATCGCGAGACAACAGCGCATAGGTCGTGAGTAGTAAGTCGTATTGTTGCAGCGAGTCAAAGTGCTCTGAACGATCGGCACCGTGCAGTACAACGACTTTTAAGTCCGGTGAGAATTTTTCTGCCTCGCGACGCCAGTTGCCCATTAAACTTGTGGGCGCTACCACAAGAGAGGGCAGTGTCGCACGACCACTCTGTTTTTCTACCAGCACCGTTGCCAGTGCCTGTACTGTTTTACCCAGACCCATGTCATCGGCAAGTATGCCGCCGAATCCAAATTCACGTAAAAACTGCAACCAGTTCAAGCCATCACGCTGATAGTCGCGCAGATCAGCAGTGAGTGCCGTGGGTACCGGAATGTCTTCTATTCCCTTGAAGGTTTTAATCCGTTGCAGCAGTTCCCCAAGTCTGCCGGAGACTTCCCAGTCAAGTTCTACTTCACCAACCTGCTCTATACCTTCGGCGATATCGCTTATGACAGTCGCCTGCAAGTCGGAAAATCGTAGTTTGCCATCTTCGTGCTCATGCATTTCAATAAGCACTTCAAGCACCGGGCGTATGTGATGAATCGGGAATTCAATCAGTGTTTCTTCATCAAGCCAGACGGTGGCAGAGGCCTCAGGATCTTCAAGATAGCGAGGCAGATCCGGACCAACGCGCTCCACAAAGCTCGCAAGAATCGGTATTAGTGAAATTGACTGGCCATCAATAATAAAATTCAGATCAAGATCAAACCAGTTGTTGGCAGGGGAATGATCGACATTCATCTGCCACTCTTTGGAGGTCACTATGCGAAACTCGAACTCAGGCGTGCGTTCAATTATCCAGCCGTTTTGACGCAGATCTGACAACTTGCCATCAATCAAATCCTGCCACAGCACCATGTCACGTGAAGTCTTGGCCTCAACGTTCAGAATAATTGTGCCTTTTGACTGTCGTGTTGTTACCCACTCAGGCAGGTTGGAACCAGTCAGTTCATTTATTAATGCGAGTTCGTCTTCGGCAAGTCTTATTACCCGCACAAACTGGCCATCGGCCTGACGGTGCAGAAATTCATTTTCACCATCTATCGCCATCATATGTGGCAGACGAGCACCGTCGTAGTCGACAAGTATTTCTGCATAGCGATGCGTACCGCCACTGTCTTTACGTGCAGTTAACACCACAACGCCCCTGGGCTTCACACCAGCTATCTGTCGAATGTCGACTTTAGCCGGCAGTGGCAGGTCAACTGATTCGAGGGACTCGACCATTAGCTCGGAGATTCGCATTGCATCTTCTTCTGCCACCGGCGGCAGATACGGCACCCCTGCCAGAAAACGCGGAGGTACATCGGTGTCTATCACACCGCAGCGCGCTGAGTCCGGAATGACATACCACGGTGGCTGCGTCGGCAAGCAAACAAATGACTCGTGACTGCCGGTCAGTGACATCCTGAGCTTGCGCAGGTCATCACTACTTTCCTGCCATTCGGCACTGACGCTGCGATTAACATCAATTCTCAACGGCTTGCTGTCAAAGGCTTCGTAATAACAATTACCACTTTCTATCATCCAGCGGAACACCATGTAGCCGTGTTCACCACTCAAGTGCAGGCCGGACGGGCTGTCTTTTAATCCAATGAGTGCGTTGCAGATGCGCGCGTCGCGACTGGTCAGATCTGACGAATCAAAGTGCCTGCGATCAAGTGGTAACGGTGACGATTTTCCCAGCCCACCGCTTCTGAGTTTGCGGGCTGAGAAAGCAGCAACGGAATAGCGTACATCCTGCTTCATTCGGGTTTGGCGTATCCGGTAAAGCACGACCACGCTATCAACCGACAGCGGCTGGTCTTCCTGTTCTTTTTGGTTGTTCAGTGCGTTTCGCCAGATCGCGACCGAATCTGCACTGGCGACTGGCGCTTCCTCACTTTCTATCCATGAATACAGAGCAGCACCCACATGTACGCAGTTGAGTCGCACCGGACAATTACAAATACCGCGCAGACTCAGATTTTCACGGCCACGTGTTACGTCAATTTTTAGTTGATACTCATCATCGTCAGAACCTTGAACTGTCGCCGTCAGAGTTTTTACGCCATTGAAGTGCATTTGCTGCACATGACCTGCATCTGCGTAGTCACGTGCGCGGGTGCGAGTGGAATCGTCAAACTCTATTTCACACGCACGCAGCATGTCTGCTTTGCCAAACGGGTTCGGCAATACGCCAGTACTCGTCTCTTTTGCAGGAGCTTCGGCCTCGGAGGCAGCAGGCGCGGCGGCAGACGTTCCGGGA
The DNA here is from genome assembly GCA_964388065.1 of uncultured Granulosicoccaceae bacterium. Taxonomy (GTDB): domain Bacteria; phylum Pseudomonadota; class Gammaproteobacteria; order Granulosicoccales; family Granulosicoccaceae. The sequence continues at coordinate 19,472 of CAYLZS010000451.1, forward strand.
ACAGTCGGGTTTTGTGGATTAACCGAATTCATTTAAACCAAAAGTCAATATTCAACTGTTCATTTCAACCAGCGGTGCATTCATGAGTAACTGTTCATAATGCGAGCCAACTGCCTGCAGATCAATCGTATTCAAAAAAGTGGAGTAAGCCAGGTAACTTAACAGAAAACGCATGTCACTGGCCCAGTTCGGTAAATATTTTGGACGCTGGCAAAGACCCGCCTGCGATAACTCAGCGAGCACCGGGATGTCGTCCATATCAAGCTTGCCGCAGAACAAAAGCAGCAGGCAATCGGGTCGTCCCTGGCTCACTAAGGTTCGTAAAAAATTGTGCACGCGGATCAAACCGTCAAGATAGACAATATCTTTGGTAAACGGCGCCCCGCCACTGATCACACCGCCGCGGAAAACCCGACGGGTACTTTCAAACGCCTGTAACTCGACTCCGGTACGTTCAAGAAAGTAGCGGTATACCTCAAGAAAGTCTGCACCGTCAGCGGCCATCTTAATTGCAATTGTGCGATCAGCCAGACGTTGCAGTCGCTCAAGATCCATCGATCCGGTAATGAATTCGGAAAAAACCGCCAGCCCTTCCTGGGTCCGCGTGGTGCCGGCATGACTGGCAGCCAGTATCGGTAACAAAGGCTGTTCCCTGCCGTTAAGTGAAGTCGCTACATGGATCCCGGCTTCATGGTGTATAAGCTGTCCGATGTCTTTATCGTTAAACTCTGCACCACGCCGTATTCGGATGCGCTCAGAGCCCGCCAGTGCATTTGCAGAAAGCTCGTCCACCACACTAACTACTGGTGCATCTTCAGCAAACATCTGCTCAACAGCCGACTCAATACTGGCTGCCATCTGCTCACTGCTGACGCTCTGCTTAGGCAGGAATTTCTGATCGAAGTCTTTCAGGCTGACCATGGTCTTGTTAAATTCGACTGCCAGCTTAAGAGAGGTAGTTTGACCATCAAGCAACAGATCATCGGGTGCGCCATACAGCCGACGCGAGTAATCAAAAAACTCACGGGAACCAGTATGCACAAGCATCTGTGCGCTGTTGTAAAGGGCATCTGCCTGACGCTCGAGCCAGATGTCAATTGAAGAGCCCTGAATAAGGTCGCGGGCAAAACCGATCTGCTCCAGAACCGGGGCAGCGTCATATTCCGGGTAGTCGACGCTCGGCAATTCTTTACAGCCTTTTATAAAGAATTGTTCTCGCACCTGACCAGGCCACCCCAGATGACTCAGTACCCGAGTCTTGCGCGCTGCGTCATGCAGAATTTCACAAACCCGGGTGATTCGTTGCAGAGAGTCTTTACTCATTTTTTACCCAACAACGATAGACCAGACACCCATGCACAGCTGCCCACCGACAGGCAGACACATAGCCGTGTTGTAGTTCCCGATAATGTGCGAGGCCTCATAAGCCTTTTCTCATAAGAATGTCGCGGGGAATATCGTCGAAAATTTTATTGCCCATCTAAAGTAATTGGGTAAAAGTATTGTGTGCTGCAAAGTCGGCCGTTAACCGATCTGTTAATTTGCTTAAGCTTCGACAACGTATTGCGTTGAACACTCACCACCACTTCACCCAACACTGTTCTGAACATTACTCTGAACACAAGGCGCAGCCGGTCGAGTTTACAATGATCCGGCAAATATTCTCAACACCAGATGCCGTACCAACTCGTCACTCATCTCGGCGCGCAGAATTCTCTCTTCATCGTCCTTGGCGAGCACCTCGGTTTCGTCGTAGGTGTAATCGCGAATTACCGAGACAGTCTGTGGTCGCTGATCGGTATCGTCAGGGTTGAGCTCGCCTGCCTTAACGCCATCTTCTGAGCGCAGGGTACGCAGATCAATTGCGTGCAGAAGCTCAAACTCACTAACGCGACCGGAAGCATCTACCGATGCCACGCGTCGAGAAAGCACTTCGTTGTTTATGATGACCAATGTATCTGCTTCTTCGCGAAACGCTGCAAACTGAACCTGCTGAGCGGTTAACGCATTGCGTAACGGGCGCAACACACTCACACTGCCGTCACCATCGATATGCACCTGCCCAACTAACTGACTACCGGTTTGTCTGCCACCGCCACGCAGGTTAAATCCGCAGGCAGAAACCACAGTCGCCACCAGCAGAGCAATCGATATGATTTTCGCTGAACGAGTTATCATCACGACACCACAATGTTTACGAGTTTGTCGGGAACTACAATAACTTTACGAACAGTCTTGCCGTCGATGTGACGCTGAGCATTTTCATCTGCCATTGCCATTGCCTCGCAATCGTCTTTGGCGGCACCACTGGGCACCGTGATTTTACTGCGTAGCTTGCCGTTAACCTGCACAACCATTTCGATTTCGTCCTGCACAAGCGCGGATTCATCTACTGTTGGCCAACTGGCATCGACAACAGGCCGGACTTCATCTGAACTGCTTTGCAATGCATTCCAGATTTCGTGGCACACATGCGGTGTCACAGGCGCTAACATCAATGTAGCGGATTTTATCGATTCACACACCACTATTTTGTCGGTATCAGATTCAGGTTTGAAGCGATTAACCTCATTCATCAATTCCATAACAGCCGCAATGGCGGTGTTAAATGTATAGCGACGCTGCATGTCGTCGGTGACTTTTTTTATTGTCTGGTGTGTTTTGAGTCGCAGGGCTCGCTGTTTATCATTTAATTTTTCAGGAATCTCGTCTGTCATAGCGCCTTGTGGCAGGCCACTTTCAATCAGCTCAAAGCAGGATTTATAAAACCGTTTTATAAATCGACTGGCACCTTCCACGCCGGCATCGTTCCACTCAAGAGACTGATCAGGCGGTGATGCAAACATTGAAAACAATCTGACAGTATCCGCACCGTAGCGATCAATCATTTCCTGTGGATCGACACCGTTACCGAGGGACTTTGACATCTTCTGCATGCCGCCAACAGTAACATCAGAACCGTCTGCATGGCGCTTCGCACCAATCACCTTGCCCTTGTTGTCCCGCTCCACCTCTACCTCTGCAGGGGTAACGTATTCTTTGCGGCCACGTGTGTCCTCAGTGAAATAGGTTTCAGCGACCACCATGCCCTGCGTTAATAAACGGGTAAATGGTTCGTCTGATGAGACCAACCCGACATCACGCATCAACTTATGAAAAAAGCGTGCGTACAAAAGATGCAATACAGCGTGCTCTATACCACCGATGTACTGATCGACAGGAAGCCAGTAGTTGGCACGTTCATCAAGCATACTGTTGGCATCGGTACAACAGTAACGTGCGTAGTACCAGGAAGACTCAAAAAAAGTATCAAAAGTATCTGTTTCTCTGGTACCCGGATCACCTGTACCAGGTACAGTCGTTTCATAAAAAGCTGGATCTGTTTTTATCGGTGAGCTGACACCTGCAAACTCAACGTCTTCAGGCAACACCACCGGCAAATCATCTGTTGCGACCGGATAAACCTCGTCATCTTTGTCATAGACCATTGGAATCGGACAGCCCCAGTAGCGCTGCCGCGACACACCCCAGTCTCGCAATCGATAGTTAACCTTGCGCTGGCCGCTCGCTTTGCCTTCAAGGGCACTGCAAATTTTGTCGAATGCCGCATCAAACTCAAGACCGTCAAATTCCTGCGAGTTACACAATGCACCGTGTGCAACGTACGCTGCCTCCGAGATATTGGCAGGCTGATTTTCTGCATCACAAATAACTACACACTTGTCGATGCTGTATTTTTCTGCAAACTCCCAATCGCGCTGATCATGAGCAGGTACTGCCATAACAGCACCAGTGCCATAGCCCATCAATACAAAGTTTGCGACCCACAGCGGCACTTTTGCACCACTCAATGGATGGATTAAGGAAATGCCTAGCGGCATGCCCTTTTTCTCCATTGTCTCCATGTTGGCTTCAGAAGTATCTGTGGTTTTACACTCTTCAAGAAATGCAGCGAGCTCAGCGTTATCTTTTGCCGCCTCTTTGGCCAGCGGGTGCTCTGCTGCCACTGCTGCATAAGTGACCCCCATCAATGTGTCAGGGCGGGTAGTATAAACTGCGAGCTTTGACCCGTTATCAACCTCAAACGAAAACTCAACCCCTTCGGAGCGACCAATCCAGTGCCGCTGCATAGTGCGCACGGACTCGGGCCAGCCATCGAGCTTGTCTATGTCATTTAGCAGCTCCTCCGCATAGGCAGTAATGCGAATAAACCATTGTGGTATCTCCCGCCGCTCAACTAAAGCACCAGAGCGCCAGCCACGGCCATCAACCACTTGCTCATTGGCAAGCACGGTTTGCTCTTCCGGATCCCAGTTGACCACCGCCATTTTTTTATACGCAAGGCCTTTCTCAACAAGCTGAGTAAAAAACCATTGCTCCCACCGGTAGTATTCCGGAGTGCAGGTTGCAAGCTCACGCGACCAGTCATAGGCAAAACCGAGACTCTGCAACTGGGTTTTCATGTAGGCAATATTTTCGTAGGTCCACGAAGCTGCCGGTACTTTGTTTTTGATTGCCGCGTTTTCCGCCGGCAGACCAAACGCATCCCAACCCATAGGCTGCAGAACGTTCTTGCCGAGCATACGCTGGAAGCGGGAAATCACATCGCCGATGCTGTAGTTGCGAACATGCCCCATGTGCAACTTGCCACTCGGGTACGGAAACATCGACAGGCAATAATATTTCTCGAGCGAGGGATCTTCGGTGACCTCAAAACAGCGATTGTTATTCCAGTACTCCTGAGCAGACTGCTCGAGTGACTGGAAATTATAGGTTTCTTGCATGACGCGCTGACACGGTTAACGGGTAACTGTGTGATCATACAGCAATCGGGCCTGTTTGTACTGAATCACGCGGCGCAGACCACAAGCCTCTGGACAGAACCAGGCGGTTGTCCGGTCGCAGGCTATTCAGCGCGCAGTGACACAACCTGAGAGGGCAGCAAAAACCGTGCGAGTTGCAAAACTGTTAAGTGACAAGGAAGCCACAGAAATCGAATTAGTGTTCGATAAACAGTCAGGCGACTTTGCGAAGATCGTACAGTGACACGACTTCGTCAAGCTCTTTTCTAAGATCGGGACTGACCGTCAAATCAAGTTGTAATCGCCTGGCAATTTGTACACGCTGTAACGCTGCATCGCGATAGCGAACAAATGTATTTGCATCCGGCTTTGGTTGTGTACCTGCAGACTTCGCATACAACGCCACATAACATTCCGCAGGCACAGATCCGTTGCGTATGTTGTTTTTGAGACGATGCTCAGCCAGCAGTGTATCGACAATTTCCCGTTGAAAACATGCCTGATCAACTCGTTCATCAAAAAAGGTGTCAATCATTAGCTCACGCTCTGCTGTACTGAGCCCGTACTCATGTGCGATTATGGCGAGATTTTGTACAGCGTAGTTATCTGACGAGGTAATTGAAAAATCGATAAGCGCCCGCAACCGTGCAACCAGTTCTTCGGTCAATATAGAAGCAGCTTGCCCCTTACCCGATTCAAAGCGTTCTATTTCCTGCGTCAGTTTAACCAGTAACGGCCTGACCACTTTACCTCGTACATGGTATGACCAGTATATTCTAATACCACTGTGCTTCCACCAGCTGGACATCACATCCGGATCACGAATACCCTCTTCTTCACTGATCGCTGTATCTATTATTTTGGTTATAATACCGCCGAGTGTATAAGGCTCGTGAGTTGCTGTCGGCTGCAATTCCATCTCGGTAAATCGATCAAAGTTATACTGCTGCTCAGGCAGTATCAGAGAATCACACAGTAGTGTCGCTTCAGCTTTCTGTTGCGCTGCAACTCCCGACTCAGCATCGGTCAATTCAGCCACCATCGCAGCCAGCGGACCACCGAAACGACGTTTAATGTTATTAAGCGACTGATCATAGCCTGCAACAGGTCTGCAGCCGTCTTCGACCACATCATGCAATATCGCAGTTGCAGCAAAAGAAGGTTCGAGCGCTTCGCCAAACAACTCTTCGGCAACCGCTGCAATTCTAAGTGAATGACCGAGCATGGTACACGCAGACTTGCGCCGACCTTTTTCAAGATACTGCATCATCTCGAGCGCTGCTACATGCAGAGTTGCAATAGAGTTTAAGTTTTCGGATGCATTGAAGGATTCAACCAGCGGCAAACTGCTGTGAGTTTCTTTGACCGCTTTACCGCGCCTGCCAACCAGCCGGCGACGTTTCTCCGGTTGCTCCAGTGCATCCTTAACCGACATCATTAGTGTCTGTTCCAGCGGCTCTGCGAGTGCACCATAATCAACCCCCGAAAGAGCAAGTGCCGCAGCAGCTTTTTTGTAATACAGATCAAGCCACTCACGCTCCGGAAATTGCGAGTCGCAGTCTATGCCAAGCGCTCTGACTTCAGCTTTCTTTTCTTCATCGAGGTTGCCAAGTATTTCATCACCTGCAGCGCGAGCCACAAGTCGCAACTGCGATGCGTGAATTGCTGCAATCACGTTGGCGTAGGGTCTGGGTAGTATCAGGCTTTTGGTATTATTACTTTTATACGCGTCTTCAAACTCTTTTTGATGCGTTTTGATTGCCCGAACATGCGCACTTACCTTCTCACCAAATAACTCTTTAACAGTATCCAGAGTAATTGTTACGCACTTTCCAGGCAGCACCGCAGAGTAACGGTCAGTCAGCCCTATAGTGTCGCGGATCATCGCTGCGATGATCACATCGTGCTCAAGTGCCGCTGAGCCACAGCGTCGGTTACCAAAGCGTTGCACACCCAGTAACATCACACCAAGTAACACCTCGGCAGCAATAGCGGGTTCGAGTTTGGCCAGGCTATTACTGTTGATCAATTTATCGCTAACCGGCAATTGCTCCATTAGCGGCTCAAGATCTATTGATTCCGGATTTGCATCCAGATCTGGCATCAGGGCTTCACAGAGTATTTCGCGACCACGCACAGTCTCCAGTACACCTGGCGAAATATCAGAAAGTTGTAACCAGTCCTCACGCTCGCTCTGCAACCAGTTGCGGGAGACCCGTCCGACGATCGTGCGCTCATCATCCCTGGTAGCAACCAGTAGATTGTAAGCTCGCAGCAGATTGCGAATATCTTTTGTGCAGTAGGGCATGGCCCGGGTGCCGTTCGTCATGTTGGTCTGGCAATTAAAGCTTATGGACAACGTTGTCAGGAAGTACCTGTGCAACCGCTTAACAATACTTTTCCAAGTAAGCCACTAGTTGTGAACGGCGTCGCCTAAGATTTATTGACACAGCTTTGACGAAAGGTGACTCATGTCACCTAAAATGAGGATTGAGGGTTAACCGGCATTACGCAGTTGAGCGCGCAATGCCAAACTACACGTGATGGATAAACTTCAGGACAGCAGGGATTCAGTTTAAACGCGGTACTCAGCGCCGGCAAAGATATGGTCAAACTCAATCAACCACTTACCGTCAATTTCCATATGTACCGGTTCACCTTTTGCGTCGCGGCAATCAATCACGGCCCGATACGACTGGTTAGCAACATCCAGAGAGACATTGCACTGCTTGAAATCAATAAACGCCTGCACTCTGGGGTAGCAACACTTATATATTGCTTCTTTGATTGAAAATATCAGCTTGTGTGCCCTGGCCCCCATAGCCAACGCTCCAGAACGCTCCAGCTGCGCATCGATGTCTGCTGTTGAAGCTTGCTCTGCAACGGTCAACACAACCTCTGCGACATCTTTATCCAGATCTTCGAACGGCTCCACATCAATACCGAGACCATCCAGTAAAGATCTGGGTGCAACGGCGACAGCGCAGTATGCATCTGAGTGTGAAATGCTGCCAGTCACCGATGCCGGCCATATCGGTTGTCGATAATCACCAATTGGCAGAGTTTCAGCCACACCGGTTAAAGACGCAATTAACTGCCTGGCCTGACTACGCCCGGCTGCGAACTCGCTATAGCGCTTTTCGCAGACATCTCCGATTTGCTTTTTTTCAATGGGAGTCAGCTCATCTACCCAACCGTCGCGATGATCACAACGAGTTAATACACCAGCTGTGAATAAAGTTGATATATCAACGGAAGATAAAAGTCTTTGACGATCGGGTAAAAAAATCGCTTCGCCCGAAGATCTCAGTTGATTAGATGTAGCCATAGTGCTCTCCATTTCCGACGATCCGCGCATCTGGAACGACAATCCTCCCGGAGATTCCAATCTGCCAGGATGAACAAGAAGTCAGCGGTGTCAGTACAGTGTAGTAGGTTTCGCTAGTGAAAAGTAAGTCCTGATTGTGCAAAACCAAGCGGAATCGAAATTCAGCTGCAGTCAATCGGACAAAATACAGGAATAAAATTGCCGCTTCTCGGCAATCCGTCACATCACACAGTATAGAGGTTTTCCGTCCGGCCAGATATGTCCATACTGTAAAACTGTATAAACATACAGTTATTATTTTAACTGTTGTTTAACTCAAAATTGTTGACTTCAATAGTACGTGTCAATGAACCCGGTCAGTGAACCCTATGGATAACCAGAGACACTACAAAATTTTGCTGTGTCAAAATCCACCGGGCCAACAAAACCAGTAATTGCCCGCAGTGAAATGTAACTACCTGCAAACTAAACATCACCCGACCACCTTCGTGGTCAAGCCCGGTAGTTGTCTTTCAACAACATGGATGTTCGATTTCGATTGTGCTTATGCCAATCAGGACACACATCAGATCCACACTCAGCAAAGTAACATAGCGTCACATCTGACACACTTGCTATTGGCAATTTCAAATTATGTAAACTCGGCTTCTGGCCAGCAACACAATCGGTATACTTCCGCGCTACCGTGTACCTAAGTATTTCCATGCAAGATCGCTCCATTTCAATAGTATTTTTTCTGTTTCTCCTGGCGTTCGCAATAAACGTTGTGTCAATCACCACCTGGGATATGTCACACATTGCCAACGACGGCATCCAATATATATCGACCGCTAAAAACTGGCTGGCCGGCAACGGATTCGCGACAGACACCCTGATGTACACACCGCACTTTCAGGGGAACCTTCCAGCAGCGCAGACAGTATGGCCAAACGGCTATCCTTTCGCCATTGCACTATTAATGAAACTTGGCATCGAGATACATGTCGCCAGTTTTACACTTAACCATTTAGCTCATGCGATGGCCGCAATAATTATGTGGCTGCTTCTGCAAAAGATGGGTGTTGGAAGATTTTTCGCTACCGTTTGTACCTTTGCCTTCTATTGCATGAGTATGCCGTGGGCATATGTAAGCGCTGGAATGACAGAGCCGGTATTCACCACGCTACTGTTGAGTGCTCTGCTTTTTTTACCCAACCCAAAACACAGCACCCTGCCGGCATGGATTCTCTGTGGAGCGATTATCGCAGCAGCCATTTACGTTCGTTTCTCGACAGTGTTTTTCGCTGCCAGCACTGGCACTGGAATCATGCTGTATCTGCTACTGTATGAACGGGATAGACCAGCAGCGCTTATCAAGCCTTTTTTCAAACTGGCTTTGCTCGTATCGCTGCCGACTCTGGCGTTTGGTCACCTTATGTACCGAACATACACCCTGATAGGAACTTTTGACCGCTACTCAGGGTTAAAAGATCCGGAGTCTTTTGTATCCACACTTAAACTATGGATCGTAGTAACTTCTGAACAGCTTGGATTTTCTACCACTGATTTGGTTGGAGGCAAAATAACTAACAGTTTATTTCTTCTATTTATTCTACTCGTAGCAGTCATTGTACTTTGGTTTCTGCTTGCACAACGGAACGTATTGCGAGAATCTCCGACGGACAAATCTGGTGTCCATTTACGAGTAGTAGGCATGGTTGCGGTACTGCACATGCTGACAATGATAACCTATTTATCGTATGCGTCGATGACCAGTTCACCGCTTGAAATAATCTCACGTTATACGTACCAGATTTATCCTGGTCTATTCGCAGTTTTTTGCTTTATGACCTACACGCTATTTAACCGTTATTCTGCCGATGGCATACAACGATCAACCTCTGCTTACCGTTCATTAAAGGGAGTAGTGGCTACCCTGTTTGCGCTGTATCTGTTTGCCCAAATAAACGCAGCAATGGTTACGCGCACTCACTACTTTACTCAGCCAAAGTCAGCAAGTCAGCTAATGAAAATGGAAGTTTCCAACAACACTTCATTAGGAGACTTTATCAAAGCATGCTTTGATAAAAACAGTCACATCAAATCAATTTGGAGCACTCACGGTCAATCCATACACCTGCATACCGGAATTCCTACACTTTCGCATCCGCACATCTATACAAAAAATCCTTTCTCTGCAAAAGAATTTGCCGAGCGCGCGTCAGACTACAATTCAGGAATGTTTATCTTTTTGGACATTCCGCATTTATTCGATGTGCGGTACGACAACTATATGAGCTCTGCAAAAGACTGGATCAAAAATCAGGGATTCACACAACTGCACTTGCAAAACAATAGATACGCACATAACTTCACCGCAGAGATCTATGTGTTACCGGAATGTAGTATCTAGTGGGGCGGCGCACTGCATGACAGGGTGAGATCAACCGCGGTCAGCAGTCGATGCATTTCGTCCCGGCAACGGCACATGGCGCCCCATATTCATCGACGCAAAAGTCTTTTTGACCGGGTCGGAAAAGTCGAGCACAAAAAATGAAAGCCCGCTCGCCAGTGAAATTGGAGTACGCAGCGGCCATGGCTTTTGGGTAAATATCCGCGCCAATATATCCGTTTGCGATGTTATAACTGACTGATCACGACGACGATGATCGACAAATTCTTTAAGCGCTGAGTCGAGGTCACTGACAGCACCATTATCACAGACATTGGCGGTGCTTACACCTTTGAGGCAGGACGCAAGCTCGAACACATCACGCAGAGCCAGGTTCATCCCCTGACCGGCAACCGGATGCAAAGTCCTTGCAGCATTACCAATCAATACAAATCGACGATCAACCTGCTTTGAACTAACAATGAGCTTTAACGGTGCAACAAAACGCTTACTGATTTTTTCAAATCTGCCCAGTTGTCCGCCGAACTTCTTTTGCAATAAGCCCAGAAAGTCACTATCAGATATTTTTTCCAGATTTTCTTTTTCATCCAGCGGTGCAGTTAAAATCATGGAATACCTGTGGCTATTTTTTTCATTCTCCTCTTCGCGGGTTGAATCAGCACTCAAAGGCAGCAATGCCAGCGGCCCGTCTTTTGTAAAACGCTCGAATGCAATATGTTGGTGCGGATTTGCAGTGCTAACATTGGCAAGCACGGCGCACTGCTGATAGTCGCGGTCATCCGTATCAATTCCAAGTAAATTGCGAATCGCTGAATGGGTTCCGTCCGCAGCTATAATAAGATCCGCGCTGAGCAACTGCTCACTTCCCGCGCCATCATCGGACTGTGTAAAAGTTATAGAAGCCTGATGATCGCTATTGGTAACCGACACTACTTTTGCAGATTCAATCACAGTGATATTCTGCTCACGCCTTAAAAGATCATGTAAAAAGCACTCGAACTCAGTGTTTGCCAATACATAACCCAGCGCTTCAACGTTCAGTTTGTGAGCATGGAGTTTTACGGATCCAAACTTTCCCTGTTCTGTCACACAGACGCTGCGAATCGGGCAGTGTGCAATGGCAGGCCATAAGCCTGCGCCATTCAGTAACTGAAAGGCACGATCTGACAGTGCGACGGTACGGCTGTTGCCTTTATCATTCGAAGACGAAAGCAGCGATCGCTGCTCTACAACGGTGACGTGGAATCCGACACGGGCGAGCAGTAAGGCTTGCACTGCACCGACAAGTCCGGCACCCACTACGACAATTTCTTTACCGGTTGAAGAGCCTTGTTCCGGACTGTCAGAATAAGTCATGGTTTTTGTACTTGATAGTCAGTCACGTTGCATCAGTGCTTCTATTTCATCAATTTCTTTTACAACCATGTCGGTCAATACTTCGGGCCCGTCATTGCTTACAGCAACATCGTCTTCAACACGGATGCCGATGTCACGATATTGCTTTGGTATTGCTCTTGCCGATGCCAGATAGATACCCGGCTCGATAGTCAGAACCATACCGGGCTCAAGCAAGCGCCACTTGTCGTCAATCTTGTAGTCACCAACATCGTGTACATCTATACCGAGCCAGTGACCGGTTCGATGCATAAAATAGGGCCGATGTGCCTCTTCTTTGATGAGCTTTTTGTAGTCACCTTTGAGGACACCAATGCTTAACAGTCCGCGAGTAATAACACGTACCGCAGCATCGTGCGGGTCATTCCAGTGATTGCCGGCTACTACTTTTGCAATTGCTGCCTTGTTAGCCTCAAGAACAATTTCATACACTTCTCGCTGTGCATCACTAAAGACCCCGTTAACCGGATAGGAGCGTGTGATATCTCCGGCATAACATTGCCACTCTGCACCGGAATCAACCAGCACCATCTGACCGTCCTGCAGCTCATCACAATTTTCTGTGTAGTGCAGAATGCACCCATTTGCACCACCACCAACAATTGGCAAAAATGAATGATCAGCACCATTGCGTCGATACGTAGAGATCAGCTCGGCTTCCAGTTCGTATTCCATCACAGCAGGCTTGCAGGCCTTCATCGCAGCGGTATGACCCGCAGCACTTATTTTGGCAGCCTTGCGCAATGCCGTCAGTTCAGAGCGGCTTTTAATCAAGCGCATATCGTGCAGGTGAAAATCGAGTGAAATAAACTCACTGGGTACACTCGCACCAGAACCGGATTTGGCCTTTAGCTGATTGATCCATCCAATGATGCGGTTATCGAAAAGTGTTTCGCGACCCATCGAGTAATAGACCCGCTCACGGCCCTCTAACAAGCCCGGAAGGATTTCATCGATATCATCAATTGGAAACGCATCATCAGCATCAAGTGCTTCAGGCGCTTTTTCAACACCAAGCCGTCTGCCATTCCAGGTTTCCATTAGTTTGTCGTTTTCGCGGCAGAAAATAATATATTCCGCAGCACGACGCCCGGAGATAAGTACCGCAACAGACTCCGGTTCGTCAAAGCCTGTCAGGTAGTAGAAGTCACTGTCTTGCCGATACTTGTAATCTGTGTCTTTACTACGCAGCTTGATCGGCGCTGACGGTATGATGGCAATTGAATCCTTGCCAATGGCATTCATCAAATTTTTGCGTCGCCGTGTTCTTTCTCGACGATGGGTGATAGTGTCCGGCATCGGTTCTTTTTCTTAATGCGGTTAGTGGATAGTTGGTTTCTGACTGATCGGTTGCAGCTCTTCATTTATTAGCAGCACACCCATGCGAACATACTCCTCGATCTCGGTAAATGATTGCTCTGACTGATCAGAGCTGCTGTCTTCGGCCGAAAAGCTTGCATCGGAAATGTACTGTACGTCTTCAACAAACTCCCGCACATCATCGCTGACCAGCATTTTGTCGTTCAGCCCACCCATGATCAGACCCAAACTGAAACCACTGCACCAATCAGCGAGACCACTGATTCTGACATCCATCGATTCTGCCTGATCTGGTAACAGCATCGAAAAATCCAGCGTCTCGTGATTGATTTCCGACAAAGTACACTGGTGAACATCGTGTAACAGTTTCAGTGCATCTGCAGAAATCTCCCGATCAGTAGTTCGCGCTTCAAACAGATGGCGTACCCAGCGCTGCATATCGGATGATCCGGAGGCACACAAAATCCCGCACAGCACACCATGACATTCAGCAGCGCACACCGCAGAACCACCAGAGAACAGGGCTTCGTCGACCTGGGTATAGGCAGGCATTTGCATCAGTAATTAACTCCAGGGACCGTCACCGGGCAGGCAGTATTTCTTATCTGGTTTTGTTTCATATAATCCGGCCACTAACCGATAGATTCAATATCTTAAGTTAACTTTTGTCCATGCTTTCCGCCCGGCGCTGTTTTACCATGGTTGTCTCGTACAGGCCTTCAGAAAGACTCACTGAAACACCCTGGGAAAAACTGTGGGGCTACACCAGGCAGCATTATTGGCCGTTAAGCAGACAAAATACTATTTTGCCGATGGATAACAACAAAAATATCACCAAAGACCAAATAGCTGAGCTTGAAGCCAAACTTTCTGAGCTGATCGATATGGCAGATCAACTAAAAGTTGAAAATCAATCGCTGCGAGCTCAGCAAAGCAATCTGGTAGCGGAGAAGTCTCGCCTGATCGAGAAAAACGAATTAGCCCGCACCAAGGTGGAGGCTATTATAACCCGCTTGAAATCGTTGGAATCCGTTTAATGACTACCACTACAGCTGCACCGAGCACCGTATCTGTCAAAGTCCATATTATGGAAAAGGAATATCAGATTCAGTGTCCGCCAAAAGAAAAGCACCAGCTGATACAGGCAGCAGTCGATGTCGATACAAGAATGCGCGCGGCCAAGAATATCGGTAGCAATATTTCTGCAGAAAAGGCAGCAGTGCTCACTGCGCTCAATCTCGCCAATGAATTGCAGGGAGCGACCGATAATACCGATGTACTGGAAAGTGTTTCAGACAGCATCATTGATATGAAAGCAAGAATTGAAAAAGTACTGAGCGATAAGCCCGAGAAGCTGGAACCCGTGTCGCAGGCCCAGTTGTTGTAGACTCATCAAGATTGCGAACTGAGCTGTTGTAACATTTTGCGATAAAACAAGTTAAAGACGCGCTTGTCTCATGCCATACTATTGTGGATAGATTAGCAGCGTCTGGCCAAAATGGCCGATAGCTGTGAGTTATATTGCCGATAACGGAATACAACTCGCTAAGAACAATTCAGTGTTAAAGTTTGGACGTCCTCTGCGGTGTTCGTTAGCAGGCCCGTTATTCCCTTGAGCCTAATTCGATACCCCGGGAACGGTTGTACGTTGATGTTGTGCATGTCCGCCACGGCGGGAAGCCTGATTCAGCGTTGATTGCTCCCACCTGAACCGACTGGTTCAAGGTCCACGGCCTGCGACGGCACATGTGGAGTACGTCCACCTAATTTCCAACCGAAGTCAGACTCTCCCATACGGAGAGTCTCTAACGACCTGCTAACCGGAGAACCTACTGGCCAGGTGAGCTGGACATAAACCGGTTAAACTCTTCCTCGTCTTTACGCCGCTGCGCATCATTTCGGAACTCGGCAAAATTTTTGGCGCGTGAGTCAATCTCGTCTTTGATCTCCCTGATGCGGTCATACTGAGTTTGCTGATACTCGTTGAACACGATATTGTCAGAGCGACTGTAACTGCCACCACGAAACTGACTCCACTGTTCACGCACAGCAGCAGGCAGATCCCTCGCGTCACGCCCTTTTAGAATCCAGTACAGCACCACCAGCCCGACGGGCCAGAAAAACACAAATCCAACAACCATCGATGCAATGTTAAATCCGGTCCATCGGCCGCGTCTCTCGTTTGAATAGTGCTCTGAAAATACGTTCCGGCAACCCATAGTAGATTTGTTTGTATAAGTCATAGTCAGCTTCCTTTGTGTTTTTAAAGTACTGCCCGGTATTCAGCTTTCACTCAATGTGATCGCTGTTCACATTCAATATACATTCAGCAAATCCAATTTACAAGAAAAATGTGAACATTGTACACATTGAATAGTATTCAAGGCATAATCCAGCTATGAATTCGAGCCTTAAGCAAACAATCAGCAGACGCTCACCGGATCAATACAGAGAAATGCCCGGGTGAAAAAAAAGCGCAGCTACCATCACGGCAATCTCGCTGAATCCCTGCTCAACGCGGTTGAAGAGATTGCCACGCAATTCGGCCTGGAGGCAGTAACCCTTCGTGCTTGTGCCAAACTCGTGGGCGTCTCACCGTCTTCCGCTTTCCGTCACTATGCTGACAAGCGAGCGTTGCTTACCGCCTTTGCGACAAAAGCGCTAATCCAGCTGACCGAATCGATGACCACCGCCAGAGACAAAGCCGAAGCAAAAAGCACAAACGCATTCCATGCAGTCGGACTGGCCTATATAGAATTCGCCATCGACAGACCAGCGTTCTTTCGCGCTATGTGGCGTGAAGAAACCATTTATTCAAACGATGAAAATTACCGCACGGCAGCCAACGCGTTGAGCCGCAACCTGACCGCAGGTTTTGCAGATACTATTCGGGATCATGACCCTGATAGTCTGAGCAGCCAGGAACTATTGGCGTGGTCTTCGGTGCACGGGCTCGCCAATCTGTTCGTCGACGGCCCGGTCGGCACAGAAGATTCAAAAAAAGAAAAAATGCAGAAAGCGCAAGAGATGCTAGAAGCACTGGCCGACAGCATTACCTAAGAGGCCGGTAGGCATTTTCCACTACATATTTTTTAGCGACCAGCTGACCAGGCTTGCTAAAACAGCACTTAAGCTCTGTCGAGAAACATTCGGTAGGCGACGTTATCGTCTTCGCACCAGTAGCGATAACCCAGCTTGTCGAGAAAATTCTGAAAACTGGAAGCGTCATCAGCAGGCACCTGCATTCCTACCAGAACACGCGCATACGCAGAACCGTGGTTGCGATAGTGGAACAGAGTGATGTTCCATCCTTGCCCCATGTTGTTTAAAAAGGTCGCTAACGCACCGGGTCTTTCCGGAAACTCGAACCGATAGATCATCTCGTCGCTTTTCGATTGCGAGCTGCCACCAACCATGTGTCGCACATGCAGCTTGGCCATTTCATTATCGGTAAGGTCCTCAACGGTAAAAGAGGAGTTCCTCAGATCATCAATAATGCGCTCTCGTTCTGCTGCACCTTCTGACAGTTGCACTCCAACAAAAACATTAGCGCTGCGATTATCGGAGTAGCGGTAATTAAATTCGGTAACACTGCGCTTACCCAACATTTCACAAAAATGGCGAAAGCTGCCTGGTTGCTCCGGAATGGTCACCGCAAGCAATGCTTCGCGCTGCTCACCTATCTCGGCACGTTCTGATATATGCCTGAGCCGATCAAAGTTGACGTTGGCACCGGTGGTGACCGCAACCAGGGTTTTATCAACAATTCCATTTTCACTGACATACTTTTTTAACCCGGCAACACTTAGTGCACCCGCAGGCTCCATTACGCTGCGGGTGTCGTCAAACACATCTCGTATAGCTGCACACATTTCGTCAACACTAATAGTGATAATGCCATCGAGCATCTGACTGCAAATGCGATAAGTTTCATCACCCGGTGATTTCACCGCCACACCGTCGGCAAAAATGCCGACCTCATCCAGCACCACCGGATGACCTGCGGCGATTGACGCCTTCATGCTTGCCGCATCTTCGGGTTCAACACCGATCACCAAAACCTCCGGTCGCAGATATTTCATTAGCAAAGCTACACCTGACGCGAGCCCGCCGCCGCCGATCGGCACAAATACCACATCAACAGCGCTCGGCTTTTGTCGGCAAATCTCGACACCGATCGTACCCTGACCTGCAATGGTGTCTTCATCATTGAACGGGTGAATAAATGTGTAGCCGGTGGATTTTTCAAGCTCGCAGGCATGCGCAAAAGCTTCATCGTAATTGTCACCATGCAACACCGCTTCAGCACCCAGATTTCTGACGGCATCTACTTTGATTGTTGGGGTGGTTTTTGGCATCACAATGACTGCTCGTATGCCGAGCCGTCCGGCCGACATCGCAACGCCCTGTGCATGGTTGCCGGCAGATGCACAAACGACACCTTCTGTGTCCGGTTGTTGTTGCTTCAGTTTATAAATGCGATTGTATGCACCTCGGGATTTAAACGAGAATACCGGCTGCATATCTTCACGCTTAAGCAAAACATGATTGCCGGTTTTGGCACTTAACCCCGGAGCAGGCTCAAGCGGTGTTTCTTTGGAAACATCATAGACTCTGGCGGTCAGTATTTTTTTTATGTAGTGATCCATGGGACCTCGCGTAATATAGGCTCACTCTAACCAATGCCCGTCCAGGGTGGAAGTACCACAATGCCAAAATGCCGATCTGACAAACGGCAAAACGGCACAACAGGACAAAGACAAGCAGATGGCCACCGATGAGATCACCGCCGATGAGATGAAAAAAGCCGCAGCAGTCGCGGCACTCGATTGGGTTGAGGAGAAAACAGTTATTGGTGTCGGCACCGGCAGCACCGCAAATTTTTTTATCGATGCTCTGGCAGACTCACCCATTGTTGTTGACGGTGCAGTTGCGAGCTCGGAAGCCACGGCCAAACGGTTAAAAGCGGCGGGGATTGATTTGCACGACCTCAATGCCTCCGGCCCGTTATCTGTCTACATCGATGGTGCAGACGAAGCAAACTCGGAACTACACCTGATCAAAGGCGGCGGTGGCGCACTGACCCGCGAAAAAATAGTCGCCGCCGCGAGCAGACAGTTTGTCTGCATTGCCGATGCTTCAAAAAAAGTCGATGTGCTCGGGAATTTTCCGCTGCCTGTTGAAGTAATCCCGATGGCACGCAGCTATGTTGCCCGTGAAATTGTCAAGCTTGGCGGTGATCCAGAATTAAGAGATCAGTTCAGAACCGATAACGGCAATATCATTCTCGATGTGCACAACATGGAAATTAATAATCCGATCGAACTGGAGCAGCAGTTAAATCAACTGGTCGGGGTTGTTACCTGTGGTTTATTCGCTCAGCGTCCGGCAGATATTCTGCTTTTGGGAAACAGTGACGGCAGCGTAGAAAAAATCACCAGATAATAATTTCATCCACTGACTACAATGTCCTTGTGAACCGCGGAGCGGGTTTCCGGAATTGAGCGGTTGCTTTCACAGTGATAGGTATAGACAAGTGATTTTTTTACTGACTTCGCCTTGTTCTGCCCTGCAGCATGAAATGTTCTGCAGTGAAAAAAAAGTGTGTCTCCCGGATTTAGCTCAGCAGGCACTGCGCGAGAAATTAACTCAACATTTTCTTCGATATCTGTGCGTAAAAACAGCGCGGCATCCAAACGGCCGCGAGACAGATTAATTTTATGTGACCCTGGAATCAACATCAAACCACCATTATCCGGGCTTTCTGTCCCAAGCGCTAACCACACACTAACCAGTTCAGGGTAATCAAATGACCAGTAGCGGATATCCTGATGCCAGGAG
>CAYLZS010000452.1:0-7387 GCA_964388065.1 uncultured Granulosicoccaceae bacterium
GATGCAACCGGCGTTGATCTGAACCGAGCTGGTACACCACTGCTTGAGATTGTCTCTGAACCAGATATGCGCAGTGCTAAAGAGGCGGTTGCCTATGCGCGCAAGATACACTCGATTGTTCGTTATATTGAGATTTGCGATGGCAGTATGCAGGAGGGTTCTTTCCGGTGCGATGCGAATGTCTCTATTCGACCAGCGGGTGAGAAAAAGCTGGGTACGCGTTCCGAGATCAAAAATGTCAACTCGTTTCGCTTTTTGGAGCGCGCCATTAACTTCGAAGTAGAGCGCCAGATAGATATTCTGGAAGAAGGTGGAGAAGTCGTGCAGGAAACGCGTCTCTACGATGCAGATAAAGATGAAACGCGATCCATGCGCAGCAAAGAAGAAGCAAACGACTATCGCTATTTTCCGGATCCGGATTTACTACCGGTACAGATAGAGGATGAACTGATTGAATCGCTGCGGGGCTCGTTGCCTGAGTTGCCGGATGCAAGACGGTCGCGGTTCATAAGTGACTATGAATTATCCGAGTACGATGCTGGTGTAATGACTGCGGATCGTCATACAGCAGATTATTTTGAATCTGTGCTGGATAAAAGCGGTGCAAGCCCGAAGCTTGCCTGCAGCTGGATCAGTGGCGAGCTCTTTTCCCGGCTCAATAAAGAAGCGGTGGAGCTAACCGATTCACCCGTAGATGCCAATCGATTTAGCGGCCTGGTAGCACGCATCCATGACAACACAATCTCGGGCAAGATCGGCAAGGAAATTCTCGACAAGATGTGGCAAAGCGATGACAGCGCCGATCAGATTATCGAAAAAGAGGGACTGAAGCAGATTTCCGACAGTTCCGAGATTGAAAAAATGATCGATGATGTCATAGCCGCCAACCCGGATCAGGTGGCAGAGTATCAGGCCGGTAAAGAGAAGCTGCTCGCCTTTTTCGTTGGGCAGGTTATGAAAGCGTCTCGCGGCAAAGCTAATCCCGGTCAGTTGAATAAGCTGTTGCAGGACAAGCTGAAAAGCTGATTGCTGCGTCCCTGGACCTGATCGGTTCGGTCCTTTTTGAACGGACTCAGGCCAACCGTTGTAATGTTGCAAACTGATCGTGGTGATAATTTTTTGATACACTAAATCCAGTCAAGCGCGAGTAAATTTGCTGTGATCAGAAGAATAATAATAGTGTGCGGCTTGCTGGCGCTCTTGCCTGCCGGTGTATCAGCCGAAACCTTTTCCAGGTTTGTCCCGCAGGCATTTTCAACGTCGAATATCTACTTCTCGGCATTCCTGGACCGGCAGTCTCTTGATGTCGACAGCAGTTCGAATGAACTGGAGCCGCTTGTAGCTGCTGTCTCAGCGGGCTATTGGGTGTTTGAAGGAGTTGGTTTGGAACTCGATGTTGGTACAGGGGTCTTAAATGACTCTATAGGGAGTCTCGATGTGGACTTCCGCTCCAAGGTCGGCATCAGTTTGCGTTTCGAGTCACCACCAACTGAGCGCGTTGCAGCTTATGCATCATTTGGGTTCGTACGAACGTCTTATCGCGCAGAAATTGGCGGGGCAAGCTCAACGATAGTACTCCCCGGTGGCCGGCTGGCGCTGGGTTTGACTTATCTTTTAAGGTCTCAAATCGTGCTCGATGGCGCTTTCACTCACCACGATCTGGACGGTGATACACGGATCAACAGCTTTCGATTTGGTGTGCGATATGATCTTGGCTCATAGGCTTTGTCAGGAATAGTTTTATGGCCGGTTTGAAAAAAGTATTTTCGACAATTCGGATTTGCATTGTCGGATTGTTCGTGATGGCAATCGTTGCCTGCGACAGTGATGGTGATGCTCTGCAATTGAGTAACCTCGTGGCGATTGCCGATGCCGATTTTACCAGTGTGGAAATCATTGGTGACACAGACACTGTGATCGAAGTCGGTGGTACGAGCAACTTATCACTTCTGGCGTTTACTGAGGATGATCAGACTGGAACCACGATAAACACAGCGATATGGTCGAGTAGCGACAGCAGTATTGCATCAGTCACAAGTGATGGCACGGTGACTGGCGGCGGTACTGATGGAGAAGTTGATATTACCGCAAGCTTTGGAAATTTGACTGCAAGCAGATCGGTACGGGTGTCGTCGGCAGTATTGTCCAGCATCGAGATCAGCTCAGTGGCTGATGTGATTGATGGGTGTAGTGCCATGCAATTTACCGCGGTTGGTATTTTTGCAGGCGAAGAGGATCAGCCGCGTTCACTGACAAATATTGTTGACTGGACTGTAGACTCAGAGTCGGCTTCCTTTTTGGACTCTGAATTCGGTTTGCTTCGTGTAACTTCCGGTGGTGCTCTTCAGGTGACTGCGACAAGCGTTGATATAACTGGCAGCGGCGCGGACGTTAGTTCAACAACAGGTGTCACAGTACTGAGTAATCTGCTGGCCATTGAAATCGAGGCGGATGCGGGCGAGCTTGCGGTCGGATCGCCATTGCAGTTTCGAGCTTTTCCAACCTATGCTCCGGATGAAAACGGGTTAGTGCCCGAAGAAACCGAAATAACAGGTAATGTCTTGTGGTCACTGCAGGATTCGGCCACATCTGGTGCGTTTGCGTCAGTGGAAACTAATCTGCCAGACAGTGGCCTGGTAACCGCCTCTCGTGCCGGAGACGGAACGCTCACTGCAAGTTGTGCAGGGGTTGATCAACAGATAAATGTAGTTGCAGTTGGCTCCGGAATTCTGGCGTCACTGGAGATAGTACCGGTGAACCCGCTGCGTGAGTTTCCCCTAACCGTACAATTTACCGATAGCACTGGCCCCGAGGTATTTGTAGCGCAGGCCTTGTTTGCGGATCAACCGGGTTTTCTGGATGTGACTGACGAAGCTGACTGGACACTGGAGGCTATCACTGGCACTCCGTTCGAGCTGGACGACAATGTACTCACCATCAACGGCATTGGAACGGCCATGATTACTGCTACCTTCACCGATGAAAATAACGATGACGTTATTCTCTCTGACACCGTTCAGGTGACCGTGGAATAGTCACCACACTTCACTAATTCCGGATCCCGCCGATACAGTGCCCCAGCAGGGTAGTCCTCTCAACAGTTTGTGATCCAGTTCGTTATTGATCAGTTGATTACCCGTTAATTTGGGATTTTAACTGAGTGAATAATGAAGCGCTGTGTGATCACACTGCATTGCTGTGTTCTTTTTTCCTGTGCTCTGCCTCAGGATGATCGAACAGTGTCCAGGTTTGATGGCGACTGGCAGGCCCTGATGCACGAGACTCAGGCGGTCCAGCAGGTGACGGATCTGCAATTCAATTGTGCTCCTTTCACGGAGTCTTTCTTTTTGCGTGTAAAGGATGGCGCGATTGCAGGCTTCATGGAAACAGATGAAAACTACAGCTTCAACACATCGATTGATGAAAAGGGCAATTTCCGGGCACTAATTCCCACCAACTCTGTTTACAGTTATAAAGAGACACAAACCAGTCGCGAATCTAACATTGTGTTGGTTTTGCAGGGACGATTGTCTGCACGTGATTCAATCGGTGAGTTTGTTATTGGTGATAGTGCGCTTGATGCTCAGGGATGTACAACCAGCGTGCAGTTTGTCTCAGTATGATGCGAAGTATGCAGCAGCTTGTGTTGATAAGTATTGTTGCATTTGCACTTATTGCCTGCATTCCCACAATGGGTACAGACAATCAGTCGCGCGTTGTAGCGTTTGATTCGTCTCGCGCTCCTTCTATTGATCCTGGAGTTCTGAAAGGTCAATTGCAAAATGGCTTGCGCTACTATTTGCGCAGTACGAACAGCGCACCACGGAATGATCAGCTGGAAGTTCGCTTGATTGTGAAGGCCGGCTCTTTGAATGAACGGCCGGATCAGCATGGATATGCACATCTGCTTGAACATATGGCATATCGCGGTACCCATTCGTTTTCAGCGCAGGATATAGAATTGTTGTTAAGCCGGAACGGTTTGCGATGGGGTGCAGATGTTAATGCGACAACTCACTATGATGCAACTGTCTACCGGTTTTCGCTTACCCAAAATGATGTTCATCTGCTACCTGAAATTTTCAAACTGATGACTGAATGGCTGGATTCGGTAGAGTTTGATCCGCTGGCACTCGAAAATGAAAAGCGCATTATTGACGCAGAGTTGCGTGAACGTTATGCCGATAGAAATCATATAATTGATCCGGTAACACAAAGCGCCTATGCGGGTAGTCGCTATGCGAATCAACACCCCGCTGGTGATATTAATACCATACGCAACGCTACTGTCGACGGATTAAAAAAATTCTGGAAGTCGCATTATCGAGCAGACAATGCATCGTTGGTGATTACCGGGAGTACGCGTCCGTGGCAGCTTGAGCCGTTGATTGTAAGTCATTTCTCAAAGCTTGAAGTACCACCGTTGCAAAATAGCGATTCAGTGCCGCATGTTGTGGCAGACGATTTGATACCAGGTGTCAGATTCTTTAAAGATGGATCGACTGTCGAGCTCCAGTCACATAATAATCCGACGCTTGAACTTCCGCAGCTCTCGGTGAATTTTATCTCACCACTGCCTGATCAAAACAGCAGCTCTGCTGTAACAATAGAAAACAGGTTCCGTAATCAGTTGCTATTCAATGTGTACTCCTATCTGTTGCGGGATCGCATCGATAATACACAAGAGTGCAGCAGGGTTGCTTTGGAGGCATCGCTGCTTGAATCGATGCAAATGGTGGAGCAGGTGAAGCTTTCAGTCACCGAGAAAAATCTGTTGCCGTGTTTGTCGGTGGCCTTTAACTCAGTCAATGTTGTGAGTAACACAAAGCTAACGGTAGAAGAATATTCTGAATTCAAACAGCTGTTCGAAGAAATTCTGCAGTTTAATATTAATCAGTACCGCAACAGAAGTGCTTCTGCATTTGCAGATGATCTGGTGGATATGGTGACAAACGGAGAGTATGTGGTGTCATCATGGGATATGCAGAACATTCTGCGCAGAGTAGTTAATGGTCTTGATCGGGAGACTCTTAATCGACTGATTGCAGATGTTAGCGACTCGCATCGGCTGGTCTACTCGCTGGTGACTAACCAATCTGCGCCACTTGCGATTTCAGATTTAATTGCTGCAGTGAATAATGGATCGGACGCCGGATCATCGAAACGCCTAACGTCCACTATAGTCTACGGTGATTTAAGGGATGATCAGAGTACTTTGGCTATACCACTTTTAGATACAGTTGAAGATTCAAGTAACTCGTCAGAGCCTTCCGGCAGTCCACGAAATAAGCGCTCTGGCACAGCACAAGAGGACAATGGTGAAACCTACTATGAGTGGCAACTCGACAATGGTGCAACTGTTCTGCTGTTACCTGATGAACGCTTTGATCATGTTGCAGTAGCTGCAATTAGTAAGGGTGGTTATGCGAATCGTTCAGGAGATTCAGCAATAGCAGCTCGTTCTTTACCGGGATTTTTATCAGTTAATGGAGTTGACGGTTATACCAGTCGCAGCTTGCGAAAAATTATGGAAGACAAACAACTACTGGTTAAACCATTTGTGGGTTTGCTGCACCATGGAATTAATGCGAGTGGTCGAACCGCAGAACTGCCTGCATTATTGACGATGATCAATAGTTATTTCACAGAGCCGATGATACTGGAGCCACAAACATCGCTTTTTCTGCAACAGTTGAAAGAGAAAAAAATCGCGGCACGGTGGCAACATTCAATTTGGGGTGAGTCAATTCCAGAAAAACTATCCGCGGTCTCATTGCTTGAGAATTACTCCTTTGTTAAGGCACATCATGAGTTGTTTGGAAACGTTGCAGAGTTTGATTTCGTTTTTGTGGGCTCGGTAGATCCCGTTGAACTGCAGCAGCAACTGGTGAGAATAACCGCTGGCGGCGAGAAAGAAGGAAAACTGATTCATAAGGCAGGTAAGCTCTCATCGGCTGAAAAGCTAATCATTAATCCTGTAGCTATAAATCATGGGTCTAAAAATACAGAAGTCTCATTGCTGTTAAGTTGTCGCGGCACCCTGGCAAATGATGACATAAGCACCCGGGATAACATACTTCAGCAATGGCGAGTTTTGTCGGACGTTATTGCTGAGAGATTAAGATACTCGTTAAGAGAAGAGCTTGGTATCGTGTATGAGATCGGGAGTGACATTCCGGTTGCTGATCATCTGATCCATCAGATAAGTTTTTCGATTGCACCAACCGATGAAGACAGAGCAATAGATATAGCCTATGGGGTACTGGCAATGGTATCGATGGTGGGAATTAGCGAGAATGAGCTGTCAGGTGCGCTGGCGAGAGAGACCAGGCGTGCTCAAATTGCGGGTTCAGATTACCAGTCTATTGCTAATAGCAGGGCTCAGCAGTTATTGTTTAGCGCAAGTGCCAGACCTGCTGCCAGATCATTGCCGGCTCTTGATGAAATTAATCATCTGGCGCGTTGTATCAATGGCTCAACACAACGTGTAACGCTGGATTCCCATGAGTCTTTTCGACCTGAAACACTGGTAGATGAGTTAACTCGTCAGGAGAGTTCATTTCAGCAACAACGGTCTCCTGAGCGACTACGTTAAATATATTTTTGAATTTGCTTTGACTGCGCTATGTCGCCGTGCTCTATGTATTGCTCGTGGTTTTTGTCAATGACATCGAGATCGTAGAGGTAGTTAATCATCATACCGAAAGACTGTGAGATACCATGTTCACTCAAATCACCTCGCCAGTTTATACGCTCAAAAATTGCACCATTGGATAAATGAAATTGTGCGACCGGGTTGGATGCGTTGCCGTTGTGTCTCTTCTCTTTAACGATGTATTTGGCCAGTACCCGTTGTAGCGGCTCTCTCATGACATCGCAGATTTTTTCGTCTGTTAACCACTCAGGATCATTCAGAAGCTCGTTGAAGGTTTTATCGGTGGTCTGATTTAGTGCCTCCAGTTCATCCTCTGTCAGTAGCTCTGAGCCGTCTTGTGCTGCCAGCCGTTTAAGCCATGTAGAAAATCCCGGAACCGGAGAGAGTGTTGCGAAGTGTTCAAGGGTTGGACATTCCTTTTTCAGCTCATCGACGACGCGCTTGATCAGGAAGTTACCGAGACTGACACCAGTTAATCCTTTTTGTGCGCTGCTAATGGAGTAAAAAATGGCCGTTGAAGGATCTTCGATCTCCACTTCGTGATGACTGGCATCAAGCAGAGTATTTACGTTAGCTGAAATTTCATCTACCAGTGCCACCCAGACAAATATTAAAGGTTCTTCTGGCATGCTCGGGTGAAAAAAAGCAAAGCAGCGACGGTTCTGACCGAGACGGTGATGCAAATCATCCCATGATTCCACACGGTGTACTGCTTCGTATTCAATCAGTTTT
>CAYLZS010000453.1:0-23062 GCA_964388065.1 uncultured Granulosicoccaceae bacterium
ATAACCTGCCATTCATTTGTGGTGAGACTGTAGAGTCACCGGTTAACCGTCAACTTGCGCGACTTAATTCTGATAATGATGAGTGGACGGCCTGTGTTGCCGCGGAAGGTTTGCCAGTGTTACCAGACACCGTGCATTTTAATGCGGAAGCTTTGCGAACATTAGGTGCGCGCTATGCAAATGCTTATCTTGAAATGTGGCTGGGAATTTAAGCGGTAAGTCCTGCAGCAAGCCCACGTTACCGTGCTTCAATGCAGCGCTGGAGCTGAGAAGATTGGCGTAAACTGGCGAATTGACTGTCAGATTAATTCGGCTGCAGACACATTGATACCCTCAGTTATGTACATACCTTTCGAGCCTGAAATTCGCAGGCCTGCATCTTTTCTCTCTGCTGTACTTTTTCTTTTGCTGGTGTTGAGCGCCTGCTCTGACGACTCGGCAATTGTTCCGCAGCAAACGACGGATCCGGACACCAGTGTCGTTTTACCAGCAAGTAGTCAGGCAACAGGTCCGGAAGAAAACATTGCTGCTACTGATGTTGCGGAAATTTATGATGCGACTCCGATACCAGCGGGTGCTGTTGACGCTGCTGCAATTACTGAAGTCGTATTGGTGACGGGCCAGTCAAATGCACTCGGTGCCGATACATCCTTTGACGCAGGCATTGATGTACCACACCCTCGTGCTTTTGCGTTTACAGAAGACGGATGGCGAGTTGCGGACCTTAACCAGGTTTGGGATCTTGGCTGGCATCCTCGTAATTTCCCTGACACTGATCCATCAAACAATTTTGGTTTTCACTTCGCACGAAAAGTAGCCGAACGCAGACCGGACAGGGTGATTGGATTTATCCTGGTAACAGCCCCTGGTGAAGGTATCAGTCACTGGGATTATGAATCTGAATTCTATGTAAAAATTAGAGATAAAGTTGTTGTCGCGTTAAATGAATTACCCTCCAAAGCCACCATCGATGGAGTCTTATGGCATCAGGGAGAGACAGATTGGACGGACAGTGACTTTTACACTGCCAAACTTAACGATCTGATCCGCAACTTTCGTGGTGAAAGCTGGTTTGGTGACGATCGGCCTTTCATCTGTGGAGAAACAGTTGCAGCACCGGTCAACAACAGGCTGATGGCATTGAATACTGACGGTGATATCTGGACAGGCTGTGTAGCCTCTGATGGAGCACCGACATTTCTGGATGGTTTACACTTTTCGGCAGAGGGCTTAAGAATAATAGGCACTCGGTACGCGACTCAATACCTGCAGATGACAGAGCAACCGAAAGAGTAACTTTGATAAAGTTATTACCCAGTGACCCAGTCCTAAAAGTGGTAACAGAGTTAACTCGCTGCAGTTGATACAGTGCCAGTAATTTCACATACTCAATCCTTTATATTCGGCTAAAAACTGGAGCCCTGATGCAGCAGTGGAATGCAAGAAAAATCGCAGTGCTTATCAGTTTGATTTGTCTGCTAAACATTCCCGCTGCGAACGCGAGACCAGTGTGTGAAAGTGCTGACAGTGATCCTGATGGTGATGGATACGGGTGGGAAAACAACGATACCTGTATTGTTGTAACCAGTACTTCTGATGATACTTCTTCTCTTGTTACTGGTGCTAGCCTGCCGGTATGTCAAAGTGCGGATAGCGATTCTGACGGAGATGGATTTGGTTGGGAGTTCAATGCCAGCTGTCGAGTGGTACAGGTGCAAAACACTGGTACCGCACCAATATCCGGCAAGGCCATTTGCCATTCTGCATCCTCTGATTCCGATGGTGATGGGTACGGCTGGGAGAATGGTGCGTCCTGCATCGTGCAGACGCCTAATCAAAATGCAGGCAGCCAAACTTCTGCAAGGCTCTTTGGTTCGACAAACAATGAGGTAGCGGAAGAAAAAATCACGCTTACTCTGCCCGCTTGCAGTGATGAACGTTTTGCCTCAGATGGTAGTGGCTATGGCTGGGAGAACAGTCGTAGTTGTACATTCCTTAATGCGGGTGATGGTGGTCGCAGTATCACTGATATAGTTCTGGTTACCGGGCAGTCAAATGCACTGGGTGCTGAAACTCTGCCCTTTGATCCCTACGATCCGCAACTGGATAGTCCGGTCCGACGTGTTTATGCCCACTCGAGTAATGGCTGGGGCATTGCTGGTCTGCAGCAAATCTGGGATCGGGGCTGGTATCCGAGAAGTGATATAGCCGGCGAGCCTGCCAATAACTTTGCTTTTCATTTTGCCAAGAGTCTGGTTAAGCTGGATTCTGAGGCGGTGGTTGGCATCATCATGGTGACAGCACCAGGGGCCGGAATCAGTTTATGGGATAGAAACGGAGCGTTCTACAGCGAGATAAACAATAGAGTGCGTTCGGCGCTCGCCGAGCTGCCAGCTAATTTTGGCGAGAGGCCGCCCAGGGTGCGGGGGATCCTCTGGCATCAGGGTGAAACTGACTTCTACAGTTCCGACTTCTACAGCAACCGTTTGCGTACTCTTATAAGTAACTTTCGATCTCAGGACTGGTTTGCCGATGACGGCATTTTCATTTGTGGTGAAACGCTCAATTCTCCGGTTAATGAGCGACTGTTGGCACTTAACGCCGATGGTGATCCACATACGGGCTGTGTACCCGCCAGTGATCTGACATCAATCGGTGACGATGTCCACTTTGATGTACCATCGCTTCGAACGCTTGGTTCGAGATATGCCGAGAAATATCAATCGCTTAGGTGATTTTCGGATTTATTTGATGTGTTAGATTCTGTATCCGATGTAATAATTTTGAGTCGTTCGACAGTTTTAGTGTACTATTTTTGACACACTAAGAGCCTGTTATTAAAACGGTCTTCTGCTTTGACTCATTTTAAATCCCTGACGATTACGCTGTTGGCATCCGCTCTATTCGCTTGTGGAGGCGGCGGTTCATCAGAAGAGCCTGTGGTCAATGTTGAGAGCCGCTCTGCATCGAACGAGCGTTTCTCTGCTGAACCTGACATCGCTCTGGATCTGGACAACGACTCGCAACCGGTTGAATTGCCGGTTGAACAGCCTGTCGAGCCAGCAACCGGTGCGGCGACGATTACCGATCTTGTGCTTATTACTGGTCAATCCAATGCGCTGGGTAGTGAAACTGCTTTTGATCCGGTGCTTGATCAGCCCGTCGATAATTTCTACGCCTATACCGACAATGGATGGCAGCTCGCCAGCTTGCGTCAGGTTTGGGATCTTGGTTCACACCCCGCTCTGGGTTTGGGTGATGACCCTCACAATAACTTTGGTTTCCACTTCGGCAAAACTATTGTCGGGCAACGCAGTGATCGGGTGGTTGGTATCATTCTCGTGTCGGCACCAGGGGAAGGTATAAGTCACTGGGACAGCGACGGTTTCTTTTTCAGAAAGATACGCAACAAGGCACTGCTGGCACTGAACGAGTTGCCACACAAAAGCGCTGTCGATGGCATATTGTGGCATCAGGGAGAAACTGACTGGAGCCGGGATGGTTCTAACGATACAGATCTTGAAGAGTTTCCACCCAACGATTACTACAGCAACAGGCTCTGGAATCTGATTAACAACTTTCGTATGGAGAGCTGGTTCGATGCTAATGGACCGTTTATCTGTGGAGAGACTGTCAGGTCACCGATTAATACACGCCTTAATGCACTGAACCGTGACAGCGATAATCGAACTGCCTGTGTACCTGGTGAGGGATTGTCTACTTATGATGAAGAACGAGTGCACTTTGACGCTGCGGGCTTACGCCAGCTCGGAGCGAACTATGCAGAAGTGTACCTGCAGATCGTAAACTAACGTCTGTCTATTTGGCGACGACATTACTGATCGTTGTCGCAACCAGGCCTTTTGCCTGTGAGTGGTCAGTTCATTGAATTCACTCGCAGGATAAATGGCCGTCATGAATAACAGTGAAAGTCGGGCGCGGCAGAGCACCACGGAAATGGACTGAGTCGACAATTACACAGTTGACTTGCGTCCGGCTCAGATATCCACTGTTAAACCGGCATGTTTTATGAGTTTGATCCGGTTTGTTGATTTACGGATAAACTCTGATGCTCGCTGTTTCTATTTGCCCCTCATCTTTGGCTCGTACTCGCACTGCAATCAAGACTACTCTGAGTGTCGGGACTGGCATTTGTGTTTTGATCCTGGCAGGCTCAGTTCAGGCGCAACAGTTTCCCGATTGCGTTTCTGCATCGTCTGATGCCGATGGTGATGGATGGGGCTGGGAGAACAACCGTTCCTGCGTGGTGGTAGAGGGTAAATCTTCACCTTCCGGTGCCGATCCCGAACCTGCAACAGCAGGTGCATCGTTCTTTCCTGCCTGCCGTTCGAATGCCACTGATCCGGATGGTGATGGTTACGGCTACGAGGATGGCCGAAGTTGTCTTGTTCAATTAGAACAGCCTCACCCAGACCAGACTCAGCCAGACCAGACTCAGCCAGACCAGACTCAGGCAGACCAAATTCAATCTGGCCTGGTTCAGTCCGACCCGGTGCAACCTGATCAGGGTCAAAGCGCTCAGCGCAGCAGTCATCCTCTTTGCAGCGACAGCAGCAGTGATCCCGACGGTGATGGGTATGGCTGGGAAAATAACACCAGTTGTATTGTATCTGCTGACACAACCAGCTCTGAATCCGTCGAGACAGTCACTCCCAAAGTCAGTGCAGCGCAGGCTGGTAATATCACAATAGACAGCGTTACCGACGTAGTGCTGGTGACTGGCCAGTCAAATGTGCTGGGTGCAAATACCCGCTTCGACAGCAACCTTGATGAGCCCAGTGAGCAGGTGTTTGCGTACACCGACAATGGCTGGCAAGTAGCCGATCTGCACCAGGTGTGGGACAGGTTCATGCATCCCGGTAACCTTTCATCGTCTGTTCCCGGGCGAGATCCGGCAAACAGCTTTGCGTTCCACTTTGGCAAGTCGCTGGTAAGAAAAGATGTCACCCGAGTGGTTGCCTTTATTGTGGCTCCCGCTCCAGGGCAGGGAATTTCAGCCTGGGACAGTGGCAGTGCACAGTACCGCAGAATTCAGGACAAAGTCAGTCAGGCTTTAGACAAAATTCCACATAAATATTCCCTCGATGCGGTATTATGGCATCAGGGTGAGAGTGATTTTTTGTACGAAGGTACCGCTGATGCTAATGCAACCGGATTCACATCCGAGGAATCCTACGAGTACAAAAATTACTATCAAATTAAGCTTAATACACTAATTAACAATTTCCGCAGTGAACCCTGGGGTGGCTATCAAATGGCGTTCATTTGTGGCGAGACCCGGCGCGGTGAAGGTGTAAACAAACGGCTTAATGCCCTGAACACAGACAACGACGCACTAACGGCGTGCGTAAAAGGATCAGATCTTCCAAAACGTGCCGATGACCAGATTGGGTCACATTTTTCGGCGGAAGCATTGCGGACTATAGGTCAGCGTTACGCCGATAAATATTTTGAACTTAGTAACAGGTGATGTTTGATGGGAAAACCTGAAAACACAGTATCAAAAATCAGGCTTTTCCTCATAGCGGTCGCTTTAATAAGCCTTGCCGGGTGTGGCGGTGGAGCTGGCGATGCTGATGACGATTTTAGCGGCTGCAACGCAGCTGGTGCTCTTTGCAATACAACAGAGTCTGGCGGTCAGGTGGTTGGCAATCAGGGCATCACTAACGCGGACGGTGCGGCCGCAGATAATGCGAATTTAGCCAGTACGACACAAAGCGCCAGCGCTCCTCCCGAGTTCATTCCCTTTTGTACCACTCCGGGTAGTGACGCTGACGGCGACGGTTTTGGGTTCGAGAATGGCAACAGCTGCCGTACATCTGCTAATCCCGGGGTCATTGCTGAAGCGACAGTTGCCGACATCAATCATGTTGTTGTTGTTACTGGTCAATCGAATGTTGAGGCACCAGAAACTTCATTCGATGCAGTACTCGATCAACCCCACCCAAGGGTTTTAGCCTTTACCGATGAAGGCTGGCAGATGGCTGACTTACATCAGGTGTGGGATGAGCATGCACATCCGGGAAATCATTCTTTAACGGATCCGACCCGATCGCCAAACAATAATTTTGTATTCCACTTCGGTAAGTCACTGGCGCAGCTTGATCCGGATGCCGTGCCCGCTTTTATTGTATTGGCAGCTCCTGGTAAAGGCATTGCACACTGGGATTATGATTCCGATTTCTATCAAAAAATGCGTAACAAAATCACCGATGCACTCTCACAGATTCCCCATCGGGATACCATTGATGTAATGCTTTGGCATCAGGGTGAAAGCGACTGGTTATTCGAGGGCACTTCCGATCCTGACTTGACCGAGTACACAGACATTACTACCTATGAATACAAAAACTACTATCGATTGAAACTGGACAAGGTCATTGCGAACTTTCGTTCGGAGCCGTGGGCATCTTTTGATCTGCCGTTTATCTGTGGTCAGGTACGAATAGCTGAAGGTGTTAACAGATGGCTGATGGCATTGAACGATAACAATGATCCCAATAGCGCCTGTGTTCCATCGACAGACCTCCCTTATCGATTGACAGATCCGACTGGCAACCACTTTTCCGCAGCCGGCCTGCGTGAACTTGGCCGTCGCTACATGCAGCAGTATCTGGAAATCATCCGACCCTAGCTCGGTATTTTCCCTGGTTTGGTATTAGCTATAGTTTGGTATTAGCCGCAGTTTGGTATTGGATATGTCCTATATCACCAGCTGCCGGTTACCAATCGGTACAGACCGGATCGAACTGGTTGAGTTGGCTGGCAGTTAACGTATCCTGTAGACTGGATCAGGAAGCAGATCTGAGCGATGAGAACTCCACCAATCGGGCGGCGCAGCGATGATCTGGGCCGTAACACCTTAAGTAAAGAAGAACTCACTGCCAACTGGTTGCCACGTTATACAGGCATGCCACTCGAGAATTTTGGTGAGTATATTCTACTGACTAACTTTTCCGACTACGTCAATGCATTCGTGCGGCAGTTTGATTGTCAGATTTATGGTGAGGGGCGCCCGATGCAGGCTGCAACTAATCAGGATGGTATTACCATCATTAACTTCGGTATCGGCTCGGCTAATGCTGCAACCATTATGGACTTACTGACCGCGATCATGCCAAAGGCGGTTTTATTTCTTGGTAAGTGTGGTGGTTTAAAAACATCGACTGAAATAGGAAATTTTATTTTACCGATTGCAGCTATCAGAGGTGAAGGTACCAGTGATGACTACCTTCACCCTAAAGTGCCGGCTTTGCCTTCATTTAAACTTCACAAATTTGTATCAGACAAAATTGCTGCACGCGGTCATGAGTATCGAACCGGCGTTATATACACCAGCAACCGGCGCGTATGGGAGCACGATAAAGCATTCCATGCAAAGTTACACGATATGACTTGTATCGGTATAGATATGGAAACAGCAACGCTCTTTATTGTTGGTCATGCAAATCAGATAGCACGAGGTGCTTTATTACTGGTATCGGACGTACCGATTACACCTGATGGTGTAAAGATGGAAGATGCCGATTTAAAAACCACCAGCAAGTGGGCACCGATACATCTTGAGCTGGGTGTTGAGGCAATGACCGAGATCGGTGGTAAAGGTGAGCAGATTAGACACTTTCGCTACTAAGTAATTAGTTAAGACAATTGCTGCTGTAGTACTCACCGCTGCAGGCAGCACGGTTATTCACTGTGAATTCGGTCACCCGTCGCCAATTTCGGATGTGGTGCGTGCAGGTTCGGGGCCAGGTTTAAAGAGGTGTCGACAATTATGGATAAGCCTGTGTGGTGGGACACATCAATTAAATTGTGGCCCACAACGTTGCACCTGTCGCGAACTTCTGGCTGATCCGGTTGTCCAGCATTAGAGGGATTGTGAATCCGAATATCCCTTCTGCCGAACTGGCTTACTTTTGACTACGCAAGCCAACTGTAACCAGAGTCGGTAACCATTAATCAGAACAGCAGAGAAGCTATATGATGAAAAAACTTCATTTGTCACTTGCGTTAACATTGCTACTGTCTCCGGTAGTCGGTAATTCGGGACAATTGGTAGAGCTCTTTACATCGCAAGGCTGCTATTCATGTCCTCCCGCCGATAAGCTTCTTGGTGAACTGATTGAAGAGAACCCGGATTTAGTAGCGCTGGAGTTTCACGTCGACTACTGGGACGATCTGCACTATGGCGCTGCAGGAGTCTGGAAAGATCCGTTCTCAGACGCGTCATACACTTTGCGGCAGCGGCTTTATAATTCTACAAACCTTGTTGGCAAGCGTGGTGTTTACACACCCCAGATGATTGTCAACGGCCGGGTGGCTCAGGTAGGTTCAAGTGAAAGAGCCGTACGCCGCGCACTACAGTCAGGTGAGCCTGAGATTGATTTAACTGCATCTATTGAAGCTGATCGGTTATCTGTAGACATCAAAGGCACCCGCAACAGGGGCACGATCCTTTGGCTGGCTGTTTTTGATCAGCTGCAGGTAACAGAAGTTACCCATGGTGAAAACCATGGCAAAACGATGGTGAACCACCATGTTGTTCGGGAGTTAGTGCCCCTCGCACAGTGGCGTGGAAATAAAACCAGTCAGACTTTTCAGCTCGCATCTCTTTCAAGTGACGTCAGTGTAACCGGCAACACCAGGTGTGCGGTGTTTTTGCAGGATGAATCGCTTGGCGATATACGTGGTGCAACCTACTGTAAGTAGCACTCGAATTGCCGTGAAGCAACGGTAAAACTCTAAGTAATAAACCAGGACCGGCGATAGCTGGTCCTTTTTTTTATTCCTGCAACAACTGATAGATGATTTCCCCGCCTGAGACAGTTTCGCTAAGCAAGCTGACATCTGATTCAAGCGGTAAGGGACGCAGACAAAAGAACCGAATGTTGTTATCTACCCTTTGCAGGCCGCATTGAATTTGATCCTCTGTTGGTTGAATATTGCCGGACGTTGCGAGCACTGCTTCATTTACTCCATCGGGCAGGGTGAACGCTGGTATGTTTTCGATTTGCGATAGTGCATTTTCAATTTGAAAAGCCGAGGTTAAAAACTCCAATTCAAAGTTGCCTTCTGTACCGCTAAAGTCACTATCGTCAGAACAGTCCTCTATTACTCCAGTGCAGGTTTGAATCGCCAATGCTTCACCGTCGAAACCAATTAACTCCCGTTGTCTGGGAATTGTCGGGTCCGTTGGATGTTGCGTAAAAGCAACTCCAAAATCCGGTATCGAGCGAAACTCCAAAAATGACGGTACGCCATTGATGTTAAGGTCTGCTCGTATAATAGTTGTGAAATCTGATACAAATGCGATCGTCGCCTGAAAGACGGAGTTGCTGTTGTGGTCTACCCTCCGGATCTGGTTCACCTGTATGACAGTAGGCAGAGAGTCTGTTTGTAACGTTAAGAGTTGAATCGCTCGCTCTGAGTTATTACTGAAGAGAAAGCGTGAGTCGGAGGTGTCTGATGAAGCGACAATGGTATCTGTGCCGTCTATTGAAAAGCTTAACGTACTATCAAACTCGGTACTGATGGGTGCTGCCTGGAATGCCACTGCCGTGCTGATTGCATTGCTTGTGTCAGTCACTTCCTGCACAAATTGCACGAGTTGATCGGTAAACGAGGCCGTGGCAGTTAAACCT
This sequence comes from uncultured Granulosicoccaceae bacterium, assembly GCA_964388065.1. GTDB lineage: Bacteria > Pseudomonadota > Gammaproteobacteria > Granulosicoccales > Granulosicoccaceae. The sequence continues at coordinate 9,663 of CAYLZS010000453.1, forward strand.
TCGTTGCGTATACTGGTTTGCAACAGCCTGTCAGGCACCAGAGAGTCCAGATTAGTCAATGGTGAAAACGTATTTTCTACGGTCGGGTTTTGCGTTGTTGGCCCAGCTCCATCTGAAATGTTTGCATCTGCCGGTGATTCTGCAGCTATATCTGATCCAGAATCAGTGTTGTTTGTACTTCCGGTGTTGTCGGCTGATGTTGTGGGCTGGATAACGCCACCATCACCGGTGCCTGATATGCCGCCCCCGCAAGCAGTTAACAATAAACTAATGACGATTGCGGACATTAACTTAACGCAGTTGGTTACTACAGGTAGCAATAGGTGGCTATTGCTGTGTACTGAGTTACTTCGCATCTTCGTCTGCCTCGTTTTTTACAGGGTGCTTTGAACTATCGGGCTCCACCACTGGTTCTTCAAAAAAATAAATACCTAACCCTGTCCGGTATCGTCCCTCACCTTTGACTGACGGGTTAACTGAGCGGTCTTGCTTTGCCAGGAACTGATCGAGTTCGTTAAGTAACTCGAGTGATTTTTCCTTACTCAATTCGCGGAATAGTTCGACACCGTTTTCTGGTACGTCGTCGTAGGCTACGGAAAGTTGTAATCGAGTAAACTCTGCTTCTTCACCGGTGGTGTGATCAATTTTGCTGAAGTTGTGATCTATGGTGCCGAGCAGATCGTTGATGCTGTTCCCGGACAGTCTCAACATTTCTTCATCGCTGCCCGCAGGAACATAGCCGCTTGATACTAAGGTCACTTTTGATTTGTTGTCGTTAATGCTTACAGAACCTACCCTCAGCAGCTCATCGAGTATTGCTCTGGCTGTCATGTCACCGCTGTAGCGCTTTACCAGATCTTCAAAGCTGCCTTCAGCCTGCGGGTCTCCCCACCCCAGAACTTTTGGTTTTCCGGCTTTGGTGCGGAAGTCGCCATCACGCATCCAGGCGTAGACCACTCTCGCTGCGCGGTTATTTTCTTTTTTGGCTGATTCCTTTTCCTCGGGTTCTTCAAGAAGCCTTTTTACTTCTTTCCGATTTACGCCGGTCAGGACAGAAATTCTGGATACAGATTGCTTGCGTCCGGGCAGACCGAAATCCTCGCTCGCCACTTCAACAAAGACACGGCGTGCAATATCGCTGAAATCGGCAAAGGCAACGCCGTTGCGCAGCAGCAGCCGCACAAGCGGGCGCAGCACCTTTTTCATCATTGATTTGTGCGGGGAGGGATCGCTCATGGTCAGTAAATATACAGCATAATCGGGATTTAGATGGGAGAAAAATCCCAAATATCATGTTTTCTGTGCAGTTTCTCGCAGATTCGGCATGGGATACCATACGGCGACTTCCCTAACTGGTTTTATTTGATGCGCGTTCTGGTTATTAACTGCGGTTCCTCCAGTGTTAAATTCCATCTGATTGATCTGACCGATGGCAGTCGGGCGGCGTCCGGCAAAATTGAGTCGATCGGAGAAGCCAGTGGCAAATTTCAAAGCCATCAGCAGGCTCTTGATCATATCGTTGAAGAGATTGGTGAACAAAGTATCGATGCGGTTGGCCACCGTGTTGTACACGGTGGTGAAAAATTCATCGAACCTGTGATTATTGATGAAGATGTATTGGCGGAGATAGATGCCTGCGCAATCGATGCTCCCCTGCACAACCCTTACAACCTGCAAGGTATTAATATCGCGCGTGCAAAGTGGTCTGGAATTGCACATGTGGCAGTGTTTGATACGGCGTTTCATGTGCGTATGCCGCGGCGTGCACGTGAGTATGCGATTGATGCTGACATCGCAGAGAAATATCGTATCAGGCGTTTTGGTTTTCACGGCACATCACACGAGTACGTCGCAGGTGTTGCAGCTCAGGCACTGGGTTCGGACGTCAGCCAACTACGCATTGTCACACTTCACTTAGGTAATGGAGCAAGTGCCTGTGCCGTGGAGTACGGCAAATCCACCGAAACCAGTATGGGTATGACGCCACTGGAAGGTTTGGTCATGGGAAGCCGTTGTGGTGATATCGATGCAGGTGCTGTGATGTCTTTACTTCGAACTGGCGACTTTACGGTGACTGAACTTGACGATTTACTTAATCGCAAAAGCGGTTTACTTGGCTTGAGCGGTATTGGAAACGACTTGCGCAAGATAGAAGACCGTGCAGCTGACGGAGATGATCGCGCGCGCAGGGCGATCAATGTATTTGCTCACAGGGTCAGGAAATATATAGGGGCATACGCGGCAGTAATGGGTGGCATTGATGCGGTGGTCTTTACCGGTGGCATTGGTGAAAACAGTGCAACCATGCGGCGCCGGATACTGCAACGTCTGGAGTTTCTCGGTTTGGTTATCGATGAAGACTTAAACCGTGATGCATCGGTTCGCGATTCATCTGCCGCTGGGTCATCTGTAAAGGGATCATCCGCAAAGGGAACATCTGGGAAAGGCGCTGACAACGCAACCGTTATTTCCGATGTCAGTTCCAGGGTCAGGGCGCTGGTGGTTAAAACCGATGAAGAACTGATGATTGCACAGCTTACTAAAAGTGTAGTGGCTGAAGAGAACAAAATTAGTGTAAATAAAAGCATCCCTGTTGCGATAAGCGCCAGGCATGTACACCTGACACAGAAGACGTTTGAGGCACTCTTTGGTGTGGGAGCTACTCCGACTGTTTATCGCGAAATATCGCAGCCTGGTCAGTTTGCGTGTGAAGAAAAAGTTAATTTGATCGGACCTCGCAACCGCATCGATGGTGTGCGAATTCTGGGTCCGTTGCGTTCAGTCGATCAAATAGAAATTGCTCGCACCGATGAGTTTAAACTAGGTGTTGACGCACCGATTCGCGATTCAGGCAAAGTGCAGGGTTCAGCGCCAATTACACTTGAGGGCCCTGCAGGCGCAGTTAATTTAACAGAAGGACTCATTTGTGCGAGACGCCATATCCATATGCATCCGGATGACGCAGCCGTTTTTGGCGTGTCAGATCGGGATATTGTTGAAGTAGCTATTACTGGTGGTCCGCGAGATCTCGCCTTCGGTGATACCCTTATCAGGGTGAGTGAGAAGTATCTGCTTGAAATGCACATTGATACCGATGAGGCAAATGCTGCAGAGCTTGGTAAAGAGGCTACAGGTGAAATAATTTACGATACAGTCTCAGGTGCAGGAGCGCAGCTGAAAAAGACGCGGGGATAGAATTTTATCAATCCGTATTAAAGCCGAAAAAGCCTGCAAAAAAGCCACCTGAAATTCGGTGGCTTTTATATTTTATTTTTTATGCAGCGATGTTTAACGCTAACCGGCTTTTTTCGTTTTCCGTTTGGCAGTAGAGTTTTTGGCTTTCTTGTTGATGGTGCTGTCGGTAATGCCAATAGAATCACTTATCGAAGGTGAAGACTTTTTGCCATCAACCTTAAGATCGAGCTGCTTTTGCAGGGCTTTTTTCTCAGCCATGGTTTCTGCAAGGAGTGTGTTGAGCTCTCTTAATTTGGCTTTTAGTTCCACTGACTCGCGTTGAGACTTTGTATCCACTCCACTGGCTTCATTTTTATCTGTGAGTTGCTTTTTTAGCTCCGCGATTTGGCTTGCATTGATGTTTCGAGCAGCCGCTGCAGCTTTATCGCGTGCGGTCTGGATTTTAATCTCGCTGCGGTCAAGCTCACGGGACAGATCGGTAATTTGTTGATCGGCTTTTTTAAGCGCGTTGATATGTTCGTGCTGAAGCTTCTTGTGTGTTTTTTGCAAGTCTGCGAGCTGCTGGTCTGCAGTCCCTTCATCGCTGAACTGAGCTTCCTTGTCTGTCAGTGACTTTCTGATTGCGCAAACGCTGTTTTGGTGCTGTTTCCTGCTATCCTGAAGCTCTTTTTGCAATGACTGAACATCTGTATCAAGAGCATGTATTTGCTCTTCAATTGCCGTCATGTCTGCCAACAGAATGTCGCGCTGGTTGTTGGCTGTTTTAGCGTCGATTATTTTGTTGTTCAAATTTTCCCTGAGCGCGCTGATTGATTTTTCAAGATCCGGCTGGGTTGCGTTTTTTTCTGCCGCATCGTTTAAATCCATTTGCAGGTTATTGATTTCGCGTTGCAGGCTTGCGCTTTCAGTCCGTGCTCGGTCAGATGTTGTCTGATTAATGGCAATGTTGGTTTTCATTTTGGCTAGACGCTGACCGAGTGCTGCCTGAATGCCCTGTACGTTGCTCAGAGACAGATCAGCCTGTTTGATTTCGGAGTTTTTCTGATTCAATGCCATGCCAACGTGCATGAGTTCTTCGTCGTTTTCGGCCGAATCGCAATCCAGACGGGGAGTGGCATCGTCTGAGTCTTTGAACTTACTTAGCAGCCTGGCTATTTCTGTCTGTTCCTTATTAAGCGCGAGAGCCTGCATTGCTTCGAACTTATTATGCAGGTTGGCGATGGCCTGCCTGCGTATTGCAACCTCGTTCTCTGTTTGTGTCAGTACTGTTTTAATCGGCTTTGCTGAGTGTTCAGCTTTTTGCAGACGCAGCTGCAATTCATCTTTCGCCTGTGAAGGTCGGAGTCTCCCCGTGGCGATTCCACGTCTTATCGTGGAAGTATAAAAAATGGCGACCACTGCCGTCAGGAGTAAAATTAGTTGTAAAGTAAAATTAGACATATCTGGTCCACTTCCTGAGCGTCAAACTTTCCATCATGGCGAGATTTGAGTGGTAATTTACTCGGCTAATCGCACATGGAATGGGCGTGGAGATGAGACGCATATCACTTCCGCATCCGTGTTTGTGTTGTTTTTCAGTATCGCAGCGCAATAAATCAGCCAGTCCGGCGAAAATGATTCAAAATTACCCGGACTGTTTTTTCCAATCGTGGAAAATTTGAAACAGTTAACATTGAACTGTCATAAAAGCGGAATCCGGAGCGCCCATAAATGAAGGCATTGGTATACACAGGCACAGAAGAGGTTATCTATCGGGATGAGCCAGATCCCGTGCCGAGCAGTGCAGGTGACATTTTGTTGGCAGTAGATGCCTGTGGACTGTGCGGATCTGACATGCACGCCTACCACGGTTTGGATTCGCGTCGGGTGCCTCCGCTGATACTCGGGCACGAAGTAACAGGTGTTGTACAGAACGGAGATCGTCAGGGTGAAAGAGTCATTGTTAATCCATTGATGTCTTGCGGTCACTGTGGCGATTGTGTCGATGGTCGTGCTCACTTATGTGCCAGCCGGGAATTAATTGGTATGCGTGTGGCCGGGGCCTTTGCAGATTTCGTGGTAGTGCCGGAACAGAGTCTTCTCTCGGTACCCGACAATATGGATGTCGCTCATGCGAGTCTGACGGAACCGACAGCCGTCAGTTTGCATAGTATTCTGCTGGCCGAGCGTGTGTTGCACCGTCCGGTATCTGAGGCGCGTACGCTCGTAATCGGTGCCGGTGCCATTGGTGTTCTCGCTGCATTAATTCTTCAGAGTAAGGGATGTAATGATGTTTATATCGGTGATACTGGCGAGCTGCGTCGTAAGACTGCTGTGCAGAATGGTTTCGGTCACGTTTATGATCCGCTCACCAATGAACCTGAAGCGGGTAGTTTCGATCTGGTGATAGATGCGGTGGGCAGTGGCAGAACACGTGAAGCGTCGAGTCGTCTGGCTAAAGCGGGCGGGGTAATATGTCATATCGGGCTGCAGGATGATGCAACTGGCCTGGACACTCGTCGACTGACGTTGCAGGAAATAACTTTTATCGGTAATTACTGCTACACCATGTCTGACATGGTTGCGGCAAGGGATGCTATTCAAAAAGGTAAGCTTGGCGGGCTGGAGTGGATTGAACATCGCTCGATGTCGGACGGTGCTTCTGCATTTGCTGACGTCCACAATGGCGTTGCATCGGCACCCAAAATCGTATTGTTCCCTTCTTAAGCCCGGACATGCATTATTCACAGGGTAAGAAGTATTAACCCATTAATTCAGATCTGCTGCGGTGGATCCGCAGTATAAGTTGTGTATTGATTCAGGCCCGGTGCTTTAAAGGAAAACTTATGAGTGAAGAAATTATCGTAACTAATCTCGAATACTATCCGGGCATGGCCATTGAGCAGCACCTCAGCTTAGTGCAGGGGAGTTCGGTGCGTGCCAAACATGCAGGCAGGGACTTTATGGCAGGGATTAAAAGCATATTCGGTGGTGAGTTGGCTGGTTACACGGAGTTGCTGCATGAGTCGCGTGAGGAGGCCGTAGATAGAATGGTGCAACAGGCGCAGAGCGTTGGTGCGAATGCGGTTCTCAACGTACGCTTTTCAACATCGAGTATTGCATCGGGTGCGGCAGAGATTTTTGTTTACGGCACGGCCGTCACGTTGCGGGCTGAATCGTGATTGAATATGCGATTTTTGCGCTGTTGCTGGTTCTCGGTTACGGCTTCGGGCAACTCAATGAACGACGTCACTACAAATCAATCAGAAAACGTGAAAGCGAGCTGACATCCTTACCGGCCGTCGCCAGCAAGCATCCTCCGGCAGACACTGCGTTTCAACAGAAATTGGTTATCGGTAGCGTGGTTGTGGCAAGTGATTACTTTAAGTCTTTCGTTGCCAATCTGGTCAATATATTTGGCGGTCGCATTCGATCTTATGAACCGTTGCTGGATCGGGGCAGGCGTGAAGCGGTGTTACGATTAAAGCAGCAGGCAAAAAAGCAGGGTGCGTCAATGGTGTTCAACGTGAAATACGAAACCTCCCGTATCGGCGGTCGGGTCACAACGATTGAGGTGATGGCTTATGGTACCGCTTTGATTGCAGCACCACCGGTTGCGGTGGCCGTTGCTGATAATTCGTAAAGTGGTTTGTCGATCCGACAAATCAGCTGCCATCTGACAACCTGAGTTACTGATAAATGCGCTACGAGGACCGTACACCAGACGAAGGTGCCAACACACCCGGACGCCACCCGTTGCGTGAGTTCGCAAAGCTGAGCGTCATGGCGCTGGTTTCGGTCATTGTACTTGGTATATTTTTTCGTGTCGCAGGTGCCAGACTTGGCGGGTTAATTCCGTATAGAGCGGAGTTGTGGTTAGCTGAACGCATAGACAGCGCTTCACAAAATGCTGGTCAGGAATCTCCCTTTCAACAAACCAATACAAACCCGGATCTTCAGAAGTATCTGCAATCTGTGGCAGACAGAGTTGCTGTTGCAATGGAGCTTCCACAGTCTATGCCTGTTACATTGCACTACAGTGATGAAGAGGTAGTCAATGCCTATGCAACGATAGGTGGTCATGTTTATTTCTTTAAAGGGCTACTGCGTTTACTGCCACATGAGAATGCACTTGCAATGTTAGTAGCGCATGAATATTCACATGTGACGCTACGCCATCCGGCTGAAGGACTCGGTGGTGGTCTGGCATTGGCATTGGGCACTTCCATGCTTGGGCTGTCTTCAGACAACCGTTTGTTCTCTTTAGGCACAACTTTAACTTCAACCGGGTTTTCAAGAAGTATGGAAACCGAAGCAGATCGTTCTGCTCTGAATGCAGTTAATTCGATCTACGGTCATGTAGAGGGGGCGGAATCGTTGTTTGAATTGTTTATGCAGCAGCGACCACAGGATGGAAGCGATAATTTCGATAAGTTTTTTTCAACTCATCCACTTGATCAACAGAGAGTTGATCAGATAAGTGATCTGGCTGCAGAGAAAAACTGGCTTACCCAGGGTGAGATCACCCCGTTACCAGACCAGTATGATACCTGGCTAAAACGTTAGAAAAGCTTTTGCGATAAAAGTGAAATTTACTTCGCTACAGATATTTTTTCTTCGGCCTGGAAGCGATCTGAATCGCTGTCTGAATCCGGTCGTTTCAAAGGGTGTACTTTTGGATTATCCAGCGACTCAACAATTGTCAGTTGTGTTTCAAGGTTGATCACACAGGTATTCGCGCTGGCAATGAGTGCCAGCATTTCATAACTACTGCTACCACCTTTATCCAGATCTGCTGCCGCTTCGCTAATTTTTTGTATAAGCCGATGTAACCCGTCACAGGTCGCCCGAGCTTCGGTTAATGCCGATGTTGTCGCCATAGAATTCATTCCAATTGTGTATATTTTTATTTGGACATATATATGGTGCGCAATAAGTGTGCACCACTTAAGGTCTCTATAGCGCAGATTTACGGTATTGCCATTGAAATTACAGGTTTTTTCGGGGAACGGTTGCTCTGTAGCTGGTTTTATACCGCTGATGGAACCTTATTCAACGCTGTCTCCTGTTGATGTTGGCAAAGTATTTTCTACTGTGTGCCGATACAGATTACTACAGCGTTGGAAATGCTAGAGGCGCATTGAAATTGGCCAAAGCAGAGATAAAAAGACAATTGCGTGTGACAGTGCGTGCCTGGCGAAGGCTGATGCTGCGTCGCATAAAACCGACAACTGCGATACGTCTGTGTGGGCGCAGTTGCTGGAAGATAACCCTTTTGTTGTCGAGATTATCATTGCTGGTTATTGGCGGCAGCGTTGTAGCATTGCTGGTGGTGTCAGCCAGGCTGATCACGAAACTGCGCGGATTCAGATCCGGCTAGTACGTAACTGAATCTGGTTGTGGCGCAGTTGTCTTACCTACGTGAGTTTTCTTCTTCGACTTTTGTGCACTAATCGTTCGTAGCAACGATAGCGCGCAAAGGTGCATGACTGCGTGCGTGACTACGTTAGCGTTTGTTTCAGTGTGTATTTCATCCAGCTTACCTGCTCACCGCTTTTGCCAGACTGGTGATTTCATCCCACGCCTGATCCTTTATCAGTTGCTTTGGTGCGATCCATGAACCACCAACGCAAATAACATTGTCAAGGCTCAGAAACTCTGCGCAATTTTTTGAGTTGATTCCACCGGTCGGGCAGAATTTTATATCACCGTATGGTCCACCCAGGGCTTTAAGCATGGTCACTCCACCGGCGGCGGCGGCTGGAAAAAATTTTAGCGTATCAAGTTGCAGGTCGATTGCCGTGAGTACTTCACTTGCAGTTGCGACACCGGGCAGGTAGGGAATACCCGACGCCAGTGCTTTCTTTGCCAGTGGTTCATGCAAACCCGGACTTACCATAAAAGCCAGATCCAGTTCTTTGCAGTGCGCTATATGCTCAGGTGTATTAACAGTACCTGCGCCCACATGCGCCTCTGGTACTTCTGATTTTATTGCTGCCATTATCTCAAAAGCGTTGTCAGTTCGAAGCGTGATTTCAAGTACCGGAGCGCCACCTGCGCACAATGCTCTGGCAAGCTCAGGTGCTGTTTTGACATCATCGAGTTCAAGAACAGGTATAACCGGGGAAAGCTTTAGCAGTTCGCGTATCTTCATGCTGTTTGACTCGATTAAAGTTTAGCGTAGTAATGGCTGGCAGCAGAGCTGCGTCAGGGAAGTACTTAGTCAGATAACCTGGGTAACAGTATTATGTATTAGCCGGGATCAAACAATGAAAGCGCACCTGTCTCGGCACTGCTAACGGTAGATCTCATATTGCTGAACAAGAGTCGACCGTCTGTCTCTGTCAGTTGTTCAGTGGGTTGAATCGCATCGCGTGCAGCCCACTCAGATTGATCAATCACTACATTGAGCTTACCGGCTGTGGTATGCAGGTGGATCATATCGCCATCTTTAATTTTGCCTAGCTTGCCACCGCTGGCACATTCTGGTGTGACATGAATTGCTGCCGGTACCTTGCCTGATGCACCGGACATGCGTCCGTCGGTGACCAATGCTACTGCAAAGCCTTTATCCTGAAGGACACCCAGTGCCGGGGTGAGCTTGTGCAGTTCAGGCATACCGTTAGCTTTCGGGCCCTGATTTACCAGTACCGCAACAAAGTCTGTATTTAGTTGATCGTCCTGAAACGCCTGCAGAAACTCTGCCTGGCTGGTGAAAACCTTTGCCGGTGCTTCTACGTCATAGTGCTTCGGGTCAACGGCAGAAATTTTTATAATTGAGCGGCCTATATTGCCATCTAAAACTGCCAGTCCGCCGGTGTTGTCAAACGGTTCTTCAATACTTGCAATGATGTTACTGTCGGCGCTTTTGTTGTTGCTGGGTGTCCACTCTATCTTACCGTTGCTTAATACCGGGTCGCAGCTGCAATTGTGGAGTCCTTCGCCTGCAATAGTTTTTACATCATCGTGCAACAGGCCTGCGGCCAGTAGTTGCGAAATAACGAGTGCCATGCCTCCTGCTGCGTGAAACTGGTTAATGTCAGCAGAGCCGTTTGGATAAACTTTGGTGAGGGCGGGTACCACTGATGAGAGATCGCTGAAATCACTCCAGTCTATGATGATTCCAGCGCAGCGTGCTATCGCTATCAGGTGAATGGTGTGATTACTTGAGCCACCGGTAGCCAGCAACCCGACGATGGCATTACAGATAGTTTTTACATCAACCAGTTCTCCGATTGGCAGACAGTCCTTTGAGGTTGCACTAATTTTGATTGCGACTTCTGTGGTTTCACGAGTTAGCAGATCGCGAATTTCTTCACCCGGATTAATAAAGCCTGTACCTGGTAACTGCAGACCCATGACTTCAAGCAACATTTGGTTGCTGTTGGCGGTACCATAGAAAGTACAAGTACCCGGACCATGGTAGGACGCGCACTCTGATTCCATTAGCTCTTTGCGGGTAATCTGGCCCTGTGCAAATTTCTGTCGGACGATGGCTTTTTCAGAGTTGGGTATGCCGGATGTCATTGGTCCGGCTGGAATGAAGACCGTTGGCAGGTGTCCGAAAGCCAGCGTTCCCATTAAAAGACCCGGTACAATTTTATCGCAGGTGCCAAGACAGACTGCGGCATCAAATACATCGTGTGAGAGCGCTACTGCGGTTGCCTGAGCAATAACATCGCGGCTGAACAGTGACATTTCCATGCCTGGTCTGCCCTGTGTGACTCCATCACACATCGCAGGAACACCACCGGCAAACTGTGCAGTTGCACCATTGTCGCGAGCAGTTTGCTTGATTAGTTCCGGGAATCTGTCAAAGGGCTGATGTGCCGAGAGGAGATCATTGTAGGCAGACACAATGCCCAGGTTAATAGCGCGTTCCTGGTGCAGGGTGATTTTGTCAGTAGAAGAAGCAGCCGCGACCGCATGAGCAAAGTTCGTGCAGGAGAGCTGTGCACGGCGCGGCTGATTCTGTTTGGTACGCTGCAGCTGGTCGAGATAGCCTGACCGGTGTTGTTCGCTGCGAGCGATAATTCTCTCGGTAACGGATTGGAGCGTTTTATTTGTTGAAGTCATGGTCTGCAACCCGATAGCTGTAATAATACTACGAAAAGAAGTCGAATCAAGCTATTATCTGCACGAATGAGGTCTTTCACTACGATACGACGGTCCAACAGCTTGAAAAAAACACCGAAAAAACCGCAAATAGCCGAAACACATAGTGACTGTAGAATTATGTAGTATTACTACCATTTTCTGTAGGTTATCAATAGTGACACCCCTTTCATCGCAGAAACAAAATGCAAACCCCGGCTGATGCCCAACTGCCGCCATTTGATTTGTTGCTTTTTGGCGGCACTGGTGACTTAGAACTGCGCAAGCTGCTGCCGGCACTTTACTTTCGCCATCATGAGGCACAGCTGCCTGAGCAGGGCAGAATTATCTGTGTTGCGCGCGGCAGCCACACCACAGAAGAGTTCGTCGGCATCATGGAGGAGGCTGCCGGGAACTACATAAAAGCGGAGGATTTTCATGCCGATACCTGGCAGACGTTCTGCCAGCGAATATTGTATTTAAAAGTCGACATCACGGAGCAGGAAGACTACCAGCCATTGGCCACAGTACTGAGCGAGTACCCGGACAGGGTCCGCGCGTTTTATCTTTCGACGGCACCAGGACTTTTTAGCCGTATTTGTCGTGGAGTAAGTGAAGCGGGACTGGTGACACCTCAAAGTCGAGTGGCGCTGGAGAAACCGCTCGGTCGTGATTTGCAAACGGCACTGCAGATAAACGATGAGTTGGCCGAGGTTTTCAGCGAGAAGCAGATTTATAGAATTGATCACTATCTCGGTAACGAGACTGTGCACAACCTGATGGAACTTCGCTTTGGTAATTCGTTGTTCGAACCTCTGTGGCGAAGAGAGCACATCAGAGATGTGCAGATAACCATTGCGGAAAGTCTTGGGGTAGAAAGCCGTGCGGGGTACTACGATCATACCGGCGCTTTGCGGGATATGGTGCAAAATCATTTGTTACAGCTTCTGGTTATTCTTGCTATGGAGCCACCGATCAGTATTCACCCAGACTGCATACGCGATGAAAAAATAAAAGTACTGCGTGCGCTTGAGCCGATCGTTGGTCAAGATGTTAACAAGCAAACAGTACGCGGACAGTACAAAGCAGGTGTAGTTGATGGCAAACAGATTATCTCCTACAAGGATGCAGAAGGTGTTCCCCCTGAAAGTAATACGGAAACCTATGTAGCTATAAAAGCACAAATAAATTCATGGCGTTGGAAAGATGTACCGTTTTTTCTTAGAACCGGAAAGTCTATGCCGGAAAAACGTACCGAGATAATTATTAATTTCAACTCGGTACCTCACTCTATTTTTGAGATGCCGGATACTACTAATCGTCTGGTGATTCGATTGCAGCCTCAGGAGATTATCAAGTTACAGATATTTGCCAAAGGCCGTGGGGATGCCATGCGCCTGCTGCCGGTAAATCTTGATATCGACTTTAATCAGGCGTTTAAAAAGCGCCAGATGATTGCCTACGAAAGACTGTTGTCAGACATCATTCGTGGCAACCAGACTCTGTTTAATCACCGCGATGAAGTTGCTGCCGCCTGGAACTGGATTGATCCCATCATTGCTGGCTGGGAGAAATACGATGTTGCCTCACAACTCTACTCTGCAGGAACCTGGGGGCCAGCCGCGGCATCTGCGTTAATAGCGCGTGATGATTGTGGCTGGGCTGAGGAATATCTTGATGTTTAATAGTAAATTTGATGGTGAAGTAGTAACGGCAAACGATGCCCAGGCACTGGCAGATAAACTGGCTGCTGATGTCGCTGGCTGGTTGCAGCAGGGCATTGACGACCGTGGTAGTGCAACGCTTGTTGTTTCCGGTGGGTCAACTCCTGCGCCTTTTTTTAAAGCGCTTTCTTTGCATCAGATCCAGTGGAGCGATGTCATTGTCACATTAGCTGATGAACGGTGGGTGGCGGCGGATGATGAGCTGAGCAATGAAAAGCTTATTCGCGAATGTCTGTTGGTTAATGCTGCGTCGAGTGCCACATTTTTATCTTTATACAATGATGCATCGACACCGGATGACGGATGGCAGCAGTGTGACGATGCGCTGCGAACGCTCGCCACACCGTACGATGTTGTGGTTTTGGGTATGGGGGGCGATGGCCATACGGCGTCACTATTTCCCGCTAC
>CAYLZS010000454.1:0-5246 GCA_964388065.1 uncultured Granulosicoccaceae bacterium
TGGCACGTAGTTACAGATCTTGCGTGATTAACCTCCAGGGACGGTAAGTCTGGCCGGCGGAAAGAACAAGAATCAGTTCGACTCAACTGTTACTGCTCTTGCACGTCTGGTTTTGAATCACTGATCTTACTTCCGGCTACAATAACCAATAGCGCACCCACCATAATTGCCATATCTGCTACATTAAAAATTCCAGTACGTACAAAACTAACACCAACATTTAGAAAATCGATCACTGCACCATCGTTCACTATACGATCATAAAGATTACTGCCACCACCCGAGAGAATCAGTGCAAAGCCTGCAATCGACCAGGCTGAAGCTGGTTTGGAGAATAGCAGGTAGGCAAAAAGAGCAATTAGCAACAGACCTGCAAACACCGAGAACAGCAGGAACCTGTGCCCATCACTCAGATTGCTTCCGATGCCAAGAAACGCCCCGGTATTTTCTATGTAACCAAGACGCACCACGTCATACAGATACGTATCCATATGATCTTTGGGGAGATAGTTCGCTGCATACTGCTTGCTCGCCTGATCGCAGCCAACGCAAAAAAGTGAGATAACAGCTGTTATAAGGAGTCGGTAGCGGATTTTCATTGCGGAAACGCTCGAAATTATTGGTATATACGACGTACCAACATCTTACACCATCTGGAACCTGTAGACCTGGTGGGCTGTACGGAAATTTCGGTGACAGACTTTTCACAGCCACAGTCGTCAGAGCAAGGCGGAAAAGCGCAGGCATATAAGTCATACGTCGAGCTTTTCCAACGCAGCTATGACGGCTGTGGTGAAGAAAAGTGTTACCGAACTTTCCGTGCAGCCCACCAATGGGCTGCATCAGATTGTGGCGAGCTAAGACGACTCGAACTTAAGAGTATGCAGTTCGTTAATTTCTCTGACCAGCCGCTCACCAGCTCCTGCCACCAGTTGATACTGCTGCATTAACGTACCCTGTTTGTTAAACAGATATCCCATATTGCGGTGATCGAGCTTCCCTTCCTCAACGACAGCGCCGTCCACCGTAACACCGAATCGCTCAATTAGCTTTTCGGAGTTTTTTACACTCGCCGTTGCAAACCTCCAATTAGGGGAATTAACATCAAACTCATTGATGTATTGCGTAATTGCATCTTTGGTATCGGTAAGTGGTGCAATGGATACTGATATAAATACTACATCGAGGTTTGGATCAAGTTTTTGCTGAACATCACGCAAGACCGCAGTCTGCATCGGACAAGCACCGGAGCAGCCGGTAAAAAAGAAGTTCATCATAACGAGTTTGTCTTTTAGAATGGACTTTGTAAGACGCACCCCATGTTGATCGGTCAGATCTAAATCTACCAGCTCCATTACTCCCGGAGTTTGTCCGGAGTTATCAGCCTGAAGTCCCGTAACAGAATATAGTGCAACGCCAAAAGCACCGAGCGTCAACAGTACCGCTGACGCTAATTTAACCAGCCAGCTGGCCGCTGTTGTTTTCTCGCCCTGAATAGTCATGTTTTTATATTTCTTCCACAAAACAGGAAGCTACCCGGGTAATATCTTCAGAGTATAAAGTTACTGCACTGGTAGCACTGGACGCAGGAGCAGTTAGTATCGCAGTGTAGGTCTGAAAATCACCCGGGGCGACAACATTTACCTGTGAGTCGAGCTGGTTGTATGTGGCATCTGCCATTTGAAAGCTAATACTTGAGTACATCGTGCCTTCTGATTTCGCACTACACTGCATCCTGTACTGGCTGCCGGCAGTGACCGGAAACTCCTGATAGATACAACCTGCGTTCTCTACTTTAAGGCTGGCAGTTGCTGACACTGCGTCGGTTTCAACTGTAGTCGCCTGTGTACTGCCACAGTCGTACCAGCTGGTTTTTCCATCACTGAAATCACTGTTAACCAACAGGTTGCCAGCAGGTGGTACCAGCGGATCTGTAGTCGGAGGGGTTACCGGATTGGTCACTACGGGATCTGTTATGGGATCCACCGCCGGTTGTGTAACCACAGGATTTACAGGATCCGTACTATTAGTAGTCACAACACACGAGTCAAAATAGGTTGGACCTTCCGAATACAGGGTCACGGCCGAAAATGCAGCATTTTGTGGCGCGGTCAGGCTTTGACTGTGTGCTGTGTAGTCTGCAGATGTGACTACTGTTGATTCTGTCGTGAGCTCGGTATAAGCGGCATCAAGCATATTAATTGATACACTCGAATAGGCCGAGCCCTGAGTAAATGCATCGCAACTAACTGTATAGGTAGAGCCAGGTTGTACCGAGAACTCCTGATACAAACAGGCACCGGTCACCTGTGACAGTGCCTGTGCGCCGTTGTTTGCGCGCCCTCCCACAACTGAAAGTGACGGATCAGAGCAGTCCAGCCAGTCGTTTTTACCGTCTTCAAATCCACCATTAACCAGCAGGCTATCTGCCTGGACTGCTGGTGGTTCGGGTTGTACAACAGGCGGTTCAGGTGTAATACCGGGCTCATCCCCCAGTTTTATAATGGTTGCCTCTGATGGTGTACCGTCCTCATTAATAACAAACATCAAATAGTAACCCGGGGTTGCTACATTGGGAGATGCTGGCAGCCCGACCTGAATAGTGCCACCGTTGTCAGACGAAAACGGCAGTTCCATGTAGCGCTGTTCCACATTAAAAGAATGAGTAACCGCGGTGGTCTTAACAAAGGTAACTTTCGCTACTTCTGACGCCAGTGTATTCAATGTAATCTGCTGGCCGTATGCTCCTTTCTCCGGCGCACCGGTTATTTCCGGTCTTACTGCCGGGCTGCCATCATCGTTAAACAAATATGGCGGTGAGAATATTTCTGCGTTGTAGTTGGTAACCGGCCCCGGGTTGCCGCCACCGGCAATCATCACCGTGGCATCTTTAAGCAAAATTGAATTAGAGTGATACAACCGCGGCCATTTAAAACCAGAAACAACTGTCCACTTTTCGGTATCAGGGTCCCAGATTTCCGGGTTCAACGCAGCTGTTACCGCATCGTTCACAACGCGACTTCCACCCGAAACCATGACGGTACCATCAGCAAGAATCTGCGAACTCGGCCAGGCTGATCGGGATAAACCCATACTCTCTACTGCACGTACTTCAGGTGCGTCTCCGTTGATATCTATAACTACAGCGTTTGTACCACCGGATTTATTGCCACCAAGCTGCAAAATTTTACCCGGACGATACATCACAGCAGTTGCCTCACCATGGGTGATAAACTCACCAGAAAAACTGCCAGCCCGTTGCAGTGCCCCAGATTGCTGCGGGTTGATGTAGTACATTTCATTTTTTGAAACACCGAACACGCGACCGTCTTTGGCAACCCAAAGGCGTGGATAAGACCAGTCAAGACCCGCCATGTTTGCACCAAACAATGAACGCCACTGATTGGTGTCAGGTGAATAAATTTCAGGGGTATTAATCGCGACTCCGGCAACATCACGACCACCAGCCACCAGAATTTCACCGTTAGGTAAAGTGACTGTTGTCGGGTACCAGCGAGGATTTGCCATATCCGGTGCGCGCGACAAACTGCCGGTTACCGTGTCATAAATCGGCACATCAGCAACCCCTGCATTATCAGATTTAATCTTGGTACCACCAGGCATCAGAATACTGCCGTTCGATGGCATAACAATCGATGCGTTACAGAAAGAAACGACACCCTGATCAGACGCAAACGTTGTATGCGAGGAATCTGCAGTACCCAGCTCAGGGCTCCAGACATCATAGTCAAACAGGTTGCCGGAACCACTTCTAAAACCGAAAGACAGTATATCGCCCTGCGGTGTCATCACTGCATGTACTGCCTGAACAGGCCAGTCGAACGGGTTGCTCCATCGACCAGCTGTCGCCGGTGATTCATGACAAACCAGTCCCAGCCCTCTCATTTCGTTGTTGGCACGTCCCTGAATACCGGTTGCAACAGCACCTGCCCCACACAGCTGCCTTGCAATTGGCCAGTCATTTACACCAACAACATTAGAATCGTTACTCTCACCACTGGTACTCGAAGATCCATTTAATTTTGCACAGTGGATCTGGACTGAAGCAACAGCGTTATTGCGTGTAATACCGGTAACACCCGTCACGGCATGGCCGGTTGCGCAATCAAGGTTAAACGGGTTACCACTATTGATACCGACAGCGTTACCTTCAACCTGCGCCGAGCCCACCCAGTCACCAGTGTCACTCGCTTCAACGCATCTGGCACTCACCTGGCTCACGCGATCTCCTGACGCAAAGCCCTCGAGTCCGACCAGCACCTGTCCTGCGGCGCAGTCCTGTCGAAAATCTGTGCCGTCAGTAGAACTGCCAATTAGCGCTGTGTTTACCGACAAAATGCCACGTGCAGGCAGTGCGAAACCCAGCTCCGGTTCGTAGGCGATTGTCTCGCTGTCAGCGCTTTCAGTACCGAAAAAATCAATTGTCTCGATACCTTCCGGCTCGTCACGATCTGCGGTGGCCAGTACACTGGTGCCGTTATCACAAGCGGTGAACAAAACAACCGCCAAAGGCAGACTTAAAAACCTGATGTTCTTCATATTGCGCTCCCTGAGCACTTCGAGCGTAGACTTCACTGATTACCCGAGGGCGGCAAGTTCCATACCGCAGACAACACAA
This sequence comes from uncultured Granulosicoccaceae bacterium, assembly GCA_964388065.1. Taxonomy (GTDB): domain Bacteria; phylum Pseudomonadota; class Gammaproteobacteria; order Granulosicoccales; family Granulosicoccaceae. The sequence continues at coordinate 4,640 of CAYLZS010000454.1, forward strand.
TATTCTGGCAAAATCACATCTGGTCGTGTGTTTACAGCAATACACGAGTAAAACGACCCGCGCCTGACAACAAAACTCACCGATCAGACCATCAGCAAAAATCTAATGACAGACTGGACCAGACTCACCGATTTTATAGATGCCAATGAATGCCAATGGACGCGAGAACCAGAGGCAACATCAGAGCAATGGGGCATTCACCTGCTCGATACACCACCGCACAATACGCTGCTGGGTCCGGTATTCAGCCGAGGTGCACCTGCCGGTTTAATTTGTAAAAACGGCGAAACCCTGTGCCAGTGGGGCGATATTCACCGGGCAGATATGACGTTCAGCGTTACAAAAACCTGCCTGGCGCTTTTAACAGGCATCGCCGCAGACAATGGCTTGATTAAAAACATTGATGACCCCGTTTATCAGTACACCGATCTGGCGGGTTTTACAGATACCCACAATCGGCAAATAACGTTCCGACAAATGCTGCAATTTACCAGTGAGTGGAGCGGAGTCTGTTTTGGCATACCCGATCAGGTAGATCACTATCGAACGGTAGCATTGCAAGCTGACGCAGCAGGTACTGCCGCCAATGTAAAAGGCACTAAAAGAC
>CAYLZS010000455.1:0-1780 GCA_964388065.1 uncultured Granulosicoccaceae bacterium
ACCGGATATTGTTCCTCTGTCTCTGGGGGATTCCGGTTTGATCGGTATTGAAGATGATGTGGTCGTGCTACCCCATGGGGGAACTGATGTTGTCCATGTCACCCGCGTTGCAGATGTCCGGGAATTTGCTGGTTCATGGGAGTACCTTCTTGATCGAGCAATTTATACAGCACCTGCAACACGGGTGTTTAGTGGCGCCGCACTGATCAATCGTGATGCAGAGTTGATTGGCATTGGCAGCCTGTTGCTCAGCAATGTCTACACCGGGAGTGCCCGTGCCGAAAGCAGAGCGCAATCAGTTAACGGCAACCTGTTTATCCCTGTCGAACATTTGCAAAGTAGCATGGGCCGTTTTTTAAATGGCCAGCTATCCGTAGATGCACGACCGTGGCTCGGCACAATCCTGAATGAAGCAGTTCCGGATCTTGAAATTGTGCGAGTAGCTGAAGAGAGTCCGGCGGCGATGGCAGGTTTGCAGCCGCGCGATAAAATTATTTCAATCAACAGTATTCGCGTGACCACCATGGCGGATTTTTTCCAGCAACTGTGGGACGGGCAGGTGGGTGACTCTGTTGACCTTCTTATCGTCAGGCAAGATAAAGTTATCCCGGTAGCGTTAACTACTGCTGATCGTTCGATCTGGCTGCGATAATTCCCTGATTAGTGCCCATCCGGAAACAGGGCGTAGCGAGGTTGACTCACGTGCGTGAAATTTCTTCTACTCCATGTGGGCGCATAGTTATTCATTAAGTAACTACATGTAGTCGAAGAAAGTTCGCGTCGCGTGAACTGTCACTATGCCATCGTCGGCAAGGTAGGGCACTTCGATATAGATGTTGCCACCCAAAGGGCTGAATGGTTGCAAAAGCCGCTTCAATAGCGCTGGCATTAACTGCGACCTGATCTGCGTTTTCTATCAGTACGTCCCGTAACTCGTAGAGTTGCGTTTCAGAAAGACCAGCTACTCCCGTAATGTGTTGATTAAGTGACGACAGCTCCGAACCCGAGAGTACTTGTGCATGCAATGCGTTTCCGGTGAACAACGCTGACAGCAATATAAATAACGACGCTATGTGATCTTTCAATTATCTGCCCTTTTGAATCGGAGATGAAACGGAGTACTCCTGCTGTCCACCGGGCAGAGTAACGGTGCTTTAGAATTTATTTTCCTTTGGCTACAAGCCTGTATCAAAATTCAAGGCTGAATGAACTTGCAACAACAAAGGGTGCCCGAAATCCTTCATTGACAAAATAGTGAATGTTCTGGGCTTTATCGTGGGCAATGTTAAAGCAACTCCAGTCACTGCCAAAATTCGAACAATATTGATTGTTGTCCACTTTCCATTTTCCTTCAGACGGTAGCTCGTCTCCCTGACCAATCCACAGGGTAAGTCCGGATTCTGAAAAATACTGGATAGTCTTTTTTCCGAAGTGCACACCGTTAATTGTTTTTCCACTGATGAGCGTTTCTATTTCCTCGCCGGACAGGCTGATCTCATCTGCAGTGAGCGGAGCTGAAAAGCTTAAGACAATTAATGTGGTAAATAACATTTTCATAGTGGGATGGTCCTGTTTTGTTCTGGAGTGTTTATTCACCCGGATTGTGATTCCTGGTTGTATTTGTATTGTACACGGGAATATGACCGGTGATAGCAAGTTCATTTTAATTTGATAAAATATTTGTGTGGTCCGGATACTGCCTGGCCTCAATTGGTGACTATGGCTCAATACCGGTTTCCCGTTCGAGCAGTTAATATTAGATGCAGACAAGCCTGACAAA
>CAYLZS010000456.1:0-4227 GCA_964388065.1 uncultured Granulosicoccaceae bacterium
TAAAGCAAGACTCGACTTGCAGGTCTCAGACGATCGGGAATACTCGCTGTCACTGCAGTACTCTTACTAACCGCTGCTCCGGGAGTGTAGTAATGGCAAGACCTCTCCTGCTGTTGGGCCAGGTGGGCCGCTGGTTTGGTGAGGATCGAGTAAAGATTATTTGTCGCAGGATTGCCTGATATTTAGCTACTACATCGCGTTCTGTTATTGCTAGCAGTGACATCAAACAAGATACATTTGGTTCGCTATAGTGCGGCGGAGGATGTCAGAAAATAACAGTACTAATAATATTTTATTTTGGAGGATCGAGGTGGGTGATCCAGATCTCCCGCACACTGTTGTTCTCAACGTAAGCTGACCATGATGAATTGAATGAGATAATTTGACCCTTCAGTACTGGCAGTGCGGCTTGTGGTTGCCCGAATTCATTTATCAATGCAGCCAGATTACGATATTTGTGCGGAATGTTTCTAAGTATGGCCATTTCTAAATGATTGTCGAGCGCAAGCAAACTATCACCTGACTCATTTACATAAGCCTGCGCCCGTAGTCCTGGCAATATCTTTTCAGGTATAGGTGCAGTATTCCATGATTTGCGAAGGTATGATCGAACCTCCGGGTAACGGATGTCTTTACCGAGTGGCATAGCAGCATCTACCCACGGAGATTTTACGGCCTTAAGATCGCAGTTAATGGTGAGCCTATAGCAAACCTGACTCTGGTAAGGACGCGGTAATGCTGCGAGCCGGTCATATAGCTGTATCCAATAGCGGTTAGCGGTGTCGTCTCGGCCACGGTCGTCGAGCATACGCCCCAGATTGTAAAGCAGGTTGTCTGGTGGCGATGGCGATTTTGCCAGTTGTACAAGGGTATCTCTGGCCTTCGGCCATCTGTCACCAGAGTCGAGATCGTCCTGCACGCGTATTAGTTGATAGATCGCTTCGAGCTGATCCCGCACTGCTTTTTTATTTCCGAGTGGAGTTCGCCTTGCATCTTCGATTGCAGCATAAGCCCGGTGTATTTTATCGGGCATATAGAGATATACCGCAGCAAGGTTGATGAAGTTAGTCAGGTTTGTCTCGTCCGTCGCTATCGCTGCTTTGAGCGTTTGCTCTGCGAATTGCAGATGCTCAAGCGCTTGTATAGAAATCTCATTGCTTTCAAAAAGGCTTCGATCTCTAATTAATTTGAGGTGGCTGGCAGGCTCAAGAAGCGAGGGAATCCAATATTTGTAAGCAAGATGGTGTGGCATGTGCGCTCGTGCGCGTTGCAAGTGAACATAGCCAAGATTGTTGAAGGCATCCTGCGTCTCTACTTGATTGAGAAAGTCTTCGAGCAGGTATTGCGAGTCTTTGTATTGACCAAAATGGGCTAGACTGATTGCGAATTGATAGTATGGGATGTTATCCAGAATTTTCTGAAAGCCGTTGTTTAGATATTTTCGTCTGGTCTCTGTATCGGGATGAGTCGTCGAGTTGCCCGGACTGAATTGTGAGAGCCAGCCGCGGAAAAAGTCGTTATTGCCACCAATTAACCGGTCAGTTCTGTAACCGGCGATGGTAGCGATGGTAAACCCTCTCAAGTCCGCTCGAATCTCTTCCTCCGGATGAGATTTAAGCCACGCGGATTGAGTGTTGGGCTGACTGCGATTATTGACAAACGCTCGATGATGGAACAGATCATCTGTCGCGAGATGGGATAGTTCGTGTCCAATAACAAATGCTATTCGAGCATCACCAAGCTCTGCGTCTATTTCATTGTAAATTGCTTCTATCGCACCTTTTGTCAACACAATAGTATTGTCGCTGAGTGCGACTGCCCACGGATAGCCTGGGCTATCAATGACAAACAATTTGGATCGTTGCGCTTTACTGGTGCCGATAGTCTTCGATAATTTAGTGTGTATGTTTTTGATGCGAGATACTACCGGGAGCTCGGAGTTCTCAATGCTGTTATAAACGTCTGTGTAGCATTGGCTGGTAGCACATTCGATCGCTGGCGCGGGAGCTGACAGGTGGAGCATTAGAAATGCCAGTGCGGCTGGCATTAGTTGAAGTTTCTGTCTCATCACCTGAGTATTACCTTCATCTGAGTAGTTTTATCAATGATGGTCTGAATACTGTCTGGATCTTTAAACTCACTGTCGGAGGTTAAGAGAAAATTGTGGTTGGCTGTAAAGGTGGACAGCTCGGTATCATTGATGAGAGATTGCGTTAGATCATCCGTTTGCGCGCGGTAAAAAGTGAGTGCGTCTAAAAGCACTTCGCTATCCAGGTTTTCAAGAGATTTTTGTGCAGTCAGGTGAACTATCTCTATGGCATACCCCGACATTAACCATACGTTTGTCTTTTCGGTTTCACTGTATTGCTCCACAGTGGCATTAAAAGATTTAATACTTGCGCCACGTTCATTTTCTTCTTTAATTGTGTAGTTGTTAAGTAGCGCTAAAGATGCAGGGGATTCAGGATCACCAATCAGATCAAGACCAGCGCGGGTCACACCGGCTACAAAAGCTTGCCGGCGTTCTGATATCTGTTGTGGAACAATAGCTCTGGAACTGGCTGTATTTTGATTAATGTGCTGAGTAAAGTTTTTTGCCGTTATCGAATTTGGAACCGGTAGTAAAAGATTGGAACTACTGGTAGTCAGCTGGTAAGTCAGAATTCCTGCCGTTAATACCGCAACTGTTGCCAGCGCAGTCGATAGTGGATGTATTTGCTCGAAGCTAAGCGCTCTTGTCAGATAGTCTCGGAATTTCTCGAACGGTGTTTTTTGCGCCGTACGGGTAAGACTGACAGGTGATTCCGTGCTGCCAGAGTCGTGCGGGAAAAGTGTCTCGACGTGTGCATATACATTCTCACGCATATTTTTCATTTGCGCGTCGCTTAGAGGTTCACTGGGCTCGTGGTTTTTGCGTTTGTGCGCTTTAACAATCTTGAGAATTTCTCGCTCGTAGGTGTCGTTATCCATAGTCAGACTCCCGGGTTATCGAGGTGGTTGCGAAGAAGCTCCAGCAATTGAGATCGAGCGGTGTGTAGCCGTTTGCGAAATGCAGCGTCGGTTATGCCCATAATTTTTGCCAGGTAACGATTGTTTGACTTTTTGAGTTCTGTCGGATCTATCAGGGATCGATAGTTAATTGGCAGATGGACGGAGATTTCATGATCATCGCACTCAGCAGGAGCTCTGCCAGTTGCGCTCGCCAGAAGCTCACTGGCCCTCGAATCGGTCAGCGCGTTAATATCGGCCACCTCTTTGAGCACAGGTTGTTGCTTAAAAATTGAGCGATATTGGGTGGCAACATAGACATTTCGGTGTTTTATGGGGATGGATGGCAATGATGGTTTAATAATATTCTCGATGGTTTCTTCCAGTAAACACTCGTCCAAACCTTCATCGACGACCTGATCATCAATGTCGACAAAGATCGGCGATTGTTTTTCTCCCGTCTCATTGACAGTAAACGGTAATTTGTCGATATGTTTCAAAACACACCAATTAATCGGGTTACGAAGATATGCCCTGAATTTACCCTCTCTGGCCGTGTACTTGCTGGCGAGATTGTCTGGGTTTAGAACCATCATCCAGACGTTCTGAGTCACATCCTGCACATCGTCAGGGTTGTGGATGCGTTTCCTGACTTGTTGTATAACCCATGATTCGTGGCGCTGATACAGGCTGCGAGTGGCCTTTTCGCGCTCGCTGTTTGGTTGGTCCGGATCTATGAGAATTGAGATCAGATCATCGCTGATTGCGTCGGTTTGTGTGAGATTGTCCGCCATTTTGTATGTTTAATTCCTGCTCACCAGACGCACGGATTAATCTGCTGAAGTACCGCGGATATTCGATGTCCGAGTGTTCAATTACTGTCTAAAAACGGGGCACTATAACCACAGTGTACTCACTTGTCTGTTGCTCTATCGTCAAATATTTGTGATAGATTCGTTTGGCTAAAAAAGCGGAACTGATAGAGATAGATCTTAACGACAAGTTACCTGCGAAATGTCGATAATGCCAAAGTTTTGCGGAGTTCACTACACCACCCAGCGTAATCAAGCGGCCTCAAGTGTTTGCTGCTTCACCAAAAAATAGTTCTGTGGGTGAATCAACGGTTGCTGCAGACAGCGCTGCCATATATCTATAGTAGCTAGTGGGGCGTGCGGAAAGTTCGATAACACTTTATCTTCGCCAGAGCCGCCATGGCCGCGTTGGCCATATTGTTTAAGA
>CAYLZS010000457.1:0-8460 GCA_964388065.1 uncultured Granulosicoccaceae bacterium
CTTTTTTACTCCACCTGGTGAAGGTAAAGCAAACTTCTGGGTCGACGGCTGGGTTATTCCTAAAGACGCCAAGAATATAGAGAACGCATACAAGTTTCTTAACTACATGATGCGTCCTGAAGTTAGTGCCGCTGACAGCAACTTCACCTGGTATGCAACAGCTAACGAAGCTGCCATCCCGTTGATTGATGCCGAAGTCACTGGCAGCATAGCTGCTTTTCCACCTGCCGAAGCGGTAAATCAAATGTACACACTTGACGTTCTGCCACCACGCACAGAACGTGTACGTACCCGCACATGGACTAACTTTAAAGCCGGCAACTAGAGCAAAGCCAGCCATAGTTACAGCCTTCCATCATTCGATGGAAGGCTTCTCATCAGCATCTTACCGGACCAATCGCATGACACAGGCATCCGCCTACCCATGGCGTGAAGAAGGTGCCACACCTTTCATCAGCATCAAGAATATCACCAAGCGTTTTGGTAACTTTACTGCCGTAGATGACATCAGTCTTGATATCTATAAAGGCGAGCTATTCGGCCTGCTCGGCGGCTCCGGCTGCGGAAAAACCACACTTCTGCGAATGCTTGCAGGCTTTGAAACCCCGACAAGTGGCAGCATCTCGATAGATGGCACAGATATGACGGACGTGCCACCCTACGAGCGCCCCGTCAATATGATGTTCCAAAGCTATGCACTGTTCCCGCATATGAACGTGCAGAAAAACGTCGCTTATGGTCTAAAAAGGGATGGAGTCGCATCGTCCGAAATAAAGGATCGGGTAGCAGAAATACTGGCTATGGTTGAACTGTCGGATTTCAGTAAGCGCAAACCTTCCCAACTGTCCGGCGGACAAAGGCAACGTGTGGCACTGGCTCGTGCGCTGATCAAGCGCCCCAAAGTACTCCTGCTGGACGAACCGCTCGCAGCACTTGATAAACGCCTGCGAGAGCAAACCCAGTTTGAGCTAATGGAAATACAGGATCGCACCGGTGTCACGTTTGTTGTGGTCACGCATGATCAGGAAGAGGCAATGACAATGGCAAGCAGGATTGCAGTTATGGATCATGGCAAACTGGTGCAGGTCGATACACCGGATCGAATTTATGAATCGCCTAACTCTGTATACGTTGCAGACTTCATCGGTGATGTGAATATCATTAAGGGCCGATCTTCCAATCTGCGGCATGACATCGCAGAACTCGACTGGGCACAGGGAGCGCCGCCAGTTAAAGGCATGGCCGGTGACAACTTAATCGCGAACGCGCTGAAGCCAGCTTTGTAATCAGGCCTGAAAAAATCGGCATCTCGAAAGAGGAACCACTGGAGCTCCATAACCGTGTAAGAGGACAGGTCGAAGACATCGCCTACCTTGGAAATATTTCAACCTACTATGTGCGTCTGTCGAATGGCACACTGGTAAAATCGCAAACATCCAATAGCCGACGGCTGGCACGACGCGATATTACCTGGCAAGACGACGTGTGGTTGTCATGGACGGATACCGCCGGCCTTGTTCTGGCTTCCTAGCTAATGAGACGCCTGCTCATTGCGTTCCCCTATCTGTGGCTGACGCTTTTATTTCTGGTGCCGTTCGGCATTGTTTTAAAGATTTCCTTGTCCGATGCGGCTATCGCTATACCGCCCTATACCCCAACGTTTGATCTGTCTGCAGGTATTTCAGGTGTAAGGGAATTTTTGGCTGAGCTTGATTTTGAGAACTTTACCTTTCTCACCGAAGATGCACTGTATTGGAAAGCTTATCTGTCCAGTTTGAAAATTGCAGCGGTTGCAACGCTGTTAACCTTACTGATCGGCTACCCCATTGCCTATGCAATGGCACGTGCGCCACATGAGTGGCGGGTAACTCTGGTTATGTTGGTTATCCTGCCATTTTGGACCTCGTTTCTGATTCGCGTGTATGCATGGATTGGCATTCTGTCGAACGAAGGTTTTTTAAATCAGTTTTTATTGTGGACAGGTTTAATTTCTGAACCGCTGGTTATTCTCAATACCAACGTCGCTGTATACATAGGTATTGTCTATACCTACCTTCCGTTTCTGGTACTGCCGGTCTATTCAACACTTGAAAAACTTGACGAAACTCTGCTCGAAGCCGCAGAGGATCTCGGCTGCTCACGTTTGCAGGCTTTCTGGTCCGTTACAGCACCGCTGTCAAAACCGGGGGTTATAGCCGGCTGCTTTCTGGTCTTTATACCGGCGCTTGGCGAGTTCGTGATTCCATCGCTGCTCGGTGGGTCAGACACATTGATGATTGGCAAAGTACTGTGGGAAGAATTCTTCTCTAATCGTGACTGGCCGGTAGCTTCTGCAGTGGCAGTTATTTTGTTACTGATACTGATTGTTCCGATAGTTCTGTTTCAAAGAAACGAACAACGTTTGCGGGAGACAGATCAGTGAAACGCCTGAGTGCCTTCAATGTAGTGTCACTAACCTTTGGTTTTGCATTTTTGTATATTCCAATGCTTATCCTGGTCATCTACAGTTTTAACGCTTCAAAACTTGTAACTGTCTGGGCAGGTTTTTCTACTAAATGGTATGGCGAGCTGTTACAAAATGAGGCATTTTTGGATGCTGCGTGGGTGACGCTTAAGGTTGCGTTTTTTTCCTCTGTGATTGCAACCGTGCTGGGTACGATGGCAGCTTACGCTCTTGTACGCTCCGGCAGGTTCTTCGGCCGTACACTTTTTTCCGGTATGGTGTACGCACCTATAGTGATGCCTGAAGTGATCACCGGTTTGTCGCTGTTGCTGTTGTTTATCTCACTGGATATGGCGCGAGGTGTATTCACCATTGTGCTGGCACATGCAACTTTTTCAATGTGTTTTGTGTCGGTTGTTGTCTCGGCACGTCTGGCAAGCTTTGATCGTTCCCTCGAAGAAGCCGCTTATGATCTTGGCTGTACCGGTTGGGATGCATTTAAAAGCGTTACCCTGCCTATTATAGCGCCGGCTGTTATAGCTGGGTGGTTGTTAGCTTTTACCTTATCGCTTGATGACCTCGTCATTGCAAGCTTCACAGCCGGACCGTCTGCCACTACTCTGCCAATAAAAATCTATTCATCAGTGCGGCTTGGCGTGAGTCCCGAGATCAACGCACTATCCACCATAATTATTGCGATTGTTACTATTGGCGTACTCGTCGCTTCTATAGCTTCCAAGCGTGCGTTTTTGAAAAAACAAAGTGAACAACTGAATTAGAACAATACAAACGCGGCACATAAATTTCCACCTTACTGACCCATAAATCAAATGCCGCAGGACAGCACCTTTACGAAAAGCTCGGATACAAAAAAGTAAATAAAGATTTTCATGCCTACTCACTTAACGTGGAGTAAAAGAAAAATTGTAAAGTCCTTCTGCTTTTTTATACAGTGTGAATCATCACGATGATACTCGATAGCATTGAAACTTTTAGCAATGAAAATGTTGGTTTTGTCCGAGTGACCACTGAGGATGGATTGCACGGTTGGGGTCAGGTATCCACTTATCACTCTGACATTACCTGCCAAATACTTCATCGACAGGTAGCACCCTGGATTCTGGGAAAAGACACAAGCCAGCTGGACAACCTGCTGGACATGGTTACCGAGCGAGAACATAAATTCCCCGGGTCCTACCTTCGTCGCGCCATGGCAGGTTTCGACACAGCAGTTTGGGATTTACGTGGTAAACAACAGGGAAAGCCCGTTACCGAATTGATTGGCGGTTCTGCCGGCCTTATCCGTGCCTATGCCTCATCAATGAAGCGCGATATCACCCCTGCTGCTGAAGCTGATCGTTTAAAGCAACTGCGTGATGAACACGGATTTAATGCGTTCAAAGTAAGAGCAGGTGCAGAAGTGGGTCGCAACAAAGACGAATGGCCCGGCCGCACAGAAGAGATCATTCCGGTTATTCGACGAGAACTGGGCAGTGACGTTGATCTGCTGATAGATGCCAATAGCTGTTATACACCTGAACGGGCTATAGAAGTCGGACAACTGTTACAGGAACACTCGTATTGCCACTATGAAGAACCATGTCCTTACTGGGAGCTTGAACAAACCAAACAGGTAACTGATGCGCTCGACATTGATGTAACCGGTGGCGAACAGGATTGTGATCTGCCCACCTGGAAACGAATGATAGATATGCGAGCTGTAGATATTGTACAGCCAGACATTCTATACATAGGCGGGATTTGTCGCACGCTTAGAGTGGTGTCAATGGCAGAGGCAGCCGGACTGCCGGTAACACCGCACTGCGCCAATCTATCGCTGGTTACCTTGTTTACTATGCACCTTTTGCGCGCAATACCTAATGCGGGAAAATATCTGGAGTTTTCAATTGAAGGCGCTGACTACTACCCCTGGCAGCAATATCTTTTTGTTGCAACAGCCTATACAATAGAATCGGGTCACGCCCGTGTCACTGATAAACCCGGTTGGGGAGTAGAAATTAGTCCTGAATGGCTGGCACAGTCTGCATACCAGATAAGCTCGAACGTCTGAACACAGTTGATTTCCCTGACAAACACGTTACTTTTTTCTCGACCCGATCTATTGTGTAAACAGTAACTACACCTGTAACACCACAATGGTTGCTAGTCTGCCGGCGCACCTGCACTAATGTAGGCGGTTTTCACAATTGTGTAGAACTCAGCCGCCGCTTTACCCTGCTCTCTCGGACCATAGGAACTGTCACCACGACCACCAAAAGGTACATGATAATCTGTGCCTGCCGTAGGCAGATTAACCGTCACAACTCCGGTACGGGCATGGCGTCTGAAATGCGTAGCACGTGCAATGCTGCGGGTTACGATACCAGAGGTCAAACCAAAGCTTGTATCGTTTACAACCGAGAGTGCCTCTTCAAAACCGCTAACCTTTATTACCGATGTCAGCGGTGCAAACATCTCTTCACGATTAATTTTCATTTCATTGGTTGTATTGATAAAAACCCCGGGGGACATGTAGTAACCCTTGTGTGGCATTTCAACCTCAACCCCGCCGCAGGCAAGTTCAGCGCCCTCTGACTGGCCGAGTTTTGAATACGCGAGGTTTTCCTGCAACTGGGTATCACTGACAACCGGCCCGATTTGCGTGCCCTCTTCAAGTGCATGCCCGACCTTCATTGCCTTAGCGCCAGCCACCAGCTTTTCCACAAACGCATCGTGCACTTTTTGATGCACCACCAATCTGGACGAAGCAGTACACTTCTGGCCAGTGCCACCAAATGCACCGCCCAGTGCAACGCTCACGCCGAGGTCAAGATCGCCATCATCCATTACAGCCAGAGCATTTTTGGAACCCATCTCCATCTGCACACGGGTAAGATTCTGAATGGCTGACGCCGCAATTCCCTTACCTACCGGTACCGAGCCTGTGAACGAAATTGCATCAATCATTGTACTCTGGACCAACTCATTACCAATACTGCTGCCCGCCCCCATAACAAGAGAGAACAATCCTTTTGGAATATCCTGTTTCTCTATAATTTCAGACAGTGCAACTGCTGAAGCAGGAGTAAGGTTGGCAGGCTTCCAGACAACCGCATTGCCGTAACACAGTGCCGGTGCAATTTTCCACGAGGCAGTAGCCGTTGGAAAATTCCACGGCGAGATAACAGCAACAGTACCCACCGGTTCACGACGTACATCGATCTCTACACCATCACGAACGCTGTCTGCATTCTCACCAATCTGTCGCAAACACTCAGCAGCATAATAGGTAAAAAACTGACCAGCGCGATACACCTCACCCTTGCCTTCAGCAAGCGGCTTACCTTCTTCTCGACTAAGTAATGACCCGAGTGCCTCTGCATTCGCCATCATTTCATTGCCGATGGCCATTAACACAGATTGCCTGCGCTCCAGCCCGTAAGCCTGCCACTCTTTTTGTGCAACCTTCGCCTGCGTCAGCGTTGCCTGCAGTTGATCGCTGCTGGCCTGAGCGTAAAGCCCGACCAGATCAGAAAGGTCTGACGGATTGCGATTTTCTATTTCACCGCTGCCAGCTTGCCAGCTGCCTGCGATAAGGTTTTTTTGAACTGTAGACATAAATAACGCTCTTGTATCAGACCGGATTCATTCTACTGCAACATCATGACAGCGGATGTTTCCACAAACGAATGGCAGTGTTCAAAGCACCAGCTTGTATCCAAAAAACTAACAGTGATGTCAGATTTTGATATTTGTCTTTGCGGTCATTTGCCGCCGGGTTTATATGTGGCAATCAGCGCTGTGATTCCACCGCAGCAAGAGTAGACACACCGCCCGCTTGTCGGCTCCAGAATCTGGAATATTGTCCGCTGCGCGCAAGTAGCTCCTGGTGGCTGCCTTCTTCAATGATTCGGCCTCCTTCAAGAACAATAATCCGGTCCATACTCTCGATTGTCGAGAGCCGGTGCGCAATTGCTATAACGGTCTTGCCGTGCATAACATCGTGCAGCGCTGCCTGAATCAACGCTTCCACTTCACTGTCGAGTGCCGATGTTGCTTCATCGAGAATAAGTACCGGTGCGTCTTTAAGGATTGCACGCGCCAGCGCTATACGTTGACGCTGCCCGCCCGATAGCTTTACCCCACGCTCACCAAGATGTGCGTCGTACCCTTCTCTCCCTTTTAAGTCTCGCAGATCCGGAATGAAGTCTGCCGCAGCAGCTCGGGTGGCGGCGGCTTCCACTTGTTCATCGGTCGCGTTTGGTGTGCCGTAGCGAATGTTCTCGCGTGCAGAGCGATTGAACATGGCCGTTTCCTGAGTAACCATCGAGATCTGGCTGCGTAATCCATCTTGTGTGAGATGTCGGATGTCGTGGCCGTCCAGTGTGATGCGTCCGCCCTCTACTTCATATAACCGCATTAAGAGCGTTGCTGTTGTGCTTTTACCCGCACCAGACGCACCCACCAGTGCGATCTTTTCACCCGGTTTAATCTTTAAATTAAATTCGTGCAGTGCTGCTTTCTCCTGCCCGTAAGCAAAGGTGACATTCTCAAAGGCAACCTCGCCTTTCACTTCAACCGGGGTGATAGCATCAGGAGCATCGACAATCTGGTGCGATGGTGACAGAGTACGCATGCCGTCTTCTATCTCCCCTACATTCGAAAAGATGCCCAGTGCGGTAAAACTTATCCAGCCAGACATATGACCGAGACGTGATGCAACCAGTCCGGCTGCAGCGATATCACCGGGCGTGGCTGTACCCTTAGACCAGTACCACAGCGCACCACCAATTAGCGTCACTGGCAGGATACCAGCAAGCGTCATTAACAAAAGTCGGAACCAGGCGGTAAGCGTACCGAAGTCTATTGAGGTGCCTCGGTAGGTACCGAGCGCTTCGAGTGCAGCCTGATCTTCAAAGGTGCCATGGGCAAAGAGTTTCACTGTTGAGATGTTGGTGATGGTGTCGACCAGCTGACCGGTAACCACCGCACGTGCACCAGCGCGTGCCTTGGCGCGCTTGCGGATGCGAGGCAGGAACCAGGCAATTAAAAGACAATAGCTGATAAACCAGAAGAGCAGAATTGTCGCGAGTTGGCCATCAATGCTACCAAGCAAAATCATGGAACCAAATATCGCCGAGAGCCCCATGCCCAGAATGTTCAGCGACTCCATAACAACATCCATCAACGCCTTGGCTGTCTGTTGCTCCTTCTGGGCTATACGACCTGCAAAGTCATCATCGAAATAGGTAAGCGACTGGCCGATGGTGTGGCGGTTAAGTCGGGCCAGCACCAGCGGATAGAGATTGGCCTGCACAACCAGCGCCGTGATCGCCGCGTTAAGGCCCTGAAGTGCCGGACGCAACACAACAAAGAACAGTGCAAGACCTATAAAGACTGCCGCGCCGCTGGTAAAAATATTTGCCGCACCGTCTTCTGCACCCTGAGCGATTGCATAGTCAATTGACCAGCCGATAAAGTACGCTGACATTATTTCTGTGGCGCCCACGCAAAGGCTGACCACCAGCGCGAACAACAGCACCGGCCAGGTTCCATGCAGTGACCATTTGAAAAACCGGACTAGTGTGTCGGGAGGCGGGCCATCCGCCCATGCAAAGGCATCGATCCATTCAGAAAACCTGAACTTGGGCATTAGTGTCTCTTGAGGTATAAAACTGGCGAACGGTAGTGTACTGCAAATGCCGATACTACCGATTAAGTATTATCGCCGATGAAGAGCAAACCGTTGAAGAACAAACGATCTGGTTTCGTATAGTGGTTTTCACTTGGTTTTTAAAAGTACGGTCCCTGTTTTTATTGGCACGTGGAGCGCATGTTTTTTGCACGGTTTTCGCGGTAAGTTGGTTTTTCCTCAAAGAGCGGCGTTCGCCGGATCAAGCCTGCACCATCAAGCATGCCGGGATTGGTAACTTTCCAGGTTAAAACTGTAACTGCCGGCGATATTGTGGCTGCATTTGTATCTACCCTCTGACGAACCGCAAGGTATTGCTACATAC
>CAYLZS010000458.1:0-29773 GCA_964388065.1 uncultured Granulosicoccaceae bacterium
CAAACTACATCTCCACCAATAATATTTTTGCCGCGAACTGATTGTAATATTTTTCGGACCTGATCCATGCCGAAGCCCTCTATGCCAGCTTCGATGTTTGAAACACCGGGGGCGACCGTTGGGTCGAGGCAGTCAAGATCAAAAGTGATGTACAACGGACGATCACCAATTTTTTCATTGATAATGTTAATGACCTTATCTTCACCTAAATCATCGTATTCTGGTTTGGTAATGACGGTGTATCCGAGGTCATGGCTGGTATCGAGCCAGTCCAGGGTTCTTACATTGCCGCGAATGCCGAGCTGCACCGAATGTTCCGGGTCAACGTGGCCGCCTGTAACAAGGTAGCTTGCCCAGTGTGCCGCAGACTTAACAGCACCCAGGAAGTGGTCGACGTTATGGAATGCATCGGTATGGGCGTCAAGGTGCAGCAGGCAGGCTTTTTCGCCATTAGTGAGTTTAGAATGCGAACCAGCCAGGCCTTGTAGTATGCCACCAGTGATTGAGTGATCTCCACCGATTGATACCGGTCTGCAGTTAGCGTCAGCAACGGCTTTGTAGTAGTCGGTAATGATCTCGATTGTTTTTTCATTGTCGTTGCCGTGTGTCATTGGTACATCGCCAAGATCATTTATCCGACACAATTGCCATGGATCTATTCGGAACTCGTTATGTACTCGTCTGCCAATTGCAGATACATTGCGAACGGCACGTGGACCCAGGTGCTGATCCCGTTGAGTGGTACCGTTACCGGTGCTGTGGGGAACACCAATTAAACCAACATCAGCGTTACCCGGGTTACTGTCATAAGGACACCTGAATAGTGTGGGTATACCATGCCAGTAAATCGCATCCATCAACTTTTGCTGGTCAGTGCTTTTATTGCTCATGGAGCATTCCGTCTTAGAGGTTGAATTTGGTGTTGCTGTTGTATGTAGTGTCGGCGCTTTTATTTTTTTAAATAAAAGTGCACCAGCAAAAACTAAATACCGTCTACAAGTATGAACTCTCGAGTACCGGACTCCTTCATAATTACCAGCAGTTCTTCGTACTCTGTGGAGTTATAAAACTCCAGGGCTTTTTCTTTTGACGGATATTCAATCAACACTATGCGACGATTTTCTGCATCACCTTCGAGAGTAATTACATCACCACCGCGTGCCAGAAACTTAGCGCCGTACTTTTCCAGTAGAGCGGGGGTTCGGGCGACGTAGTCTTTGAAGCGTTCTGCATCGGTAATGGTGGCTCTGACAATTGCGTAAGCTGACATTTTTCCTCTCTTTATGTGTTGGCTATAGCGTGTAACCGTATTGTAAAACTAACCAGGCGGATCTTTTCTCTTTTCTCGTCAAGGTGCGTCGGTAGTTCTTTTTAATTGCTGCTCACGGTGGATGGTATAAGCCGAGGCGAGTACCACAATAGTGGCTCCAACAACGGTAGACACACCTGGCAGATCGCCGAACACAATTAAACCGATTACTGTTGCATAGAGAATCCGTGTGTACTCCAATGGAGCCAGCAATGATGCCTCACCGTATTTATAGGCGTACACATTACATAGTTGTGAGAGGTAACCGGTAATGCCAATACCGAGTAGCAGCAGCCATTCGGCTGGAGTAGGTGGACGCCAGTTAATGAATGCGGGGATGGCTAATACCAATGCGACACCAACACCCTGGTAAATGAGTATTGTAGAAGGAGGGTCTTTTCTGGACATGATACGAATTAAAACCATAACGAGCCCGGCTGCCACCGCAGCAACAGCTGCGTATACTCCATAAATGCTAAATCCGTTTGATCCCGGCTGTAGCATGATGAGTACTCCACCGAAACCAACAAGGGTCGCACTCCAGCGGCGGATGCCGACTGATTCTTTTAATAGAATTATTGCGAAAATAGTGACAAACAGGCTTTTTGCAAATCCGATGGCAGTGGCATCTGCGAGTGGCATATGAATAACGGCAGTGAACCCGCAAAGCATTGCTACCAGTGCGACGCTGATTCTCGCCAAATGCAACAGGGGCTGCTTTGTCTTAACCGACTCGGGAAATCCCTTTGACAGCTGTGGCAGCATAATAAGAATTATGCACAGCTGTCTGACAAAAATTACCTGAGTTACATGGATTCCGGCACCGACAAGCTTGATCAGCAATGCCATGAAGCTAAATCCTGCGGCGGCTGCAAGTATTGTTACAGCACCCCGGGTATTGTCTGGCAGCTCGGTTATGGTTTTTTTTAGCTTGTTCAATCACGGCTCGCGTTGGGTGATAATTTTCTAAATCCGTTAGCAAATTGGATTTGTGTGACGCGCGGTTGCAGTAAGTGCTGCAAGTTGCGTGGTGCATATCCCGGATTGTTGCGTCGGTCTGTCATTGGCGAGCACCCTGGCAGATGTTCCGGTATGATTAACCGCAGGCGTAGTGTAACTGCGTGTTTGAATTGTTTTTGAAAATTATCCCTGTTTTTCCACAACGTATATTGCGGTCCCATTGTCATGAGCAGTCGATACACACTGGTTATAGGGAACAAAAATTACTCCTCCTGGTCTATGCGTCCGTGGGTCTGGATGCGGCATCATAATATTGATTTTGCAACGCACCGTATTGTTTTGCGGGTCCCTGCCACCAGTGCTGAAATTGCCGATTACGGTTGTGGTTCTACTGTGCCAATTTTGATCGATGGTGACGTGAAGGTTTGGGATTCACTGGCTATACTTGAGTATCTGGCGGAGCAGCATCCTGAGTTGATGGGCTGGCCCGAGAAATCTGCGGCTCGGGCGCACGCACGTTCAATCTGCGCAGAAATGCACGCTGGCTTTGTACCGTTGAGATCTGCAATGCCCATGAACTGCAGGCGAACGATAGAAGGCTTTACCGTCTCTGATGATGTTCAGCGAGATATCGACCGGATAAGCCGTTTGTTTGCAGATTGCAGGAAGCGTTATTCCGGTGCGGGAAGTTTTTTGTTTGGCAATTACTCAATAGCCGACGCGATGTTCACACCGGTTGTGATGCGTTTTAGTACCTATGGAGTAACTTTGGATGGTGAGGCTGCTAATTATTTGCAATCCATTCGCAATCAACCAGCGGTACAAGAGTGGATCGAAGATTCAATTCAGGAAAAAGAGGTTATAGAAAGTGATGAACTTTAGTTACTCTCGGAATACGGACAGTACCCGATCGGTCTCAACGAATAACTCCACTGGAAGATCTTTTTTTCAGGTGTTGGTTTTGTTTGTTGTTGTAAGTCTGTCTGCCTGTGCTGATAACCCGGATGCCGATAAACCGGAAACGGTAGTGGAAGCTGAAAACGTAGCAGAAACGGAAACCGTAGCGGAAACAGAAACCGTAGCGGAAACAGAAACAGAAACTGTAGTGGAAGCCGAACCGCAACCGGTAGCGGTAGCGTTTAGTGCTCCGACTGACGAGGGAGTCTTCAACAGCACTCAGCATAAGGGTGATGTTATCTATCTGGATTTCTGGGCCAGTTGGTGTGGTCCATGCCGAGAATCATTTCCATGGATGAATGAAATGCTTTCCAAGTACAACGATAAAGGGCTAAAGATTATCGGTGTATCTCTGGATCACGATAAAAATCTCGCTCGTCGCTTTGCCGAAGAGTTCAAAGCGGAATTCACCATTGGCTTTGATTCTGACGGTAAAATTGCCGACCAGTTTCAAGTTAAGGGTTTGCCCAGTAGTGTGATTATTGATCGCGAGGGCAATCTGTTTGAATCGCACACAGGTTTTAATGAGGATCAGGCCAAAGAATTTGAAGCGGCACTGGTTAAGGCGCTCAATTAGATACACCTTTAATTTTTACGCTTGTACTATTCTGCACTGATATCGTGCGTTGATATTGAGCGTTAGTATTGAGGAATAGGCACCAGATCAGGCTGAATAAACTTAAGTCTGGCACTATCTGAAAACAAAGTTTCCCGGCGATAGTGGGTTAGCATCAGGTCCATATCGAGTAGTCTGTTGTCGTGGTTAATCATCTCTTCAAAGGATGATGCAGATTCGCACATTTCCATAAAGTGTCTGACGGCCTGTACCCAGGAACAGGTCACTGTCTCGTGATATTTGTCGTCTGGTACGCCGTTGTCACTCAGGAATTTTTTCACATGGTGCCGGAATAGTTCAAATGCCGGCTTCGTCTCGTGTTCGCATAAATAAACATAGGCAAGCCGTAGATGATCCCGGTGGTGAAATTCTGCCGGTGGTATGTCACCTTGTTCGAATGCGGTTCTGAATTTTAGATCTTCGCTAGAGGGAGTTACCTTCATTGCCTGATTACCCCATTAGCCTGGATGGCATTGTATTTAAAAATTAAGGGTAGCAGAATAGTTAGTCTCTTGTTACCTCGCGCTATATGACAGACAAGGACACTTATGCAGCCAATCGATCCTTCAAGTTCAAATGCTCGCGCCAGTGCATTCTATGACCTTCATCAGGCGGAACGTACTTTTGTAATGCCATGCGCGTGGGATGCATTCAGTGCGCAACTGTTCGAGCGTGCCGGGTTTCAATGTGTCGGGACGACCAGTGGTGGTGTGAATTGGGTTAAAGGACGCAAGGATTACATCTATACAACGCCGGCAGATGAAATGTTGCTTGCCTATAGCGAGATTGCGAATGCTACCAGTTTACCGGTGAGTGCAGACCTTGAGAACGGCTACGGCAGTCATGCCGATGATGTCGCGGCGACCATATCAGCATCGATAAAAGCAGGTATGGTGGGCGGCAGCATTGAAGACACGCAAGTGGTGCCGACGGATGAAAAATTTACTAATGGTGGTCTGTACGATTTTGATGTTGCCATTGAACGTGTCCATGCAGCTCGAAAGGCAGCCGACACAGCGGCTTTTCCCTACACGCTAACAGCGCGATGTGAGGTTTATTATACTTCGTACGCGGATCCATTTGCTGAAGCGGTTAAACGGTTGAACGCTTACCGGGAAGCTGGGGCCGATTGTCTCTTTGTACCCGGGTTAAACAATCTCCGTGAACTTAAGCAGCTGGTAATAGAGGTTAATGGTCCGATAAATTTTGGCATGGGAGCAACTGAGAATCCGATAACTGTGCGCATGCTTGAAGATATCGGGATACGGCGCATCAGTACGGGTGGAGGGCTTGCCAGAGCTGCCTTTGGTTTGTTGAACACTGCGGTGGCAGAGCTTGCAGCGAGTGGCAGTTTTGAATATCTGGATGCTGCAATGTCAGAGGAGTCCATTAACAGGCTGTTGGATCATAAATACTGATGTGGTTGTCTGCGCAGGATTAGATCTCAAGGCATCATCCCCTGAGATCAAATCCCACGCGACATCAACTACTGCTAACCGCCTGCAGGCTATTCAGGCTGCTCAGCCCAAAAAGCACGACGCGGAGGACCCAGATCAAGATCACCTACTTTTTCGTTGCCAATCAGCGTATTCACCGTATCTGCAGTGAAAATAATGCCTGGGGCAGGGGTGATGCCTGGTGTTTTGAGCTTCGACTTCCTGTCGCTTTTTGTAAGAGTGGTTTTGCTTTCTTCTTCATTAAGATTGTCAGCCGGTGTACCATCGAGAATGTTCAGCAGGTAGTAATTGCTGCTGCCTACACCAACGCTGCAAGCCGAAGCGTGGTCGGGAACGTAGCTTGAAAAAACGACTTTATTGTTTACCGTGATGGATGGGTTGAGTACTTTTTCTCCCTGTCCTTCAAGGTTGATATACCAGCCCTCTTTTTCAGCGAGTTCAGTACGCTTGTTGTTTTGCTCTGTCGCAGTTCCTTCAGTAATTGAATTATCCGTTACATTGGCCAGATCAGCATGTGTAATTGGTGCGTAGACTCCCAGGTTGTTCTGTACGCCGTATTCCTCTGGTGCGTTTGAGATGGTGTCTTGCATTAATACGTAAAATGCGTTTTCCTGTGTGGTATCAAGTGGTTCTGTTCTGGATCCTGTGCCTATTGAAATCGCCAGACTTTTACCGGAGTTTGCCGTCCTGACCAGTGACAGGTCGGGTGTATTGAAAAAGCTTCGTCTGCCTGTAGTGTCGTCGGAAAGTTTGGCAATAACACCACCCTGTATGGAGTTGTCTGCGAGTACATCAAAACGCCAGACCTGCCCGCCCAAATCGCCAACATACAGTTGATCAAACAGACCATCGTGATCAAGATCTACTACTTTCGGAGTTGCAGGTATGCTGTATTGCATGTCTTCCAATACGAGTGACGCATTGTCTGGTGCTGCATTCCAGATTAATTCTCCGGTGGTGGCATCAACAATATAGATTGCCCGACCCATGCTGTCGGGGCCTCTGTTTACCGTTCCGTCCTGGTTGTTATCGTAGCCGCCGGTAAACACCAGAATATCTGTTGCTATGCCGGTTGCCGGGTGCCTCATTTTGCCGTGCACCATCTTCGACCAGGTCTGACCTAACTCGGTAAAGTCTCCCTTTCCGCCCTCAATGGTCCATAGTGTTCTAGGTGAAGTTTTTTCAGTGACGTCCAGTGCATAGTAGTCACGGCCACCGCGTCTCATGCCACCGTACAGGTAGTAGTGATCGTTGGCTGAATCAACGAAGCCGTCATTGTTGGCATCGTAAAACCAGTTTGAAAGATAACCATCAAGACCGTAAAGTTTTTCAGAATACGGTAGATTCGCGTAGCTGTGTTTTATATTCTCGAGGAGATTCCAGGGAATAAACGAGTACAAATCTTCGCCTGTATTTGTTTCAATGGCGTGCAGGTAACCTTCGTTTGTGCCAAAGAAGACCACTGAGTCAAATGTATCACCGTTCAGGCCATAGGTAACTACATTCGGGTTGGTGTGTAGTGGATCACCATATTCAAGCCGGCTTTCAGTAGTGTTGCCGTTGTTGTTGCTGTCAAGCACATCAACTCCGCTCACCCAGCTCATAATTGATGGGTAATCATCGATTGTCAGTGACAGGTTGTTGTCCGGCAATCCCAGTGCAGCAGCGTCTATGTTTGATGTATTGACTCTGTTGTCTGCGCTTATCAGGTTTTTTGTACCTGCCGGGTTGTTGGTTACAATGTTGCGACTGTTGGCAGCTTTAATTCTCGATGCAGCACCGCCCTGGCCAACTTCTGCACCGTCCGGAACTGCTGACCACTGGCTATGTGCGTTGTCAGCAATCGCGCCGGTGGTGGGATCTATTGCCGCTATTCTCGGTGTTGAATAATCTTTGAGTTCTCCATCGTACCAATAACCTTTAAGGTTGCCTGACCAAACAGCATGGTTGCTCGGTTCAAACACTGAAAGGTAGAGGTCATTGCGATGCTCCAGTGGATTAGTTACATCGATAGTCACTGTCGGCTGTGCCAGATTTGCATTTGAAACACTGGCGCTTGCTAAAATCTGCGACAGAGATTCTGCGAGTTCGTTCGCTGAGCTGCTTTCGAAATACTGACCATTGCCGGCAGCGGCAATCTCTCGTAGTGCTTCCAGTCTGGTGTTAAAGCCGATTGTGTGGGTGGTTACTGTATTGATACCCGGCACACTCGATTGATCTGTGTTTGCAAGAAACTCGGCAATCTCAACAGCGCATGTGTTTGAGCCGTCAACGGCGCACGCTCTGTTGACTAAATTTTCTGCTTCTACAGTATCAACTCGTCCGGTGGATCCACCATCGGTTACCAGGATTTGAAAATTTGCCTGGCACTCTGAAAGAATAGGGGTTCTGTATACCGGGTTGCCAGTGATGTGTTCATTTCGGCAACTGAGGTCGTCGAGGTTATCTGCAGTACAACCGGGCTCCCGTACTACCGTACCACCGGTATAACTGTCGGGGTGCGATAGACGAGTAAGGTGTTCAGCGGAGTGACGGAAGTGACCTAATTCATTGGTTCTGCTTGTACCATAAAGTACCGACTCACCTCTGAAGTACAATGCTGACTCCAGCATGGCTCCGACGGTTGGTGTCCAGTAATCAATAGAAAGATTGTTTATTGTATCGAGAAGCTCTGTTCTCGCGATCTCGATTGGCGCTAACGGGTAGATGACGCGCCCGCCACTATTTCTATGGCTGAATCGAATAATCCCGACATTGACCCCGGTCGTGTTATTCAACACGGTACTCATGGCTTCCTGCAATCGTTGCAGTCGGGTACCCGTTTGACCACTGTCAACTCTGCGCATTGAAAGTGATGCGTCGAGCACCAGCATGACATTAGGGTAGTTTGGATTGGGTGGTACGATGCCGCCAGCAAGGGGGCTTGGTACGTAGGGTACGGTTCTGGAAGTATTGTAAATGTCTATGTCATCAGCCTGCGCGCTGAAAGACACTGAAAGGGTTAGCAATAAAGCAGCAAACGCATTGCTGTTATTTGACTTGAAGTACTTCGCGAAACTTTTTGTCTGGCCCATAAGTTAATATCCGCGGCAATTGTCGATCGGTGTATCGGCAACTGAAAACGCGTCTAAACAGGGGGTGGGCAATCAAACTTGTATCGCGTATTGCTTCTGTGAGGCTTGTAGCACACTACAGAATTCCGCCAGGGTTAGATCATCATTATTGACCCAGGTAACGCAATGTCGGGAACTTCTTGAAGTTGATAAAGCAGCGTGTTTTGCCTGTAGATGAGACATCCAGCTTGCTCTGTGCAATGTATTAAAGACTAACGGTTTCGGGTGTCAGTCAAAACGTGCGCGGTCATGGGTGGCCATAAAATCAGTGTCGGGTCCGGCGGGTACTATTCGTGACGGATTAACGGACTCGTGGCTCGCATAGTAGTGGTCCTTTATGTGTTGCATATTTACGGTCTCTGCAATACCGGGTTGCTGATACAGATCGCGTACGTAGCCCGAAAGGTTAGGGTAATCCGCTATGCGTCGGATATTGCATTTGAAGTGTCCAACGTATACGGGATCAAAGCGTATCAGGGTGGTAAATAATCTCCAGTCGGCTTCTGTTATGGCATTGCCGGTTAAATAGCGCTGGCTGGATAAGCGTTGATCTAACCAGTCTAATGTGTCGAATAGCGGCACAATGGCTTCATCATAGGCTGCTTGTGTTGTTGCAAACCCACATTTATAAACACCGTTGTTAACTGATTCATAAACGCGTTCATTTATTTGATCAATTTCCGCCCGCAAAGCCTGTGGGTAATAATCGCCTGCTTTTGCACCGATGTTGTCGAAAGCTGAGTTGAACATACGGATAATTTCCGGAGATTCGTTGGAGACGATAGTTTTAGTCTGTTTGTCCCAAAGCACGGGCACGGTTACACGGCCACTGTAGTCAGACAGTGCTGCTGTATATATTTGGTACATGTACTCCGCGTTATTGACAGAATCTGGTACCACGCCATCGCCAGGCTGGAATGTCCAGCCCTTGTCTGCCATGTACCAGTGCACAGTCGAAACTGAAATCATGTCTTCCAGTCCCTTGAGCGTGCGAAAAATCATTGTTCGGTGGGCCCACGGGCAGGCGAGTGATACATACAAATGATAGCGATCTGCCTGTGCCTTAAAGCCATCGTGGCCACTTGGTCCGGCGGCACCATCGGGTGTTATCCAGTTGCGAAACTGTGGCGCTTTGCGCACGAATCTCCCACCACTTGATTTGGTGTCGTACCATTGATCGACCCACTTGCCGTCTTGTAGAAGTCCCATCCGGATACCCTGATTTTGAATTGCAGTTACAGTTCAAATGATTGTGTTTGCATGTGATTAGGCCACAACTCTTCGGCCAGATCTATGCTGAAAAGACGATTGGCGCGCTAAAGTTTATCGCAAATTCGCCGATATCCTGCGCTGATAAAATAATCTCACGGAGTGGTAGATGCTAAGGGTATTAATAAGTTGTTGTGCTGGCATTGTGTTGTTAACCGGCTGTGGAATTACCTCCGAGAGCGGAAAGTGGCGGCCGATTGAGGGTGATGAGTTTGCAAGTTCCTTTGCCGTAGTTCAAGTTGTCCAGGCGGAGGGCTATTGCAATGTGATGGCATCAAATGCAATTCATGACAGGTGTGTTGACAATCTCGTAGAACCGCTACGGCGTAGCCTTGATGAAACGAAAGAGAGAATCTACCGGGAAGGACTGGTCGAAGTTGTACCTGATAATTCCGGTCCTTTTAACCTGTCTGAAACCGAGACTGCAGAGAATAATTCTCGCAGTAGTGCAGCTAACGCGCGAATCGCGGTTGCACCGATTGCTGTCGCTCTGCAATTTTAACTCGACTGCGGGCTTGCCTGTTGTCTGGTCCGGGTGGTTTTGTTTCAACGCGGCGAACTAACGCAGCTGGCTATCTTTGCTGCCTCGCCTGTTAAAGATTGCTGCGGCTTTTTCATCTTCATCAATCTCTGACTGGCAGGCGACGCATAATCTGACGCCGGGTACGGCTTCACGACGAGCCTGAGGTATTTCTTTTTCACATTCGTCGCAATGGGTTGCACTTTCGCCTTTGGGCAACCGGCTGCGTGCCTGCTTTACCGCATCTGCAACGCTTGCGTCTATTTGTTCCTGTACTGCGCCGTCGCGCGACCATCCACCAGCCATGGGGTTGTTCCTGTCAGTGTTTTACATGATTACGTTAGCATATAGCCTGTAAGCGTTGCATTTATTGTTATCAGCTTTACAGTCGCAATACTACATATTGTGCTGCATGCCTTGTTCCAGCTCCTCTGCCTTTTCCATCCATTCTTCTTCTGCAATCTCAAGTGACTTTACCAGTTCTGCCTGCTTCCAAAGTAAGTCCTTGAGTTCATCTTTTTTGTCGTCTGTATAAATTTGCTCATCAGCGAGCAGCGATTGCAGTTCCGTCTGCTTGCCGCGCAGTCGATCAATTTGCTTTTCCAGTGAGTCGACTTGCTTTTTTAGTGGTGCAAGTCTCTGGCGATTTTCTGCTTCCTGTCTTTTGCGATCTTTATCGGCTCTGGCGGTGGGGGCCTGCGTTCCTTTTGTATCAGGTTTTGCAGATGTTGGATTGGAGGCAGGCTTATGACGGTTTTGCAGCCAGGCAGGATAGCTGTCAACGTCGCCGTCAAATTCTTCTACAGTGCCGTCATTTACCAGTAACAAAGTATCACATGCCATTTTAAGCAGGTGTCTGTCATGTGAAATCAGCACGATGCCGCCACTGAACTCCTGCAGTGCAACTGTTAACGCATGGCGCATTTCTATATCGAGGTGGTTGCTTGGCTCATCGAGCAGCAGCAGGTTTGGCCGTGTATAGACGAGCATGGCCAGTACCAGTCTTGCTTTTTCACCGCCGGAGAATGGTTCAACTTTATCAAACACACGGTCTCCCTGAAAACCAAAACCGCCCAGGAAATTTCTAAGGTCTGACTCACTTGCCTTCGGATCAAGTTGTTGCAGGTGATCGAGCGGGGTTTCATTAAGATGTAACTGATCAAGCTGATGCTGTGCAAAGTAGGCAAGATTAAGATCCTTTGCAAAATGAAACTCACCGCTCATGGCATCCAGCTCACCGGCAAGCATTTTTATTAACGTCGACTTACCAGCACCATTGGGACCGAGCAGACCAATGCGTGCTTCCGTGTGCAGCTCCAGTTTTATCTTGCCAAGAAGTGCTACATCAGAGTAGCCGACAGACGCTTCTTTTATTCGCAGCAGTGGATCGGGTAGTTTTTCTGGTTCTTTAAAAGTGAAGCTGAAGGGTGAATCTACGTGTGCGGGTGCTATGGACTCAAGTCGTGCAAGTGCTTTCAGACGGCTTTGTGCCTGCTTTGCTTTGGTTGCTTTGGCGCGAAAACGTCTGACGAAATCGTTCATGTGCGCGATCTCGCGCTGCTGCTTCTCAAATGCCGATTGTTGCGAAGATAAATGCTCTGCACGCAGTCTTTCAAATTGCGAGTAATTGCCTGTGTACAGTCGCAGGTTCTGTTGCTCTATATGGGCAACTTCCGTGACTACGTTGTCGAGGAATTCGCGGTCATGTGAAATCAGTAACAGTGTACCTTCGTATCTTTTTAACCACGACTCGAGCCAGATCACAGCATCCAGATCAAGGTGATTGGTTGGTTCATCCAGAAGCAAAACATCTGAGCGACACATCAGTGCCTGCGCGAGATTTAGACGCATGCGCCAGCCACCGGAGAAACTCTGAACTTCCTGTTGCAGTTGTTCTTTATTGAACCCGAGTCCGTTTAACAATGTGGAGGCACGGGACTCCGCGGTATAACCGCCAGCCACCTCAATTGCCGAGTGCAGTTCTGCCTGTTTGATGCCGTCGGAATCGGTGTGTGTGAGTTGCTCCTGTAGTTCACGCAGTTCAACATCGCCATCTATGACAAAATCAACTGCGCTTCGATCAGTGGCTTTAACTTCCTGTGCTACATGCGCCACTGTCAGGTTGGACGGCATGTCGAAGTCGCCGGTATCCTGAGTAAGTTCACCGAGTATTAGCTGGAATAGCGTGGTCTTACCAGTACCGTTAGCCCCGGTGATTCCCACTTTGTGGCCACGGTGGATTGTGAACGTACTGTCGTCAATGAGTACCCGCGGGCCACGACGAACGCACAGATTGGTGAAGGTCAGCATGGATGTAATCGCGAGGGTGTGAAGAGGGCGCTAGCCGGTGCTTTGGATTATAGCCGAGTATGCCCCGCTGGTATCGCGGGGTTTCTGTCTGAAGCAACCGCCGAACGGGTTCCGCCAACCGGCTGCTCTGATGTGTGCCTGGTTTGTTATGAGGCTTATTTTGAGATCAGGGTTATCTGATCGCCATTGCTTAGCGTCCAGACTGTGCCGTCATCACTCACCGAGGCGATATTAAAATCTTTACCCGGGTTGGCAACGCAGTTATTGAAGTTTCTCTGACAGCGGTAGTTGCGCATTTTTGTCGGTTCTACTTCGTAGTAGGAGTCGTTAAGGCAGATCAGCTTGCCGTCAACTCCGTCTGGCCAACTGGAAAGACCGTTGCTTTTCCATCTAAATTGACTGAGGCGTTGTTTGGCGTCAGCGCATTCTGTACCACGATACCGTTGTCTTTGCGTGTTTGAAGCAGTGGAAAGACGCCGATTGTTGTCTGAGGTCGAAGACGTTCTCCCCGGTGCGACGTCGCGAGCAGTTATTGCCACACTTGTGCCGTTGTTAAACTGCAACCCGGGATTACCGTTAACGCGAGTTCGCCGCTGAGCGGTGAGATTGTTTGCCGGGTCTGCCCGGCAGTTGGTAAAGCCTTGATCACAGTTGTATCTTGATAGTGTCATGCTTAGGATTGAGTAATAGTAGTTGTCCATGCAAATAATCTTCGCACCGATGCCCTTTGATTCTGCCGACCGACCTGAACCCTCCCAGGTGAAGCGAGTGGTGGTTTGAGCCGGGTCGGCACAGGCGTGTGCGTTCTCTGCCAGAAGTGGGTCGGTAGCACGATCTGATATAGCACCTGCGTTGCCAGTTGAATTGTCAGTGCTGATTAGCGCCAGTCTTGAACCGTCGCGAAAAAACAGTGAGCTGTGTCCGTCGTTGTCTGTGCCGGATCTGCTGGCGCGTAAATCCTGAGCGCGGTTGCGTTGGCAATTTTGGTGGCCACTGTCACAGTCGAAGCGTTGCAGAGTGAGTTGATCAGTTTTGAAATATCCGTTGTCAAGACAGACGATATCGCGACCAATGCCGCGTGGATAAGTTGTGCCATTGACGGCTACCCACTTAAACTGACTGGTTAGTTTCGACTGCTCAGAACAGCTGTGTGCGTTGCCGGTGATTGTTTGTGCAAATCCGTTAGCGCCGCGGTCGCGTGCAAACTCGGGGTTATCAATGCAGGGATCACCCCGGTAGCAAAATGCGTTGTAATAGTGAGCAACGCTTTGCGCAATGCTCCGGGTGAATGATCGCCGGCCATCGGGAATAGTGGTGAATCCTTCGGGTTGTGACAGCGCTGCCTGATAGCGGTAGAAGCCCGCACCATTGTTGTAGTTATAATCTGGCGCGCGGAACACCTGCCACGATGAATCTGATGTAGTAAATGCGCGCTTGTATTCAGATGATTGCACCAGTGATTCAAACAGCCTCAATCGGGCAATGCGATTGTCGTTGCGGCGCAGTGTTGTTACGGCGTTGCGGGACTCGCTGGCATTCGGTGCACGGCCGAGCATATTGAGATAGAGCGATTCTGCAAATCTGCTCTGTGACGGATTGGTCCAGTCGATGCCACCCGGAAAGTAAACTGCGTCAGCGGACAATGGCAGCAATACGCAAAGTAAAGCCAGAAGTCGGTGGAACATGCGGATTCTCCTGTGGACTCTCTTGTAAACAGGGCAACCCTAAACTGTGGCGGTGAGTGATACAAGGATGGTTTGGTAAAACGTCATCATTAGAGAGGGTACATTCTGTGATGGCGTCGACATAAATTTTTCCCCGACTGAGGCAAATTCTCTGGCCCTGTAATGGATGTAAAGTCGATGAAAAACAGATGGTTAGTATCTGCCATCGAAAATTCGGCATTAAAGATACACATCCATTGGTCGATTAAACGGGTTAACGTCAGGCACGTTGTTACGTGAGCCCTGCCTGGTGCAGTGTTACGAAGCACACTCCTTATAGATTTGCCGGGCATTTTTTATTGGGCGCACGGTAATTGAACGATTGGAATCGTTGAATACTAAAACGGCACAAGAGCTTTGCTATGTTGAAATCGCTGTCTACTCAATTTGCTGCAACACTATTTTTCGGTCCACTTGGGCTGGCCTATAGCAGTGTTGCCGCAGCAGTGTTCGTTACACTGTTGTTTGCTGTGCTTTACTTCACTGAGCTTGGCCTGGCGGCCGCGCTATTGATTTGGCCGATAGCAATCATTGCAGGTCTGGTGTTTGTGAAGCTGCACAATGACCAGATTCGTTCGTCCGGCAGCAGCTTATTGCTTGGTCCGGGGGAAAGCGAAGGCGTTGTTGGTATGGTAAATAGCTGGGGACGTGGCATTGCTGTGCTATCGCTAATCGGCGTAGTTGCCTACCTTGCACTTTGGTACAGCCCTTCCGGCACCTCTGAAAAAATTGGTCGCATGGTCGATGTGTCTCCGGTTGAAAACGCTGTTGCCGGTAGCGACGTCTCAACAGAGACAAATTCGGGTAGTAGCGTAATCGATCCGGATGCACCACTGGATACACAGATAGTCACCACATCGCTGAAAGAAACTGAAAGCAGTTTTTCTGAAACCACATTTGATCAACAGGAAGCCACCTCAGTTGTAAGTGACGCTTCTTCAGAACCCGGTGCGGACGAGACCATAGTGTATGTTGATTCTGCGGTTGTGAATCTGCGTGATGGCCCGGGCACCAACTACAAGGTGCTGGTACAGGTCCAGCGTGGAGACGAGCTCCGGGAAATTGACCGTGCCGGTGGCTGGGTTAGTGTAATTGCCTCTAAAAGTGGCACCAGTGGCTGGATTCTTGGACGGCTTGTCAGCTCGCAGCAGTAGAAAGACTGTACAAGTCTTTACAACTGAAACGCTGGCCTTTTAATCAGGCCTCTGCACGGCAAAAGACTGCAGGAACTCTCCCCACTTGTGGCTGAGCGGCGTATCCGAAAGAATACTTAACCTCTGGTATTGGCTGGATAACGGTAACCGGATTAGAATCGGGTAGTCAATAAACGCCGGTTGCCCCAGTGCTGCGATATCTTCATCACAATAAGTTGGTCGAAGTTCATTCCCCTCCAGCAGATCTTACTGTTCTGGATTACCTGCGCGAGCATCAGCAACAATGCGGCACCAAAGAAGGATGTGCATCAGGTGATTGCGGCGCCTGCACGGTAGTAATTGCTGAAGCCTCTCTGGATTCGGACGGAAAAGACGAACTTCTCTACCGAGCTGTCAATAGCTGTATTACGTTTGCCGGATCGTTGCACGGCAAGCAACTGATCACTGTTGAAAATCTAAAAAATAAAAACATGCTTCATCCATCACAACAGGCGATGGTTGATTGTCATGGATCACAGTGTGGGTTTTGTACACCTGGCTTTGTGATGTCTCTGTTTGCTGCGATGAAAACGGTAGCGAGTCAGCCTGCTTCCAGTCAGCCAGCTTCCAATCGGCCAGGGTCAGGCCAGTCAATAACCAGAGAAACAATTGATGAACAGCTTGGCGGTAACCTCTGTCGCTGTACTGGCTACCGACCGATTATCGACGCAGCAGCACGAGCGCTTACAGCACCTGTAGTGAATGATCACTTTGATCAGAATGCTACATTAATAATTGATCTTTTAAAGTCGATAGCTCCGAATTGCAGTACCGGGTGCAGCGATAAGACTACAGATTTTTTCGGGCCAACAACTCTAACGGAACTCTGCGAGTTGCTTAACAGCTATCCGGGTGCAAAGCTTCTTGGAGGAGGTACTGATCTTGCGCTAAGCGTCACTCAGCGACTTGAACGTATTGATAAAATCATTATGCTGGGTGCGCTGGATGAACTTAAAAAATTCAACACCGCAGCTAACGAGTTGCGAGTAGGTGCAGGTGTAAGTCTTACTGAGTTCCGACAAAAAATAATTGAGTTGTGCCCGGAGCTTGAAACCTTGCTTGTGCGTTTTGGTGGCACTCAGGTGCGCAATCAGGCAACTGTGGGCGGTAATTTTGCCAATGCATCTCCGGTGGGTGATTTGCCACCGGTATTTATAGCGTTGAATGCATCAATTGTTTTGCAATCAACCCGAGGTGAGAGAACCGTCAACGCTCGTGAATTTTTTATATCCTATAAGCACACGCTGCTTGAACAGGATGAGTTTATTCGAGAGTTCATCATTCCATTAAGTTCTTTCACACACTATGAAAAATCTTTGCGTGTGATAAACAGGTTTTATAAAATTAGCAAACGTCTCGATGATGATATCTCTGCTGTATGTGCAGCTTTTCATCTTAAGCTTGATGGCGATACTATCGTACATGCTTCAACGGGTTTTGGCGGAATGGCAGAAATTCCAAAAGCCGCATCTGCACTTGAGAAAACACTCGTAGGCCGCACACTTGATGAACAGTGTATAAAAGAGGCAAAAGTTGCATTGCAGCAGGATTTTCAGCCAATCGATGATGTTCGATCCAGCGCCGAATATCGACGTCTTGTTTGCGAAAATCTGCTCGTTCGTCTGGCAAC
Source organism: uncultured Granulosicoccaceae bacterium (assembly GCA_964388065.1). GTDB lineage: Bacteria > Pseudomonadota > Gammaproteobacteria > Granulosicoccales > Granulosicoccaceae. The sequence goes on from CAYLZS010000458.1 coordinate 17,059, forward strand.
TGAAATAGCTTCGCCGGAAGAAGCAACAACGGTGATTGCGCATGGCCTCTGATCCACATGAAAGTGCAGTAAAGCATGTTTGTGGATCAGCGCCTTATATCGATGATTTTGTTGATTCCGGTTATCGACACATCGCTATTGGTGGCAGCAGCATTGCCTGTGGCAATATTACATCGATGGATCTCACCGATGTTGCCAGTAGTGAAGGGGTCGTTGATGTAATCACAGTTGCCGATATCCCGGGCCATTACGATATTGGACCGGCATTTCCGGGTGACCCGCTGCTGACGTCAGATCAGGTTGAGTTTTACGGTCAGGCTGTTTTTGCAGTGCTTGCCGAGACACAGATGCTGGCCAGACAAGCAGTGCTAAAAGCAAAAATTGAATATACCAAAAAGACTCCAGTACTTGATCTTCAAACGTCAATTGATAAAAAGTTCTATGTCAGACCGCCACACCGAATGCAGCGTGGCGACGCGTTGTCTGCATTGAAAAACGGACCGCATTATCTTAAAGGCTCGATACGTGTCGGAGGACAGGAGCATTTTTATCTTGAAGGACAGGTGGCGAGCGCTACATGTGATGAAGATGGTGGCATTCATGTGCTGAGTTCGAATCAGAATCCGACCGAAGCGCAGAAGCTGGTTGCGGAAGTTCTGGATTTATCAATGAAAGACGTCTTACTGGAAACACGCAGGCTTGGCGGTGGTTTTGGAGGTAAGGAAACTCAGGCGAATGCGTGTTGCTGTTTTGCAGCGTTGTTCGCTATGCGTAATCATTGCAAAGCAGTTTGCCGATTGTCTCGCCGTGACGATATGGTGATGACAGGTAAGCGCCATGAATTTATCAATGACTACGAAGTTTCATTCGACAGTGATGGTTCTATTAAAGCGGTTCGATACCAGCTGGCAGGTAATTGTGGATCCTCACCTGATTTGTCTGATGCAATTGTTGATCGCGCAATGTTTCACTGTGATAACGCTTATTATTATCCTAATGTTCTAATCGATGGCTTACGTTGTAAAACGAATACTGTTTCCAACACAGCGTTTAGAGGGTTTGGTGGCCCGCAGGGAATGATTGCAGCCGAATCGATGATCGATGAAATTGCATTTGCGTTAAAGATGGATCCGCTCGATGTGCGCAGGAAAAATTTTTACGCTGAGAACAGTGGTCAGTTAACGCCTTATTTTCAGGAGATCACAGATTTCACTGTGCCGCGCATGGTGGAAGAACTTGAGCAGAGCTCGCAGTATCGCAGCCGCCGGGAAATTATTACGGAGTTTAATAAGAGCAATAGCATTCTTAAAAAGGGAATTGCACTGACACCAGTAAAATTTGGCATTTCTTTTACTGCAACACATCTCAATCAGGCAGGTGCATTATTGCATTTGTACACGGATGGAACAGTTCATCTGAACCATGGTGGCACCGAGATGGGACAGGGGCTTTTTACCAAAGTGGCACTTGTTGTATCTGCTGAACTTGGTGTGTCGGTTGAAGCGATAAAAATTTCATCGACACGTACGGATAAAGTACCGAATACTTCTGCGACCGCTGCATCATCCGGCTCTGACCTCAATGGCATGGCGGCGTTGCTCGCTGCACGCAAAATAAAACAGAGGCTGACAGATTATCTGTTGGATCAGTATAACTGCGCTCAGGATGACCTGGTTTTTTCAGCTGACGGAGTCAGTGTGGGTGGTGTTCACAAAGTCAACTGGCAGGAGCTTGCAACACAGGCATGGATTGCACGCATATCATTGTCTGCCACTGGATTTTATAAAACGCCTGACATTTACTATGACCGTGACAAAGCTCGTGGCCATCCGTTTCTCTACTTTGCCAATGGTGCTGCGGTGAGTGAAGTGGTAATTGATACATTAACAGGTGAATCCCGACTATTGCGTACAGATATTATTCACGATGTTGGCAGTTCCATTAACCAGGCGATTGATATCGGTCAGATAGAAGGCGGCTTTATCCAGGGTGTTGGCTGGCTGACCACCGAAGAGTTGAAATGGAATGCCGATGGTCGCCTGCTGTCAGATGGCCCGGCAACCTATAAAATACCTGCCATCGGGGATGCACCGCAGGAATTTAATGTAAAGTTGCTGGCGGACAGTCCGAATGCAGCACCTACTGTGATGAGATCGAAGGCAGTAGGCGAGCCGCCATTAATGTTATCTTTTTCTGTCTGGTGTGCAATTCGTGATGCTATTGCCGCAGCAGGTAACTACCAGCATTTTCCGGTTTTAAATGCACCGGCAACAGCAGAAGAAATATTGCGTAGTGTTACCAGCGTAAAAGCGCGATGCGATTGAGTGGCATAAGATTCAGTCTGCGGCGAAGGCACTGGTTGCACCACCACTGCTTTGTACTTTAAAAATGGATGTTGGATCAGGTGGTGGTGCTAAAGGCATAGTGACTGGCACGTTTTCAAGTCTCGCCTGTGTCCCCTGCACACCGCAGATCATCTGCTGCTGCAATTGATCCCACAGTGTTTGTTGTGGCAAACCTGTATACATACTGCTGTTGCCGTTAATTGGCCATGCGTCGGCAGCACCACACTCATAGAAAAGAATTTTACGTGCGCGTTCAGAGTGATTAGGTGCTGAGCCATGCAGTGTACGTACATGATGAATACTTAAGTCGCCCGCCCGTCCTTTCAGACTTATTGCTTTGTCGACTTCAAAGAGTGAGTCATCGGGGTTGATTGCACCGCAAAAGATGCCGTCTTTGCTGTGATCCAGTATCGGGCCCCGGTGGGTACCGGGAATTGCCATCAACGGGCCGTTTTCGTCTTCTACGTCTTCAAGCAAAATGCCAATTGCCAGCAGGTCATCGTTCGTGTGCGGGTAGAAGGCCCAATCCTGATGCCACTCTACCGCCTGACCACCGTGTGGTTCCTTGGTATTTAATTTACTGGTGTGAAGGCGTATATCTTCTGTTTTGAGCAGTGGCTTGATGAGATTGATAATCTGCTCGCTTTGCAGCACCTCTTTGAATACAGGGTCGAGCAAATGGGGAAGCTTTATACGGGTCAGTCGCGGTTGATCGGCACTGTGGCCAGCGTCGAGATCATACTGGTCATTGCTTGAGGTAACTCGGGCAGATTCGAGAATCAATCGGCGGGTAGCGGATTGAAGCGCTTCTAACTGAATTTCAGTAAGCGCGTTTTCTATGAATATAAATCCATCGTGACGGTATTGCTCAAGCTGTGCTGATGTGATCATTTTTTCCACACTTAAAAAGTTGACAAATCTACTTTTTTAAAAACGCTGGCCGAGGGCACTGCCGACACTTTTTATTCACAAGCTTTAGACTGATAGGGCGAGCCTGCAGCGGCTTGTTTGTTCGAAATACTGTTGTTCTAATTACCCGGTGTTCTATTCTATTAGTTAGAACAGTTAATTCTTGAATTGTCGGTTGAACTTTTTAAGTCAGGTGCTTCATAATTAAGGACTGACTGGCATTGAACAACACCATAAGTTCGAAGTCAAAATGTCGCGATTATTCCCCCACACCAGGTACCAATTAATGAAATTTTCCACTTTACTCCTATCTTCCGCTCTGTTCGCGGGTTCTGTTTCCGCCGCTGATCTGACTGCGGTACCTTCCGGTAAGTATTTTGTCGATCCGACGCACGCCTACATCAATTTTCAATACAACCATCTCGGCTTGTCAAACCCGGTACTGCAGTTTGATGAATTTAAGATGTCAATGGACCTGGACAATGCCAACCCGACAAATACCAAAGTCAATGTTGAGATAGTCACAGACAGTGTTGATACCGGTTCTGAAGTCTGGCATGAGCACATCACCGGTGAAAAGTGGTTCGATGCGGAAAAAAATCCTACCATCGATTTCAACAGCTCGGAGCTGACAGCCAATGCAGATGGAACCTACAACCTGACTGGTGACCTCACAATTAAAAAGGTTACGAAACCTGTTGTAATGAAGGTTACAGTCAATGCTGCAATGCTGCATCCGAGAAGTAAAAAGCCGGTTGTAGGTATTACTGCGGTTGGTGGTTTGAAACGTTCTGACTGGGATCTGGGTGCAAGTGCTCCTTTCGTCAGTGATGAAGTGAAGCTTGAGATTCAAGCAGAATTGTATGCGGCAGAGTAATCGCTAAAAACTTCGTGCAAGAAAACAAACGCTACACCTCAGTCGCGATCAGCCTTCACTGGCTGATCGCTTTTTTTTTGATCGGGCTGTTGGCGATGGGAAAGTATATGACCCATCTGGACGAGACCGATCCGCTGCGTTTTACGCTAACGCAGTGGCATAAATCCTTCGGCATTACGGTATTTTTTCTGGCTGTGGTGCGAGTGCTGTGGCGCTTTACGCACAGGCCCCCGGCGTTACCGGTGAATACACCACGCTTTCAAAGTGCCGCATCCCACGCGACGCACCTGTTGATGTACTTGCTGATGGTGGTCATACCCGTGAGCGGCTGGGTGTTTGTATCTGTTTCGCCGCTTAATCTTGAAACTGTGCTGTACGGTGTTGTGCCATGGCCTCATATTTCTTTTTTATCCTCAATACCAGAAAAAGAAGCACTGTCTGTGCAGGCGGGTCAGTTGCACATGTGGCTGGCCAATACACTTTTGTTACTGATCTTGCTTCATGTGTGTGCGGCTCTTTTTCATCAGCTCGTTCAACGTGATCGGTTGTTGTCTCGTATGTGGGTGTCTGATGGTCATCGGGATGCGCGTGATTTAAATCATGGCATCGTGGCAGGATTTTTGTTGATCTTTGCGGGAGGGCTGTTTTTGTATGATTCAACTAACCAGGCTGAATCAGTAAACGAAGATGTTGTCTCCGCTAACGACTCTGGTGTTTCAGGTGCTGGCGAATCAGTTACCGATAGTTCAAGTGCTGCCAGTAGTGCCAACAGTAACGCGGTAAGTGGTACCGCGAGCGTGCCTGCACAGGTGGGCTTTACGGCTATTCAGTCGAGCGCACCGTTGATCGGTAAATTCACTGAGGTCAGCGTTGATCTTTTTATTGATGAGGCCAATCCGGAGCGTTCTACACTGTCAGCGACCGTTGCGACGGCATCAGTCAGCAGCGGTGACTCGCAGCTGGACGGGACAATGGTAACATCAGGCTGGTTTGCTTCGGATGAGTTTCCTGAAGCTACTTTTCTGTCTTCAACATTTGAGCAGATTGATAACAGTTCCTATAGAGTCACCGGTGATATGACCATTAAAGGGACAACCCGCGAGGTGGAGTTTGTTTTATTGCTTGAAGCGGGAGTGGGGCGAGGTGAGTTCAGTATTGATCGAGTTGATTACGGGGTAGGTGACCAGGGTCAGGATGAATTTGTCAATCCGATCGTTGTGATACAGTTTAGTGTACAGAACAGAGCCGCTCGCTAGATCCTGTAGCCGTTAGCGTTAATATTGCCTGTCTTAGCTTTTGTTAGTTTTTGCCCTTTTATAGTTTTTACACAGTGGGGAACGTATGGCAGCCATAACTGATTCAGGATGCAGAGGTGTTGTATCTTCTTTGTGTATCCATACTAACGAGAACAACAATATAACCACTGTTGCAAGAGACTCTGTAAACGTCTCGTTCAGCGGTATAGAAGGGGATTCTCACACCGGGCTAACTCGTGAGTCCTGTGTTCGGGTGAAAAGACAATACAAAGTCGGAACAACTATTAGAAATACCCGTCAGGTATCTCTTGTATCTGTAGAAGAGTTACAGTTAATTGCCCAAAAAATGGAACTTCCGGCGATCGAACCTGAGTGGCTTGGTGCGAATCTTTGTTTATCCGGCGTGCGTGAGTTTACGAAAATTCCACCAGCAACAAGACTTTTGTTCAGTAGTGGTGCTTGTCTGGTAGTAGATGTGGAAAACGAGCCTTGCAAGTATCCTGCTGACATAATTGAACAACACTATCCCGGTTACGGAAAGTTGTTTGTTAAAAGTGCTGTTGGCATTCGTGGTGTGACTGCATGGGTTGAACTCGAGGGAACAATTGAGCACGGTGATACCGTTGAAGTGCATGTTCCGCCGCAGAATCATTGGACTGCGAACTAACTGCCGCTGGTAGTTTGCTGTATCTTTTTTTCGGACAAAAAAAACGCGGCAAAGCCGCGTTTTTTATTTACTTACCCAATTTTGTTGGCCAATTGGCATTGGCAGCTAGGCAATTAAACCCATTACTGTGTTGCCAATTGCACCGGCGCCGGCACCGCCGAGCAATCCGCCGATGATCTGCTTAGGGTTTATTGATCCGCTTGCCGCTGCTTCACCTGCCGCTGCAGCATCACTGCCGCGTCCCATGAGTCCGCCGATCGCACCACCGCCAACTAAACCAGAAATAGCACTGACGATGTTACCTGTGCCGCCCTCAGCTCCCAGCCCGGTGAGGCTGCTTAGCAAGTTGCCGCCGAGAAGACCGCCGCCGCCGCCAAGTACCGCTGAGATAATAGAACCTAACATATTGATTTCCTATTTTGTAAGGAGCTTAAACCCCTGAATTTTGAAATAACCTCGCCGGGAATACCGGCTGATTCGTAGTTCGAGCGACCTTTGCCACGCTCTGCTGGCATGTTTCAAGGACACGAGTATTATAGCCAAGTCAACTATCTAATCGTTTGTTTTATTTGAAATAATCTGTAAATTTGATGAAGAAAGAGAGACGCGATAAATCAAGGAATTTTGCTCTGAATGTCGCGAATCTACGGGCGAAACGCCGCCAGCCTGCGGGTAATTTCCGGCATGACGTCGAGTGAAACATTAGCGAATGCCACCCTCAGGTGCTTCTCTTGCTGTGGTCCAAACATTTCGCCGGGAAGGGCGAGCAGGTTGGCCTCGTCGGAGAGGTAACGAGCCAGCTGCCGGGCTGGCAGACTAAAGGGATGCTCTAAATAAGCGAAGTATGCGCCTATTGCGGTGATCTGATATCCGTGATCATTGTGTTTGAGAGCTGTTCTAAAGGCACTGGCTCGCTGCTGCATTTCGGTACATTTTTCCTGTTTCCATACCTGTGCATGTTGCAGTGCAAACAGTGCCGCTCTTTGGGACAGCTGCGGCGCGCAGATCGATACACAGTCGAGTACCTTGGTAACCTGTGTTAGAAAGCCCTCATCGGCTGTGAGTGCACCCACGCGGTAACCCGCCAGTGCGTAAGCTTTTGAAAAGCTGTAAAGATGAATTACGGTTTGTGGCCAGTCCGGATCGTTAAATACGGAGTGCGCAGGGGTAGAGGTGTCGTGTCTGAAGTCACGATAAGTTTCATCCAGAACTAATGTGATACCTCTTGCTTTGCACAGTTGATAAAACGCATCGATAGTCGCTGGCGGGTACTCCTGACCAGTCGGGTTGTTTGGAGTAACCAATACAATCGCACGGGTTTTATCGGTTATAAGTTTTTCAGCATCAGCAGCGTCAGGTACCAGCTGATTGTCTGTGGCACTGGGAATCGGTACGGTTTCCACACCCAGCATATCCAGTGACATCTTATGATTAAAGTACCATGGTACTGGCAGCAAAACCTGATCACCGGGTTTTGCCAGTGCCGTCAGCGCGACGTGAAATGCCTGGTTGCATCCGGCGGTGATTGCAATATTGGTGTTGCTCACATGGCCTGAATCGACTGCAAGGTATTTTGCATACGCTTCACGCAGTGATGGCAGCCCGAGTGCATGGCCATATTTGCTGACCGCTGGTTCACGTAGTACCTGTGCCATGTGATCGAGCACATCGTCGCTGGTGGCATAACCGGGCACTGCCTGAGACACATTGATTAAAGGCAGCTCTGTTGGAAAGACACGACCTTCTATCCAGTTTGCGGCTTCTGTGACCGGTGGAAATTCTGTTTCTTCTACAGTGGGATTAACATGCATTGAAGCGGCAAATAGTCAGGAAACCGACCTTGAGTATAACCATTACAGCCACAACCGACAGCTGCAAAGAAGCGACATTCGCAAACAGACTACTGTTGCGAAGCGCTTGTTAAGAATAGAGCAGGGGCCTTTTGCGTGTTAAGGCTGATTGCCACTGGCCAGATCATCATCGGATATCATCATCGGATATCATCATCCGTTCTGGCCACCGGATACCACGCATGTTACATCGCGACAGATTCGACCAGTTTGGTTGTAGTCTGGGTTGCTTCTTTCACGTTGTTAGAGATATGAGAAAACTCGTAAATATTGAAATTCACGTATCTCTTTACTGACACCAGATCATAGTTTTCTGCTACCTGACTCTGCAGGTCGGTGTTTTGGGGCAGGCTTCTGGCCCAGGTAAACTCCCGGTTGATAGCTACAAATACATTGCCGGTGTCACTTCGAACGTCATCCATAACATTGCTTACCGGACGCGGGTTAACCTGCCAGCGGTCCTGAGTGGAATTGTCGCCATAGTAGGAAAGCAGGCGAGGGTGGCCCCAAAGCATAATGGAACTGTCCATCTCATGCGGCTGGGTAGCGAGGTAACCGGCTGCAGAGCGATAGTCGTCGCGCCAGTATTCACTCTTGTAGAAGTAGTTGTAGCTCGCAAAGACGTTCATACCCAGCACAGCCAGGAAGCTCGCTTTGGCGGTATAGTTGATGAACCTTGACATGCCGGCGCGGTTTGAAGCTGTGCTAAAAGTAAGCGGCAACAAAACGGCTAACGGGATTGAGAGGTAAAAAGAGTGACGTGGCATCCAGTTAATTGCAGAGACTTTGGCCACCAGAATTGCAAGTACAAAGCTGAATAACATCAGGCAGATGAAAAATATATTTGCTCTGTTAAAAGAGAGTGGTGCTTTGTGATTGGAGATAAATCGATTAGCAGTTTGAGAATGAACAAAGCCTGCGATTAATGCCAGGACCACGGTAAACAAAAGAACCATTTCCAGTTTATAACTCAACAATCCGCCAATGCCGCTGTTTCGCAATGCATCAAGTGGTGGACCATAAGTATGGCCGACCAGCACACCGTAAATCGCAAACAGGCTGTTTTTGTAGAGTGGTAAGCCCAGGCCGTTAGTTGAATCAACTGCCAGATCACCTACAGCCGGTGTACCCAGCAGATAAAACAATGCTGGCACGCAGGCAAGCGATGCGGGAACCCAGCAGTACAGCCATTCGCGTTTTTTTGAAGTTACTATTATGTGCGAGATCGCGAGCGCTGCAGTCAGGGCAGCGAGCAGAATACTGGCGAAGCAGCAAAGCCCTGTAACCACACTGAATTGAAGTATTCGCAATTTGGTCGGCTTATGTTTGCCGGATAACATCGGACTTAATAAAAACAGTTGAATTGCACCCAGAGCGAACAACAGTGAGTAGGGGCGAACCTCCTGGCTATAGCTAATCCAGAAAGCGCTAACTGTCAGGAAAGTTGTTGACCAGATAGCGTGGCGGCTACCATAGATGTTGGCAACGGTTGCGTACATAAAGAACAACGCGATAATGCCAGGCAGAACAGAAAGTATGCGCAACGCAAATTCGCTGTCGCCGAGCATTGAGCGCCATTCAGCGAGCATCATGAAATAGAGCGGCTGATACTTGTCGCCACCTGTGTGTGAAGCCATTTCGATCAGCGTGCCCGCAACGGTTTTGGAATCCGTCATCAACAGGCTTTGGCCTTCATCAAACCAGAGACTCTGGTTAGTCAGCATGAATAATCGAAGCAGTGCACCGCTCAGGATGATCAGCGCAATAATTACAGTGTGTCGGACGTTAATGGCGTCCTGGGCCCACTGTGGCTCTGATGTTGTAACTTTCTGCACCTGCGTAGCCTTTTTTAGTTATTTTTTTGCCAGACTGACTAAATGAAGATAGACGCTGTCAGAAATCTGGCAAATTAATTTCATATCATGTGTCTTCCATTTCTATAGCGTCATGACATGAATAAATTTTAGCGTCATGACGAAAAGAATGCAATTGTCATGACAAGATAGATGTTAAAGCCAAATAGAGACTGAACGACTGTCAATTATCCCGGGCATTACGGATACTAAAGGCATTTTGTTAGTAAAAGATTACGTTTTGGACTTTTTTTATTACGCTGATGAACCAATAGTGACAGAAACTGAACATTTTTGTTTAACACACTGTAAACATAACTTAATACACCTGAAGTGTAGAAGTGTTACGGAAATGAAAAATCGGTTGTTTAGCCTTTAAGCAACAGGATGATAATCCCGGCAATTATCAGGAACATACCGGCTATCTCATAGGACGAAAGTTTTTCTTTAAATATTCTCGTCGAAAAAAAGTAGGTGAAGAGCAGCTCAATGGTTCCAACTGAGCGAACAAAACTCGCGCTCTGCATTGTGAATGCGGTAAACCAGCAAATTGAAGTGATGACACCAGTAGCTCCGACCAGTATTGCCCACCGCCATTGCTGCACGAGCTTTTGCCACTGCTCAGGTTCACGCAGGGTAATCCAGATGCCCATCACCAGGGTTTGAATGGTGAGAGCGACAACAAGGGTCACTGCGGCCGACATCAGCACATCGTTGTGCTGTAACGCCAGTGATGCCCCGCGAAAACACACCACAGAAGCACCGAGAAAAAAAGCACACGTCAGTCCAATGATTGTATCGCGACCAAGCAGCTGTTTTCGGAGTGTGTGTAAATGAATACCGGTTTGCCCGGCAGTAAGTGCCACAACGCCCATTGAACAAATAACGATTGCCGCAATCGCGGGAGCATTCAATCCGTCCTGCAGCAGTATTGCACCGAGTATTGCTACCACGATCACCTCTAGTTTTGAAAGCGTGGTACCGACCGCAAAACTTTTAAACGAAAACATCCAAAGCAGAAGTACCGTAAACAGTATTTGTGCAATACCACCGGCTGCACAATAAATAAAAAACAGACTATTGAGTTGAGGTACTTTTTTTTCTGTGAGCCAATGAAGGCTGGCAAGATAGATTAGCGAGAAAGGCAGAGCGTATAAAAATCTGGAGTAGGCTGCAGCACTGTTTGAAAGCTTTCCCTTGAGGTACTTTTGCAGTGCAGACCGCAGATTTTGAAAGAACGCACCTGCGACAGATATCAGTGCCCAGGTTTCAAGCATGGGTTTCAGGCATAGCTTTTTATAGGCTTTTTGCGTGATAAGCAGACACTATTCCATAGCCGTAAGGTAAGGAATAACCAGCACTCAAAGCAAAAGAGTTAAGCAACTATTGCCACCGCTGGTCTTTGGTAGACACTGCTTGCCATGTTGTTTCGCTGTGCTGCTTTTGATTCCATCCACGGTACTGGTGCTGTGCAAGTAGTGTTTCGTTCTTGAAGATAAAGATCAATAACGCACCTGCTACAAAGCCACCGATGTGTGCCCAAAAAGCCACCCCGCCACCTGTGCTGCCAGCTGACGAATATACGCCCATAAACTGAACTACTATCCAGTAGCCAAGCATCAGGAATGCGGGAACTGCAAAAGAGCGGAAAATTATCATCACAAACATATGAACGTGAACGCGCGGGTATAAAACAATGTATGCACCCATCACCCCGCCAATAGCACCCGATGCACCGACCATCGGAATCACTGAACCAGAGTCGGCAAGTATCTGGGCAAGTGAAGCTGCAAGTCCTGACAACAGATAGAAAATAGCAAACCGTGCCGGTCCCATTGCATCCTCGACGTTGTTGCCGAAAATCCATAAAAACCACATATTGCCAATCAGGTGCATCCAGCTGCCGTGCATAAACATCGCGCTGACTACAGTGTGCCAATCCGGTTTTCCGTCGATCTCGCACATCTGTAAATTGCTGCTGAAGTCGGCACCGGTGAGGTCAGCGGGTATTAGTCCGAATGCGCATACCGATCGACTCAGACCCGGCTCTGCACCAAAACCCTGCAACAGAAGCCAGGCGATAACATTTAGCGCAATTAAGCCATAGGTGACATACGGAACCTGAATTTGCGGGTTTTCGTCGCGTATCGGGAATATCATTTGGCAAACTCGCCTTGTTGGTTTAGCTGGATTCAGGTTGGTATTCTAATGTGTTATGAACAATGGTGGGGTTGGCGGTAATAGCTTCGCGATTTGTAACTAATTTGACTTAATTTTTTACGGTATGGTCCGTGGGGTTTATAAAGATTTAGAGTATCGTTGGAGAAGAAGCTGGAATGGTTGCCGGGTTATCCTGGCGACTTGTAGACCGAACTCCGTAGATACGCGGGTTCGGGATGCTGGCTGAGCTACGTAAAATACTGCTTGCAGAGCGTTCGATTGCAACCGCTGGCAGTGAAAACCAGATAAATTACAAGAACATTGACAGAACCCGACTTTGCCACAGACGTACTTCTACCGCATAAGTCACCTTAACCTTTCCAAATGGGGCGTTTAGAATGAAGCGTAAGATACTTTCCAGTCAGATCAGAAAAGCATTACCAATAGTATTGGCCACCAGTGTTCTATCGGCCTGTATTGGACAGGAAGGTAGCACCAATGGTGGCTTTGCAGGTGTTGGCAGCACGGCAACTGCGGCCGGTGTGATTGGCGGCGTTGTTCTCGCTGGTGCACTGTTAGCCGGGGATGGTGATTCAGACAGCGGTGACGCTGCTGTTGGAGGGACCGGTGATGTAGCAGATGGCGGAGTCGTCGGAACTGGTGATGCAGATGTGGCAGGTGACGGTGGTGCCGATGCAGGTGATGGTGGTGCCGATGCAGGCGACGGTGGTGCCGATGCAGGCGACGGTGGTGCCGATGCAGGTGATGGTGGTGCCGATGCAGGCGACGGTGGTGCCG
>CAYLZS010000459.1:0-4299 GCA_964388065.1 uncultured Granulosicoccaceae bacterium
ATGCTGAACGACGCATTCCATTCAATTAAAAAACCGCTCGCAAAGCAACTGGTTGATGCAAAGCGTCAGGAGCTGCAAACTATGCTGGGCAACGCGGAAACTCTTGCCGACGATCAGCTGGAATTATTAAAGAGCAACGCAATCGAGCAAGCCGAAGCGCGGCTCGGTGCAGAACTTGACCGACTAACCCGACTCGCAAAACGCAACGACTCAGTCCGTGAAGATGAATTGCAGGGCCTGAAAGACACACTGGAAGCCACCAAACGCGCACTAACACAATTGCGATGTGTACTGGATGCTGTCAGAGTATTTGGTGTTGCCTGATACTGAAATCTCACACAGATAACTTATCCAATCATATAATTAATAGTGAACCGCTATGAAAATTGTCTCGTTCAACGTTAACAGTTTGCGTTTGCGCTTTCACCAGATTGAAGCTGTCATTGAAAAGCACCAGCCGGACATCATCGGACTACAGGAAACCAAAGTCACCGACGAAGAATTTCCGATTGAAATTGTTCAGGACTTTGGTTACAGCGTTGAGTACCACGGTCAAAAAACACATTACGGCGTTGCACTCATGTCGCAGCGACCACTCACCAATGTCATTAAAGGATTACCGGGTGATACTGAAGACTCACAGCGAAGACTGATAACCGCTACCACAACATCTGAAAGCGGCAAACCAGTTACCGTCATGAACGGCTACTTTCCCAATGGCGAAAAGCGCGATCATCCAACCAAGTTTCCCGACAAAGAAAACTTCTATAAAAGCCTGACCAGCTTTTTAAATGACAAGTACAGGAACGATGAACCGATCGCTGTGATCGGAGATTTCAACATCGCACCTGTCGATGAAGACATTGGCATTAGTGAAAAAAGCGTCAAGACATGGCTGCGCACCGGCCACGTGAGTTTTCTGCCAGAAGAGAGAGAGTGGTTCGAGGCACTGAGTGCCTTTGGGCTCGACGACACCTATCGAATCAAATACCCCGACTCAAAAGAGTGCCTGAGCTGGTTCGACTATCGCACCCGTGGTTTTGATCGCGAACCCAAAAGCGGATTGAGAATCGACCATCTGCTCACCACTAAGCCCTTAACAGACTGCCTGATCGACAGTGGTATGGATTACGATATCCGATCGATGGATAAACCCTCTGATCACGCTCCGGTATGGAGCGAATTTGACTATTAAAATACCGCTGGCTGCCAAATAATCTCGGCAGAGGTTACACCCTGCCCCGCTACGCGATTACCTGGGGGCGGTTGAACGCGCTCGGTATTTCATCGCGCAGTTGTTGTCTAAAACGCGTTATAATTGGCGGTTTCATCTCTCGGTATCTCCATTTTGTCGATTAAAAAAATCCTCGTCGCCAATCGTTCGGAAATCGCCATCCGGGTTTTTCGTGCTGCCAATGAGCTCGACATCAAAACCGTGGCTATCTGGGCAGAAGAAGACAAGCTCGCACTGCATCGCTTCAAGGCGGATGAAGCCTACCAGGTGGGCAAAGGTCCACACCTCGAGCAGGACATGGGCCCGATTGAATCCTACCTATCGATTGAAGAAGTACTCAGGGTTGCCAAATTGTCCGGCGCAGATGCTATCCACCCGGGCTACGGACTGCTCTCGGAAAGCCCGGAGTTTGTCGATGCCTGCGATGCAGCCGGTATTCTTTTTATCGGTCCGAGCGCACAAACCATGCGATCCCTCGGCAACAAGGTTGCCGCGCGCAATCTCGCCATCAAAGCCGGTGTGCCGGTCGTACCTGCCACAGAACCTCTGCCGGACGATATGCCAACCATTAAAAAGATGGCAGCGGAAGTCGGCTACCCGATCATGCTCAAAGCCTCCTGGGGTGGCGGCGGTCGAGGCATGCGGGTGATACGCTCGGAAGAAGATCTCGATACAGAAGTCGAAGAAGCGAAGCGGGAGGCACGCGCTGCATTCGGTAAAGACGAAATTTATCTTGAAAAACTGGTTGAACGTGCCCGCCACGTTGAAGCACAAATACTCGGTGACACACACGGCAATGTAGTGCATTTATTTGAGCGCGATTGCTCCGTGCAACGCCGCAACCAGAAAGTCGTCGAGCGCGCACCAGCGCCTTATCTCAGTGATGCAAAGCGCAAAGAAATATCCGAGTACGCGCTACAGATTGGCCGCTCAACCGACTACAAGGGTGCCGGAACGATAGAGTTCCTGATGGACATCGACTCAGAAGAATTCTACTTCATTGAAGTTAACCCGCGTGTTCAGGTAGAGCATACAGTGACCGAAGAAGTCACCGGTATTGATATCATCAAAGCACAGATTCATCTTTTAAGTGGTGAGAAAATCGGTACACCTGAATCAGGTGTACCGCCACAGGAACAAATAAAGCTCAACGGCCATGCAATGCAGTGTCGTATAACCACAGAAGATCCTGAGCAGAATTTTATTCCGGATTATGGCCGTATCACTGCCTACCGCGGTGCTCAGGGATTTGGTATCAGACTCGACGGTGGTACCGCTTATTCCGGTGCTGTAATCAACCGTTTCTATGACCCGCTGCTTGAAAAAGTTACCGCCTGGTCTCCCACCGCTGAAGAAACCATTAAGCGTATGGATCGTGCGTTGCGCGAATTTCGAATTCGCGGCGTCGCTACCAACCTGACATTTCTTGAAAACATAATCAGCCACCCGAATTTTCTCGATAACAGCTACACCACCAAGTTTATCGATACAACACCTGAACTTTTTGAACAGGTGAAGCGTCAGGACCGAGCCACCAAACTGCTGCACTACATTGCAGATGTCAGCGTCAACGGCCATCCGGATGCACGCGACAGAGTCAAACCACGTGCCAACGAAAGACCGATGGACGCACCATGGTTCGATCAGGCACCGGCAGACGGCACAAAGCAACGACTCGACAAAGATGGTCCGGTAGCCTTCGCAAAATGGATGCGGGAACAAAAGCAGGTACTGCTTACCGACACCACCATGCGTGATGCACCGCAGTCACTGCTTGCCACACGCATGCGTACCCACGACATTGTAAACATAGCCGCCGCCTACTCAAAAGCACTGCCACAGCTGCTGTCGCTTGAATGCTGGGGTGGGGCCACATTTGATGTCAGCATGCGCTTTCTGACCGAAGACCCGTGGGAACGGCTTGCCCTGATCAGAGAACGCGCACCGAATATACTTTTACAGGCACTGATTCGCGGTGCTAACGGTGTCGGCTACACAAACTACGCAGATAACGTCGTCAGGCATTTTGTCAAAGAAGCCGCCGCCGGTGGAGTCGACCTGTTCCGTGTGTTCGACTGCTTCAACTGGATAGATAACATGCGTGTCTCTATGGACACCGTGCTTGAAGAAAACAAGCTTTGTGAAGCGGCAATTTGCTACACCGGCGATATGCTCGATGACGCAAAACCAAAGTACAAACTGAAGTACTACACCGATATGGCAAAAGAGCTTGAAAAAGCCGGCGCTCACATCTTGTGTATTAAAGACATGGGTGGATTAATGAAGCCTGCCGCTGCAAGTGTATTATTTAAAACGCTGCGCGAAGAAGTTGGAATTCCGGTTCACTTTCATACGCACGATACATCCGGCATCTCCGCCGCCACTGTACTCGCTGCAGTCCACGCCGGAGTTGATGCAGTAGATGCTGCAATGGATGCCTTTTCAGGTGGCACTTCTCAACCATGCCTCGGTTCTATTGCCGCAGCCCTTGCCGGTGACGCACGAGATCCGAAGCTCGATAACACCGCAATACAAAGAATTTCTTTTTACTGGGAGTCAGTGCGTGCCCAGTACGCAGCTTTTGAGAGTGACTTAAAAAGCCCCGCATCAGAAGTTTATCTGCATGAAATGCCGGGCGGGCAATTCACTAACCTGAAAGAACAGGCCCGGTCACTTGGATTAGCGCCAAGGTGGCACGAGGTCGCGCAAACCTACGCCGACGTCAACGAAATGCTCGGTGACATCGTTAAAGTCACGCCCTCTTCCAAAGTAGTTGGCGATCTGGCACTGATGATGGTCAGTCAGGATTTGACTGTCGAAGATGTCAATCATCCGGATAAGGAAATTGCATTCCCCGACTCTGTAGTCGCTCTAATGAAAGGTGAACTCAGCCAGATACCTGAAGGCTGGCCGAAAGCACTACAGGACAAGGTCCTTAAAGGTGATGTACCACTTACTGAGCGCGCCGGCGCATCTATACCATCGGTTGATCTTGCGGCCACTAAAAAGGAACTTGAAGAAACACTGCAAAAAGAGATCAGCCAGCAGGAACTTGCCTCGTACAA
>CAYLZS010000460.1:0-4525 GCA_964388065.1 uncultured Granulosicoccaceae bacterium
ACATTAACCTGTACAACCGCACAGATGACTGTTGCCGCTTTCGCTTATCCGACTTCTATGTATTGATTTCTGATACACCATTTACTAGCGACAGTCTTAGCAGCAATCTATCAAATCCCGACGTAGATAGTTTTTATTACGGCCCTATAGCAGGCGACCCAACCCGTATTGATATTAACGGTAACGGCCGCTATGTCCGAGTTCAGCTTGTGGGCAACACCAATCCGTTAAGCCTTGCAGAAGTGGAAGTAGTTGGTAGATGAAAGAGGAAAAGTAGGACAGGCAAAGAAAAGTAGGACAGGCATTGCAATAGGAGAAACTGAGATCGGCTTCTCTGTGTAATCTTGCAGTATTGGCAACCTGATTTCTGTAGTGTTTTTTTTCGCAACTGAAGTCTCACAAAGACGAAGCAAATGTGGCCATTTGGTTACTCCATGTGGGGGAACAACAGGGGGGAACAACAGGGACACCCATTTTTTTGGATATTCTCGTATTACGAATCTGGGCTTGTAATCTGATTCTTGCATTATCCAAATAGCGCCTTGCACATTGCAAGACTATGGCTTTTCTTCAGCCCAATTGCTGACACGCCTCACGTACCCGGTACACAGTGCCAACCAATGACTTAAAGCTACTTTGGTAATACTGTGTCAGATATAACCAATGCTCGGTTTCTATACCCAGTCTTTCCAGTATCGGAGGCTGGTCGTCGTCTATTCGTCCTCGCTTGTCCTCTCGTATCTGACGACCCGTCCAGTCTACCAGTTCAATGTAGTCTTCTACTCGATAGGATAAACCCGCTGGCATTGACTGTCGCGGGTGGCCGACGAGCGGTTCCAGTCGCTTCGGCTGATGGGCTAGCATATCCGGCACTCGTCCCGAGGACCGCAGCGCGTCTATTCGTTGTTTTATCGATGTGTGGGCTGAGTCCTCAGGGGTCTGCGCCACACCGGCGCGAACCGGGTTCAGATCAACATACGCCATACACGCCAGTAATGCTTTCTCATCCAGCAGCGCCTGGCTTTTGAATCTTCCTTCCCAAAACCTCCCTTTGCAACCATCCTCGGCATTGGCACGGCGTGCGATCTTTTCATTGACTACCCGCATAAACCAGCTGATGTCACACAGCCGTTTTTGCCATTTGGTTATTTCACTATCCAGCAGAATTCGATCAGCACCTTCCAGAACCTCACCTCGACTGAATGCCTGACTCTGTTTACTGCCCTTAAATAACCGATGCCAGCGCTTTATCACCTCTATGGCATCCCACTGATTCGTACGGGCTTTATCTACGTGCAGGATAACGTGGTAGTGATTGGACATCACTAGCCACTCTAAACACCTTGCCTTTGGAGGCAACGGTCCATTACAGATTTCACCCGTACTTCAATCAAACCTTCAAAACCCTTCAGCGCAGCGGCGGTCCCGTCTCGTCGCAAGTGACACTACAGAGAGCGCCCGGAAAGACATTCACTATCCCACTATGGATGACAGATCCGGCCGCCGGAGAACTAGAAATCAGTTCTACCGTCACCGTCGATTTAAGTATTTATTTCGACATTGTTGATTTACTCGAATCAAGTTGCTTTGCTGCTGAGTTCAACCCAGCCGCAAAGGGAAATGATGCGACACCAGCAGACGCTTGATTTCAACGACAAGCAAAACCCTTCCCGTCCATTAGATCTCGACGATGAACAACATCGACTACTCGTCGAACTGATGGGCGAGATCGTTTTTCACGTTTTCCATTCACCAAGGACAGAATCCCATGAACACACTCAAGAAACCAACCAAGATTAGCGCGAATCACCTCGCCCGAAAGGCGGTTGTATACGTTCGTCAATCTACGACCAAACAAGTACGCCAGAACCTCGAAAGCCAACGATTGCAATACGCTCTGACAGAGCGCGCAAAAGAACTGGGCTTTAATCAAATTGATGTGATCGATAAAGATCTTGGCATCAGTGCCGGCTCCGGCGCTCGGGAAAGACCCGGTTTTCAGCAATTGTTAGCCAGTGTTGCTCTCGGCGATGTCGGAATTATCTTAAGCAGAGAGCTCTCCCGACTTTCCAGAACCGACAAAGACTGGTGTCACCTGATGGAGGTATGTCAGATATTCGATACCCTTCTTGGGGATGAGCAAGGTATCTACGATTCGAACACCGTGGACGATCAGCTTATACTGGGTATCAAGGGCACCATCAGCGTTGCTGAACTTAATGTACTCAAGCTTCGGATGCAGCAGGGCAAGGACGCAAAGGCGCGTCGCGGTGAGCTGTACTGCTCTATTGCTCCCGGCTATGTGCGCGATGGTGATCAATTGGTATTAGATCCGAACAAACGCGTTCAGGATGCAATTAGTTTGATCTTCAGTAAGTTCCGTGAACTTAAATCGATACGACAGACCTATGTCTGGTTCATGGACAATGAAATCGAGGTGCCGGTAAACAAATCTGTATCTTCAAAGGCAGGACTGGTTTGGAAGCTACCAGCACTGACGTATATTCCCAATGTTTTGCATAACCCTATATACGCAGGCGCTTACGTCTATGGCAGACGGCCTGTCGAAAAGGTACTTGATGACGGAAAAATCCGCAAACGGCAGCAATCGATACAATCACACGATAAAGCAAAGGTGTTTATACAAGACCACCATGAAGGGTATATTAGCTGGGATAATTATGAAAAAAATCAAAAGATGATTGAAAACAACGGTACCAATTTTCAACAGAATCCAGAGGTATTGGCTGCACGTGAGGGTCATGGCTTACTCAGTGGTTTATTGCGTTGCTCACGATGCGGAAAAAAGCTTCAGGTTCGTTACTGGGGAAAATCCGGAACCCATGCGAGATACCACTGCATGGGAGACTATAACAGCGCCGGTAGTTATTGCATTGGGTTCGCAGGCAAAGGGAGTGATACAGCTGTATCTCAGGAAATACTCAACACTATCTCTGTAGAGGGCGTCAATGCCAGCTTTGCGGCAATAGACAAGTGCAATACCCGGGACAACGATAAGCAACAAGCACTTCAGCGTCAGTTAGAGCAATTAGAATATGAAGCTCAACGTGCATTTAGTCAGTACGATCAGGCAGATCCATCTAACCGTCTGGTGGTGGATACATTGGAGAAACGCTGGAATGAAAAGCTCGAACAAGTCGAGGCTGTTCAGCAGTCTCTGGAAGCGATGAGCGCTACTCCAGAGAGGCTGAACGATCAGGATCGTCAGAGGATACTTTCCCTGGGCGAACACTTCGAAGACACGTGGAATCATCCTGAATGCCCTATGCGTTTGAAGAAGCAAATTGTGAGGCTTCTGATTAAGGAAATTATGGTCGATTTGATCAACGACGATACGCAGATCCATTTCATTATCCACTGGCACAACGGTATCCATACAGAAGTAAAAATAGATCGACCAAGGAGTGCAGCCAAAGCGCATAAGACTGACAAAGACGATATAGAAATCATACAGAAGATGGCACCGCTACACAGCGACAGCGAAATCGCAATGGTACTGGGAAAGCTTGGCAGAAAGACCGGTAAAGGGAATCGATGGACAAGTACCCGTGTCGGGGTAGCGAGACGAAAGTACTTTGACAATTCTCAACGGATTGAACGCAGTGATAATCTGCTTACGATGACGCAAGCGCATGAATACGCCGGCGTCAGTATAAACACGATTACGAGGCTTATAGACGCTGGGTTATTGAATGCGGAACAGGTTGTTCCCTACGCTCCGTATGCGATAGAAAAGGCCAGTTTTGACACAGAACCGGTGTTAGCGATAATTAATCACCTCAAGCGTACCGGTAAATTAGTTCTTGAAGGGGGTAATTTGAGTAATCAGGAATATTTATTCAAGTAAACTCAATCACTTAATAACCAGGGGTATTTACACTATGCGGTCATCATAGCAAAAGCAGCCACATCGATAAAGAAAACCGAGGCAAGCCTTAACAGATCATCTTCAATCTGTTGTCTGCGGTGTTCGTAGAATTTACCGGAATGGGAATCAACTCCGCAGAGGAAAGCTCGACGCACACATCTGGAGTAGCAGTGGTAAAAGGGAGTAGCATCCAGCGATATTTGCTGCTTTCGGGGTTTAGTCACAACGGTTACATCTACAGCTAACAACGCTTTTAGTGTGCCTAAAAATCAAACATTACAACGGGCGGTGTTTCATGTTTCTCTTTTTGGAGTGCCTGTCCCGACTAACTTCGAAGTATGCTTATCAATCGCTTGGCCTAAAAACTAAAGCCCCCTCCAAGGAAGCAGATTGCTTTATTAGAGGGGGAGCTGTTCTAGAAGTCTAGAGACTGGTCATTGTTCAGGTTGGAACCGGGAACAGATGGTAGGCCAAGAAGGTCCAGGACAAGGTTTGCAACCTCTCCGGTGCGGATAGGTTGGTTTGCTTCGTCGTTCTGAATCTGGGCGGTGCCAGGGTCGATTCGGTCGTCGCTGTTAAGGAGGTAGAGATCGGCTCCAGGCGTTGCGCCAAGGCCACTTACAATAAAAGGAACGG
>CAYLZS010000461.1:0-4426 GCA_964388065.1 uncultured Granulosicoccaceae bacterium
ACGTGCTGCTGGAGTCAGCCTCAATCAGCATTAGTGGCAACTTCGCAGCAGGTGAAGATTTTCTGCTCTTTAGCGATCAGTCAGGTATTACCGGCACCTACAATGCCACCACTGGAATACTGAGTCTGAACGGCAGTGCAAGCCTTGCAGATTATCAGGCAGCATTTCGCTCTGTGCAATACCAAAATACCAGTGACGACCCATCGTCTCTCGATCGTACAATTACCTTTGAGATTAATGACGGTGATGCGGACAGCAATCAGTTAACCCGAGATATTTCAATTGTGCAGGTTAACGATGCACCAACACAGGCAACAATAGAACCTGCACCACTGGTTTATAGCGAGAACGACGCACCAACCGTTATTTCATCCACCATCTCACTCGCAGATCTGGACGACACACTCATCGAATCTGCGACAGTAACTATAACCCAAAACCATTCTCCCTTAGAAGACATACTGGGCTTTGAGGATTCATCAGGTATTACAGGTAATTTCGATCCTGCAAACGGAACACTGACTCTGTCAGGATCGGCAAGCGTTGCAGAGTATATCGCTGCACTGCGATCCGTTACCTATGAAAACTCCAGCGACAATCCTTCAACGCTTGCCAGAACTGTTGAGTTTACTATTAATGATGGTGAACTCGATAGCGACAACCTGTCACGTACTATAGAAATAAATTCAGTCAACGATGCACCTTCGGGCGAGAACAATGTTGTGACTTTTCTCGAAGACACTGACTACACACTCACTACAGCAGACTTCGGCTTTAGCGATCGACTGGATCAAAACAATCTGGCTGGAGTTATTATTAATCAGCTACCCACCTTAGGTGAACTGACACTTGCCGGAAGTTCAATTACACCAGGCCAATTCATCGGCGCTGCTGCCATCACAGGAGGTGATCTTGTGTTTAGCCCCGAGCCAAACGCTAATGGAATTGCGTATGATCGTTTTGAGTTTCTACTGGTCGATGACGGCGGTACAGCATTTAATGGATCAGATATGTCTGTCAGTGCCAATGAAATTGCTTTTGACGTTGTCAATACCAACGATGCACCAAGCGGCCAGGACAATGTTATTACTACAGAGGAAGACACAACTTACATCTTCAGCCGTGAGGATTTCGGCTTTAGTGATATCAATGACAATGACGAGTTTATTGCAATTACAATCACCACACTGCCGGAGGATGGCTCTCTGACCATTGACGGCGCAGAGGTAACTACAGACGCAATAATCGATATAGCAGATATTGATGCCGGCCTGCTGGCCTACACCCCACCACAGGATGTAAATGGCCTGGGTTTCAATGGTCTTGGCTTTCAGGTTCACGACAACGGCGGTACAGGCAACGGTGGCGAGTTCATTGATCCAACGGTGAATTTCATTAATTTCGATCTACCCGGAGTCAACGATCCTCCACTGCTTTTGAACGAAGGAATAACTGTTGATGAAGGCAGCGAAAACATAATCTCTACCGACTCGCTGTCTGCCACCGACGCTGATGATCTGTTGCCAACAGAGCTGAACTTCACACTCAATACACTTCCATCCAACGGCGAACTAACCCTGAACGGCGCACCAGTGAGTGTCGGTGATTCATTTACACTTGAACAGATAATACTCGACCAGCTCGTGTATACCCATGATGGATCCGAAACCAGTGAAGATTTCTTTGATATTGCTCTGAGCGACGGCGGTGAGGATAACTCACAGCCGGTGAACGGGCGATTTAACTTCGTGATCAATGAAGTTATTGATGCGCAGCCAATAATTGACGATGAAGCAATAGTACTGGAATTTGGTGAGGCCTTCGATTCACTGGAAGGCGATCTTCTGGTCTCCGGAGCCAACGCTCTTGCCAGCGCTTCTATTCTGGAAAATTCAAACCTGATCATATCAATTGAAACACCACCAACACGTGGCGAAGTAACAATAAACAGCGATGGTACTTTTTCTTATCAGCACGATGGATCATTGATTCTGCAAGACAGTTTCACCTATCGTGTTACCAATGAAGACGGTGTGTTCGCAATAGCAACCGTAGAAGTTACTATCGAACCACTTTTCGCCAGCGCCTTCGAAAATCCTAACAGCGTCATCCCGGATGAACCTGCTGTCCCAATACCGGAGCCAGAACCGACTGACAGTACAATCGAAGAAGCACCAATTGAAGAAGCAGTTGGCGAATCAGATTTCAGTGTCAATATAGATCGGGGCGTTCCAGATAGTCGTACGACATCAACCGAACAGGACGTGGTAATTCCAATAAGAGAATTTGAAAACACAGATCGTGGTGATCGAATCGAAGAACTGCTGTCACTTACAGGTCTCGATGTAAGACAACACAATGAGCTGAAATCTACCAAAGTAGACTTCCAAAATATTAATTTCAGCACCGTTAGTGTAGAAATACTCACCAATGTAGAAACCACTAAAGCGCATGATGTTGTGTCCAACGCGTCTTTCGTTGATGCTCTGAAGCGACTGGGGCAAGACCTGGAAGATTCAGAATCTTTCCAAAGAAATCGATATCAACTGACAAGTGATACTGCTATCGGAATTTCTATCAGCACCACAGCCGGTGTGCTCGCATGGGCATTGCGCGGGGGTGCACTGTTCGCAAGTGTAATGGCATCCACACCACTTTGGAGCAGCATTGATCCGGTCCGTGTTGTCGGGGGCTCTCGCGATGATGATATGAAAGATGATGCGGAAGTCGAAAGTTACTTCACGGACAAGTAAGCTTATTTATTAAACCCAGGAGCCTGCGCCGTAGAAATCTGCGTAACGAGAACGTGCTGCAGCGAGGGCCCATAGTTTGTAAATTCAGGAACGATCATTTGAGGCGCATAGCCCTATTTGCATAAGATAAGGCATACGTAACGAAAATGATCGATCCATAAGTTTATAAGAAATGGCGCGCCGTTGTGGTGCGTTCGCAGTAGCAGAGCTTCTGCCGCGCAGGCTCCTAGACCGCCATGTATAAACTGAAGGAACTCAAGGGGTCAGGAACTCAAGGGGTCAGAACTCAAGGGGTCAAATCTGGGGAGTGTTAGAAGTTCTGTGTCAATCCTTTATCATATACAAAACAGGATTGATTCATGTCAGAGAAATTCAACTTTGAAGAAGCGTTAAAAGCACTTCAATCAGGACAAGCAATAACTGGAAAAGATGGGGTCCTTGCCCCACTAATAAAACAGCTTACAGAAGCTGCTTTGGAAGGAGAAATTGACAGCCATATAGCAGACGATGTCGTTCCTAATCGGCGTAACGGTAAGTCAAGGAAAACTGTAAAATCAACGTCTGGAAAGTTTGAATTAGAAACTCCTCGGGATCGAGCTGGAACATTTGAACCGACAATAGTAAAAAAATATCAGACTTCAGTCAGCGACGAAATTGAAACGAAAATGCTGTCTATGTTTGGGCTTGGTATGAGCTACCGGGACATTGCCAGTCACGTCGAGGAGTTGTACGGCATCAACGTTTCTACAGCGACAATTAGCGCTGTAACAGACAAAATCATCGATGAAGTAAAGCAGTGGCAACAGCGTGCTCTGGAGAGTCATTATCCGTTTGTTTGGCTTGATGCGATCCACTATAAAATCAAAGAAGACGGGCGTTACAAAAATAAAGCGGTATACACCATCCTGGCGCTGAACTTGGAAGGACAGAAAGAGATATTGGGGCTGTATCTATCTGAAACCGAAGGCGCGAACTTTTGGCTTTCGGTTTTAACTGACCTTCAGCATCGTGGAGTCGAGGATATATTGATTGCCTCTGTGGATGGCTTGACAGGCTTTCCTGAAGCCATAAAGACGATCTTTCCGCAGACTGAAGTTCAGTTGTGTATTGTTCATCAGATCCGCAACTCAATGCGCTACGTTGGCTCTAAGAATCACAAGGGGTTCATGGCTGATCTGAAACCCGTTTATCGAGCGGCTACCCTAGGTGAGGCTGAAACCGCATTAGACGAGCTGGAAGCGAAATGGGGTGAGCAGTACCCAATTGTGATCAAGTCGTGGCGGGGCAAATGGGATCTGTTGTCAGCCTATTTTCGTTATCCTGCGCCGATCAGAAAAATCATGTACACCACAAATGCAGTAGAAGCAGTACATCGCCAGTTTCGCAAACTAACAAAAACCAAGGGCGGATTTCCTAACGATAACAGCCTACTCAAATTGCTTTACATGGGCATACAAAACGCGTCCAAGAAATGGACGATGCCCGTACAAAACTGGAACCAGGCATTATCTCAGTTGGCTATCTTTTTTGAGGGTCGACTTGATGCTGTGTTGGACTTATAGCAATATATAAATTCAATGCATTTACTCATTGACACAGAATTCTAAACGCCCTCTGAATCTCACTAATGCGTAGAACTTCACTCCTGTTCTCAACAGCGTTTAATTCCAACG